>NZ_JBVIAY010000019.1:0-159324 GCF_055573695.1 Streptomyces sp. NPDC030143
AATCCTCTGCGGCCTCTTCGCCGACACCCTCACCCTCCCCCACCTCACCATCGACGACAACTTCTTCGACCTCGGCGGACACTCCCTCCTCGCCACCCGACTCACCAGCCGCATCCGCACCACCCTCGGCACCCACCTCACCGTCCGCGACCTCTTCGAAGCACCCACCGTCGCCGCACTCGCCGCACGTCTGGGCACCTCAGGTGAGGTACAGGCCGCACCGAGCCGGATGCCGAGGCCGGAGCGGCTGCCGCTGTCCTTCGCCCAGCAGCGGCTGTGGTTCCTGCACCGGCTGGAGGGCCCCAGCGCCACCTACAACGTTCCGCTGCACCTCCGGTTCGCCGGCGCCCTGGACACCGTCGCCCTGCGCACCGCGCTGCACGACCTGGTCGCCCGGCACGAGACCCTGCGCACCGTCTTCCCCGAGGCGGACGGCACCCCCTACCAGCGCGTCCTCGACGCCTCCGAGGCCGCGCCGGCCGTCGACATCGTCCGGACCACCGCGGAACGGCTGGACGACGACGTGGCCGCGGCCGCCCGCCACGCCTTCGACCTCACATCGGAAGTACCGCTGCGGGCCACCCTGTTCAGCCTGGGCCCGGAGGAACACGTCCTGCTGCTCCTGGTGCACCACATCGCGAGCGACGGTCTGTCGACAGGGCCGCTCGCCCATGACCTGTCGGTGGCCTATGCGGCCCGCCGGTCGGGTGGTGCCCCTGAGTGGGAGCCGCTGCCTCTCCAGTACGCGGACTACACGCTGTGGCAGCGGGAGGTGCTCGGCGACGAGACCGACCCCGACAGCGTGATCTCCCGGCAGATCGAGCACTGGCGCACCGCCCTGGCCGGCCTGCCCGAACAGCTCCAGCTGCCCACCGACCGGCCCCGCCCGGCCACCGCGAGCCATCACGGCGCCACCGTGCCCATCGCCTGGGACGCCGACCTGCACGAGGGCGTCGTCCGGCTGGCGCGGGAGCACCAGGTCACCGTGTTCATGGTGCTGCACGCCACGCTGTCCGCGCTGCTCACCCGGCTCGGTGCCGGGACCGACATCCCGATCGGCACCCCGGTCGCGGGCCGCGCCGACGACGCGCTGGAGGACCTGGTCGGGTTCTTCGTCAACACGCTGGTGCTGCGCACCGACACCTCCGGCGACCCGACGTTCGCCGAGCTGCTCGCCCGGGTGCGGGAGACGAACCTCGCCGCCTACGCCCACCAGGACGTGCCGTTCGAGCGGCTCGTGGAGATCGTCAACCCCACCCGCTCGCTCGCCCACCACCCGCTCTTCCAGGTGGCTCTGGGTCTGGAGGAGGCCTCCGACGGCGGCATGGCCATGCCCGGCCTGGTCGTGGAGGGCCGCAGCGTGGAGACGGGGGCGGCGAAGGTCGACCTCGCGGTGAACCTCCAGGAGACGTTCGACGCGGTGGACGGCGCGGCCGGCATCCACGGGGTGCTGGAGTACGCGACGGACCTGTTCGACCCGCAGACCGCGGCCGCCATCGCCACCCGCCTCGAACGCGTCCTGCGCGCCGCCACCACCGAGCCCGCACAACCGCTCAGCCGCCTCGCCCTCCTGTCCGCCGACGAGCGACGCCGCATCCTCACCGACTGGAACGACACCGGCCGGGAGGTGGCCGAAGCCACCTTCCCGACGCTCTTCGAAGCCCGGGCCGTCCGCACACCGGACGCCCCCGCCGTGGAACACGGCACCCACACGCTCACCTACGACCAGCTCAACACCCGCGCCAACCGGCTCGCCCACTACCTGATCGGCCAGGGCGTCGGCCCCGAGCAGCACGTCGCCCTCGCCCTGCCCCGGTCGACCGACCTGGTCGTCGCCATCCTCGCCGTCCTCAAGGCCGGCGCCGCCTACCTGCCCCTCGACCCCGATTACCCCGGCGACCGCATCGGGTACATGCTCCAGGACGCCCGTCCCGCGCTCCTGATCACCACCACACAGCTCACCGCCACCCTCCCCGCCACCGACACACCGTTGCTCACCCTCGACACGCACCGACTCGACGACCGGCCCGGCCACGCGCCGACCACCCGCCCGCACCCCGACCACCCCGCCTACCTCATCTACACCTCCGGCTCCACCGGCCGCCCCAAAGCCGTGGTCGTCTCCCACCGGGGCCTGGCCAACCTGTCGGAGCACCAGCGGGTGCGGCTGGGCGCGGGGCCGGGGTGCAGAGTCTCGCAGTTGGTCTCGCTCAGCTTCGACGCGTCGGTGGCCGAGCTGTGCATGGCCCTGCTGTCGGGTGCCTGCCTGGTGCTGCCGGACCGGACGCTGGTCGGTGAGGAACTGGGCGACTTCCTGGCGGACCGGGCGATCACCCACGCGCATCTCCCGCCGGCGCTGCTGGCGGGGGTCCCCCGCCGTCCGCTGCCCGCGCTGCGCTCCCTGATGGTCGGGGCGGAGGCGTGCCCGCCGGACGTGCGGGCGTTCTGGTCGGCGGGACGGCTGATGGTCAACGCCTACGGTCCCACGGAGGCGACGGTGGACACCTGCTTCGCCGTCTGCGGGCCGGACCTGGGTACGGGTCCGGCGCCGATCGGCCGTCCGGTGTTCAACACGCGGGTGTACGTGCTGGACGCGGCGCTGAGCCCGGTGGCTCCGGGTGTCCCCGGCGAGCTGTACATCGCGGGCCCGGGTCTCGCGCGCGGCTATCTGGGCCGACCGGACCTGACCGCGGGCCGCTTCGTGGCCGACCCCTTCGGCCCGCCCGGCGGACGCATGTACCGCACCGGCGACCTCGTCAGGTGGCGCCGCGACGGCCGGCTCGACTTCGTCGGCCGTGCCGACGACCAGGTCAAGATCCGCGGGTACCGCATCGAACTCGGCGAGATCGAAGGTGTGCTCACCGGCCACCCGGACGTCGCCCGCGTCGCCGTCGTCATCCGCGAGGACCGGCCCGGCGACAAGCGCGTCGTCGCCTATGTGGTGCCCTCGGCGGCGGCGCCGCAGGACGGGTTCGACACCACCGGTCTGCGGGTCCGGGCGGCGCGGGAGCTGCCCGAGTACATGGTGCCCTCGGCGTTCGTCGTCCTGGACCGGCTGCCGCTCACCCCCAACGGAAAGCTGGACCGGCGCGCTCTGCCCGTGCCGCGGACCGTCGGGGCGGACGGCGGCAGGGGCCCGCGCGACGCGCGCGAGGAGGTGCTGTGCGGGCTCTTCGCCGACGTGCTGGGGGCGGAACGCGTCGGCATCGACGACAACTTCTTCGATCTCGGCGGGCACTCGCTGCTCGCGACCCGGCTCACCAGCCGCATCCGGGCCGCCTTCGCCGTGGACCTGAGTCTGCGGGACCTGTTCGGCATGCCGTCGGTGGCGGAGGTGTCCGCCTGGCTCGGCCGCGCCGCCGACGACGACGCACGGGCGGGCGGCGCGGACCGGGGCCTGGAGCCGCTGTTGCGGCTGCGGTCCACGGGCGGCGGAGTCCCGCTGTTCTGTCTGCATCCGTCGGTGCCCCTGTGCTGGGCCTACAGCGGGCTCGCGGGTGAACTGGACTTGACGGCACCGGTGTTCGGGCTGCAGAGCCCGGCGCTCACGAACGACGGTCCGCTGCCGGCCGATGTCGACGCGCTGGTGGAGGACTACGCCACCCGCATCCAGGAGGCCTGGCCCACCGGGCCGTACCGGCTGCTGGGTTACTCGCTGGGCGGCTCGCTCGCCCACGCGATCGCCGCCCGGCTCCAGGAGCGGGGCGAGGAGGTGGATCTGGTCGCCGTGCTCGACGCCTACCCGGGCGTGGAGGCGCAGGGCGGCCCGCTCGACGAGGAGCAGGTGCTCGCGCGCCTGTACGCGGACCTGGTCCAGGACGCGACGGGCGTCCAGGACGCCTCGGGCACCGGCCCGCGGGCGCCCGGTGCCACCGCGTCCGGCTCCGTTCCCGCCCCGGCGGGCTCCCTTCCCGCCCCGGCCGGTCCGGGCGACCTCGCGGCACGGCGCGCGGCGGTGCTCGCCGCCCTGCGTGAGGGCTTCCCGGAGGGCTTCACCGACGCGCAGTTGTCCCGGATGCTCGATGTGATGGTGCACGCGGTCTCGGTCAGCAGCCGCCGGGAGCCCTCGCCGTTCAAGGGCGACCTGCTGCTGTTCACCTCGACGGCGGGCCGTGAGAACCCGGGCGCCATGGCCGACGCGTGGCGGCGGGTGGTGACCGGCACGGTGGACAGCCATCAAGTCGTCTGCACGCACGACGAGTTGCTCGGCGGGGAGCCGCTGCGGGCCGTGACCGCGGTGCTCGGCCGGCGGCTGCGGGACCTCGACACCGGTGCACCGGCCGGGAACGACGGTCGTCGATAACGAAACGGAAGCCCGCCCTCGTACGGTCTCTGCCACCTGTCGAACATCGATCCAGAGAGCGTGACGATGGCTGCTCGGAAATACCTCTCCGCGATACCCGAGATTCACCGCCGCAGGCTGCTGGGGCTGGGGGCGGCGGTGGCCGCCCCCGCCCTGCTCGGCGTGGGCACGGCCCGTGCCGCGGCCACCACCGAGCCCAGGGCGGGCCTGCGGTCCGGACGGTCCATGAGCCGGGGCGGGGGCGGGCTGGAGGAGCTGAGCCTGACCGAGCTGCGCGACCGGCTGGCCTCGGGGAAGCTCACGTCGGTGGAGCTCACCACCTTCTACCTGAACCGGATCGAGGAGCTGAACCACAAGGGACCGGGGCTGCACGCGGTCATCGAGACCAACCCCGACGCGTTGAAGCTCGCCGCCCAGCGGGACGCCGAGCGGCGGGCGGGCCGGATCCGGGGAGTGCTGCACGGGGTTCCCCTGCTGATCAAGGACAACATCGCCACCGCGGACCGGATGCACTCCACCAACGGCATGCGGGCGCTGCTGGGCGTCCGGCCGTCGCAGGACGCGACGGCGGTGGCGCGGCTGCGCGCGGCCGGCGCGATCCCGCTGGCCAAGGGCAATCTGACCTCGCTGGTCAGCGCGTCCAGCGGGTACAGCCAGCGGGGCGGGCAGACCCGCAACCCGTACAAGCTGGACCGCTCGCCCAACGGTTCCAGCGCGGGACCCGCCGCGGCGACCGCGGCCGGGCTGTGCGCGGCGGCGATCGGGACCGAGACCATCGGGTCGATCCTGGGCCCGTCGGGGTGCAACGGCATCGTGGGCATCCGGCCCACGACCGGGCTCACCAGCCGCGCGGGCATGTTCCCGGGCGCCCGCAGCTTCGACACCGTCGGCCCGCTGTGCCGTACGGTCGGGGACGCGGCGCTCCTCCTCGGGGTGCTCACCGGGGTGGACCCGGCGGACCCGGCCACGGCGGACAGCGAGGGTCACTTCCACCACGACTACACCCCGTACCTGAAGCCGGGCGGACTGCGCGGCGCCCGGATCGGCCTGCCCCGCACGGTCTTCACCGGGTACAGCGCGCACGCGGACGCGGTGGCGCAGCAGGCCGTCGAGGTGCTCCAGGACGCGGGTGCGGTCGTCGTCGACGGCGCCGACATCCCCACCGCCGAGAGCATGGTGTCGGACCTGGACGCGGCGTTCCTCGTGCAGATCACCGAGATGAAGAACGACGTCGAGGCGTACCTGGCGCGGACCCCGGGCGACCACCCGCGCAGTCTCGCCGAGCTGATCGCGTACAACGAGGCGCACGCCGACACGGAGCTGGAGTATTTCACCCAGGACATCCTGCGCATGATGGCCGACTTCCCCGGCACCCTGTCGGACCCGGACTACAAGGAGGCGGTGGCCACCGTGCGGCGGGTGGCCCGCGACGAGGGCGTCGACGCGGCGCTGAAGAAGGACCGGCTGGACGCGCTGATGATGCCGACCGGTGCGCCCGCGTGGAAGGTCGACCTGGTCAACGGCGACCCGGCCATCATGGGCAGCGCCATCGCCGTGGGCTACGCGGGCTACCCGGCGATCAGCGTTCCCGCCGGCCATGTGCACGGCCTTCCCGTGGGCGTCACCTTCGCCGGCACGGCCTGGAGCGAGCCGCAGCTGATCCGCTTCGCGAGCGCCTTCGAGCGTGCGCACCCGGTCCGGCGGGCGCCCTCGTTCACCCCGGCGAGTCCGGGTCTGTGAGCTGCCGGTGGTGGGGTTTTCCCCCAGGGATTTACGGCGTGTGAGTGGCTCGTGCGGGTGCCCCGCGCCGCCCTAGGGTCGCTGGTGTCGGCGCGCTCCGCCCCTCGGGGCGGACGGGCCGGCCCGCGCCCCCGAGATGGAGAGGAAGCCCCATGTTTCGTCGTTCCCGGCAGCCGCACCCCGAAGGTGGGGGGCGTGCCGCGACCGAGCCCGCGCTGGGCGGCGGGCGGGGCGCACGGGCCTTCGACGGCCCGCTCTCCGGCGCGGCGGTGACCCTGCGGGACGTGCACCGCAGCTACGGCCGGGGCAGTGCCGCGGTGCGTGCCCTGCGCGGCGTCAGCATCGCCCTGCCCCGGGGCAGTTTCACCGCGGTGATGGGGCCGTCGGGCTCCGGCAAGAGCACCTTCCTGCAGTGCGCCGCGGGGCTGGACCGGCCGACGTCCGGGACGGTGCTGCTCGGGGACACGGAGCTGACGAAGCTGCGGGAGAGCAAGCTGAGCGACATCCGGCTGAACCGGCTCGGATTCGTCTTCCAGCACTTCAACCTGCTGCCCGCGCTGAACGTGCACCAGAACGTGGAGCTGCCGCTGAAGCTCGCGGGCCGGCCCGTGGACCGGGCCCGGACCGAGCACATCCTCTCCCGGGTGGGGCTGCCCGACCGGGGGCGGCGCCGCCCAGGTGAGCTGTCGGGCGGTCAGCAGCAGCGTGTGGCCATCGCCCGCGCCCTGGTCACCGATCCCGATGTGATCTTCGCGGACGAGCCCACTGGGGCCCTGGACACCACCACGGCGGCGGAGGTCCTGGCGCTGCTGCGGGAGGCGGTGGACGACTTCGGCGCGACCGTGGTGATGGTGACGCACGAGCCGAACGCGGCGGCCTGGGCGGACCAGGTGCTGTTCCTGGTGGACGGTCAGAACACCGACGAACTGTCGCTGAGCGACCCGCAGGAGATCTCCGCCCGGCTGCGGGCGCTGACCTCGGCGGCCGACCGTCCCCGCTCGGCCGGCAGGATGCGGGGCCAATCATGAGCACCGGACTCGCGCGCGCCCAGATCCGCTCCCGCCCCTCCGCGTTCATCGGCACGTTCGTCGCCCTGCTCTTCGGCGCCCTGGTGATCATCTGCTGCGGTCATCTGATGTTCGCCGCCCTGGACGCGGACCAGGCGCCCGAGCGTTACGCGGCCGTGCCGGTGCTCGTCGTCGGCGACGACGAGGCGGGCGGCCGACCGGTGACCGACCGGGCCCGGGTGGACGCCTCCCTGGCGGCCCGGGTGGCGGCGCTGCCCCAGGTGAAGGCCGCTGTCGCGGACACGGCGTTCCCGGTGAGCGTGTCCGCCGGGAACCGTACGCCCGTGGTCGCGGACGGCCAGCCGGCGTCCACGGTCCGCTTCGCCACCGAGCGGGACACGACTGCGCCCGCGCTCGCCGCGGGCCGGGTGGCACTCGACGCGGGCACGGCGCGGGCGCTGGGCGTGGCGCCGGGGGCCGCGGTGCGGGTGACCGGCGCCGACGGCACCGTCTCGTACCGGCTCGCGGCCGTCGTCGACGCCCGGCAGCCCGGAGTCTGGTTCGCGGACGCGGAGGCCTGGCGGTTGTCCGGCCACCCGGGCCGGGCCGACGCGATCGCGGTGCTGCCCGAGCCCGGCGTCCCGGCCGAGCGGCTCGCCGACCAGGTCCGCACGGTGGCGGGCTCGGCCCGGGTGCTGACCGGCGCGGGGGACCGCAACGCCGTGGAGAATCCCGACTTCTCGACGCTGCAGGAGAACACCGTCGGCATGTTCGGGGCGATGGCCGGCCTGAGCCTGTACGTCGCGATCTTCGTGGTGGCGAACACCATGGCGCTGTCCATCTCGCAGCGCCAGCGGGAGACCGCCCTGCTGCGCGGCATCGGCGCGCGTCCCGGGCAGATCCGGCGGACGGCGGCCGCGGAGGCCTCGCTGGTGGCGGTGCTGGCCGTGGCCGTGGCCGTCGCGCCGGGGTATCTGCTGGCGCGGGTGCTGTTCGACGCCATGGACGCACGGGCGCTGATGCCGCCGGGCTCGCGGCTGGAGCTGAACTGGATCCCGGTGGCCGTAGCGGCCTTCGCCGGTCTGTTCGCCGCTGTGCCGGGCAGTCTGATCGCCTCCTTCCGGGCGTCCCGCAGCCGTCCCGCACAGGCCCTCGGCGAGGCCGCGGTGCCCCGGCGCGGCATCGGCCCGATCCGTCTGCTGGTCGGACTGGCGGCCCTCGGCGGCGCCGTGCTGCTGACCGTCACCGTGCTGGCCGACGGGGGCACGACGGCGAACAACGCCGCCCCGTTGGTCCTGCTGCTCTTCCTGGTGGCCGTGTCGCTGCTCGGTCCGCTCCTCGCCCGCTTCGCCACCGAGGTCCTGGGCCTGCCGCTGCGGCTGACCGGTGTCACCGGCGAACTGGCCACCCTCAACGGCCGGGCACGGGCGCGCCGCCTGTCCTCGGCGATCGTGCCGGTGGCGCTCGTGGTGGCCTTCGGGGTGACCAAGGTGGGCCAGCAGACCTCGCTGACGCACGAGTCCCGCGTCCAGAGCGAGGCGGCGCTGACCGCCGACCGTGTCGTGGAGGCGCCCGGCGGACTGCCGGACCGGATGGCGGAACGCGCCGCCCGGGCCCCCGGCGTGGGCGCGGCGACCGCCATCACCGACATGACCGTGCTGGTGGGCTCCGGCGAGAAGGACGCCCGGCCCGAGAAGGACGCCGTGCGGGGCCGCGCCTTCACCGGCGAGGGCGGGCGGCTGGCCCGCACCCTGGACCCGGGTGTGGTCACCGGATCGCTGGCCGGAGTCCGTCCGGCGGGCGGCGGGTCCCTCGCCGCCGGTACCGTCGCCGTCGAGCGGCGGGTGGCCGACCGGGTGCACACCGCGGTCGGGCGGCCGATCACCCTGTGGCTGGGCGACGGCACGCGGATCCGTCCCGTGGTCGCGGCGACCTACGAGCGCGGCGCCGGCATCGGTGACGTGCTGCTGCCCCGGGCCACCGTCGAGGGGCATCTGACCTCGCCGCTGGCCGACCGGATCCTGGTGCGCGCCGCCGCCGCGCCGTCCCCCGCGTTCGACCGGGCGCTGGCGTCGGTCGTGGCCGGCACCCCGGGGGCGAGCGTGCACACCGCGCGGGCGTTCACCCAGGCCGCGGAGGAGTCGACGAAGCAGTTCACCTGGCTGGAGACCATGGCGCTGGGCGTCATCACCGGTTTCGCCGGCATCGCCGCGGCGAACACCCTCACCATGGTGACCTTCGAGCGGCTGCGGGAGGTGTCGATGCTGCGGCTGATCGGCATGAGCCCGCGCCGGCTGCGCCGGGTGGTGCGACTGGAGGCGCTGACCGTGGTGCTGGCCGGGCTCGGCATCGGAACGGCGATCGCGCTGGTCATCCTTCGCCCGCTCGTCCAGGCCGCCACCGGGGCCTCCTTCCCCTACCTGCCGCTCGCGCTGCCGGCCGTGGTGACGGCGGTCGCGCTGGTGGTGGGGCTGTCGGCCACGATGCTGCCGCTGCGGCGACTGCTGCGGGTCCGGCCCACGGAAGGGGTCACGCGGCGCGCCTGACCACCGCGGGCGCGGGGCCGGTGGGGGCCGGGTGCCACGACGTGCGGGGCCCCCGGGACGCGTGTCCCGGGGGCCCCGCACGTTCCCGCGGGTGCGGACCGGCCGTCAGGTGCCGTCCGCCCGCGCGCCGAGGACCACGGCGGACAGTTCGCCGCCGTCCTCGACGGTGCGCAGGACGAGCCCGGCGTCCGCGGCCAGTTCGGCCCACTCGGCGCGGGTGCGCTCCCGGCCCCCGGTCATCGCCATCATCCACATGTCGCCCATGCGGCGCGGGTCGGCCCCGCTGTCGTCGAGCACCCGTTCCAGCAGGACGACGGTGGCGTCCGCGGAGGTCCGGCGGGCCGCTTCGGCGCAGCGGGCGAGGATCGCGGTGGCCACGTCGTCGGGCCAGTCGTGCAGGACGCTGCCGAGCACGTAGGTGTCGTACCCCTCGGGGACGAAGGTCCGCATGTCGCCGGGTTCGGCGCGGAACCGGCCGGGGTACCGGCGGAGCAGGTCCGCGGGGACGAGGTCGACCACGTCCGGCAGGTCGGTCAGGGTGACCCGGAGCCGGTCGTCGCCGGCCAGCAGCAGGTCGCCGAGTCCGCCGGTGCCGCCGCCCACGTCCAGCACGCGGGCGCCGCAGTGCCGCAGCAGCGCCGGGACGAGGGGCCGGTACAGCTGGAGGGCACGCATGCGCATGTGCTCGTGGAAGGTGCGCAGGGCCTCGCGGTCGTCGCCGAGTCTGTCGAAGACGGCGACGCCGTGGGCGAGTTCGTAGCCGGGGCGGCCGTCGGTGATCGTCTGCGCGAAGGGGGCCCAGGCCGTGAAGAGGGAGTTGTCGGAGAACTCGGCACGCAGGCTGCCCGGTCGGTCGGAGCGCAGCAGGGTGCCGGCGGGGGTGAGGCGGACCGTGCCGTCGGTGTCGACGCGGAGGACGCCGAGTGTCTCGGCGGCGCGGACCAGGCGGGTCAGGCGCTCCCGGTGCAGGCCGAGCGCGTCGGCCAGGGCGCCGGCGTCGATGCCGTCCTGCGGCACCTGGTCGGCGACGCGGAGGGCGCACAGCGCGTACAGCACGCGGCTGGGCGCGATGTCGAACAGTTCGGTGAGGCGGCGGCGCTCCTGCTCGAGCGGGTCAGACGCGGGCACGGGCGTCCTCCCCCGCCTGACCACGGGCAGGCTCCCCCGCCCGGCCGACGGCGCCGTCCCCGGCCGGGGCGGCGAGGTCCTCGCCCGCCCGGCCGCCGTGTTCCCGCTCGGCCTGCGCGCGGGCGCTCTCGTACAGCGCCGCCCAGGGGGCGACGGCCGAGTCGCCGAACCGGCTGTGCCAGACCTCGAGGTAGGCGAGCCGGTCGGCGGGCGGGATCGACGGGAAGACGAGGAAGAGGATGTCCGTGATGACCATGGCCCGGACGGCGAGCAGCGGGTGCGGGGCGGCGAGCGGCCGGAAGGACGGCTGGTGAATGCCCGGCATGGGATGGCCGGGATAGAACTCGCCGACCATCTTGCCGGCCGCTATCGCCTCCGCCTTCAGCTCCTGCTGGACGTCGAGCACCACTGCGGCACGGGTGCTTTCGTCCGCGCCGACGGGGACCATGACGAACGAGTTGTAGACGTTGTCGCCCGCTGCGTCCTCACCGAGCCGGGCGAGCGCGGAACGGGCTGTCGTCTCCAGTCGGCGCTGCCCCCGGGGGCCGCTGACGTCGACGGAACTCAGCGCCGTACGGCCTAGTTTCAGGGACTGTTCCATGAAGGGGCACACGGCTCCCTTGCGGCCGAGATCGGCATGTGGCCGCGTGAGAAAGGACCGCAGCCACGCCGCCGTCTCGCCGACGAGATCGCTCTGACTTTCCATCGCATTCATGACGAGTGCTGCACCCCATACGGACATCGGTTTCGGAACGTGGAACAGCCCGGGCTATTCACGCTTTCGAGGACGACGCTAGAAGGTGCCTTTATCGACGAGGTATCACTGATTTCGGCGGAACGCACCGGATCCGCGACGGGAATCGCCTCCGGGCGGGCCGCGGCGCGGTGTTCGTCGCGCCGCGCGCCGACCCCGGGCGCCTCTCCTGCGGCAGGGTGGTCCTGACCTCGCGGGGCCGCGAGGGAGCGGGGGCTCGTCCTCGGTCGGCGGGAGCGGCAGCCCGGTCGGCGCGACACCGTCGGTCAGGTGGGGCACGGGGACCACCGCGCGGCCGCTGCGGAGGCCGGCGTGGCGCCCGGCAGGTCGGCGCGGGCCTGCCCGAGGGCGGCGACGGCGTCCGGGATCGCGGCGCCGGGAACCGCCGCGCAGCCGATGACCAGGGCGGGCGGGGCGGGCCGGGTGCCGTGGCGGAAATGGGCGCCGCCCCGGATCAGGACCGAACGGCGCAGCGCGGCGGCGACGAGCCGGGGCTCGTCGACGTGCCGGGGCAGTTCGACGTAGGCGTGCAGCCCGGCCGCCGCGCCGAGGATGCGGGCGTCCGGGAGATGGGTGCGGACCGCGCGCTCCAGCAGGGCGCGGCGGGCCCGCAGCCGGACGCGCCGGCGGCGCAGGTGGCGGTCGAAGGCGCCGGAGGTGAGCAACTCGGCGAAGGCGAACTGGGTGAGGACCTCGGATCCGAGGTCGCGCCGGGCGCGCGCCCGCTCCAGTGGGGCCGTCAGGCGGGGCGGGAGGGCGATCCAGGCCAGCCGCAGCGCGGCCGACAGCGACTTGCTCGCGGTACCGGCGTACAACACCCGGTCCGGGCAGAGCCGTTGCAGGGCGAGCGGGCGGGGTGCGTCGTCGCACCAGAGGTCGCCGTCGTAGTCGTCCTCGATGACGAAGCCGTCGACGTCGTCCGCCCAGCGGACGAGGGCGGCCCGGCGCTCGGCGCTGAGGGTGACCCCGGTGGGGAACTGGTGCGCGGGGGTGACGAGCACCGCCCGGGCGCCGGTGCGGGCGAGCGCCGCCACGTCGATGCCGTCCTCGTCCACCGGCACGGAGCCGACCCGCAGACCGGCCTCGGCGACGAACTGCCGCTGCCGGTGGTGGCAGGGGTCCTCCATCACCAGCCCGTCGATGCCGAGCCGGGGCAGGGCCTCGCCGAGCAGGCTGAGGACCTGGGCGAAGCCGGACGTCACCATGATCTGCCGGGGTGTCGTGCGCACCCCCCGGGTGCGGCCGAGGTAGCCGGCCAGTTCGGTGCGCAGGACGGTCGCCCCCGACTGCGGGGGGTAGCCGAGCTCCCGCCGTCCCGCGCCGGCCAGCGCCCGCTGGTAGGCGGTCAGCCACTCCCGGTGGGGGAAGGCCCCGGGGTCGGTGGTGCCGGCCCGCAGGTCCCAGCGGACGTCGGGTACGACGCCGTCGTCGAGGAGGGTGGGGACGGCGGTGGGGGGCAGGTGCGGGGAGATGTAAGTGCCCGAGCCCCTCAGCGCCTCCAGATAGCCCTCTGCGATGAGCTGTCCGTAGGCCTCCACGACGACGCTGCGAGAGACGTTGAGGTCCTCCGCCAGCCGGCGGCTCGAGGGGAGCCGGGCGCCCGGGCGGAGGGTGCCGTCGGCGATCTCCTGCCGGATGGTGGACTGGATCTGCGCGGTGAGCGGCACCGGGGCGCCCCGGGTGACGTCGATCAGTGTCTGCCAGGGCACGCCGTGGCCTCCCGTCCCGGGGTGTCCGCCCGCGGCCGGTCAGCCGTGGTCACCGCCGGCCCGACGATGCTTCCGATCATGATGACCCCCCGAAGCGGGCCGGCTCCGGGTCTTTCCGAGGACGCCCGGCACTGCCCTCACGGAAAGAAAGACGATTCTGCGGGGATGCTATGGAGCCCCTTTATCGAGTCCGCATCGGCTGAACATCCGGCGGCCCCCGGGACGGGGCGGGAAATGCGGTGGTGTCAGTTCCGCATCATCTCTGCGACCGCGAAAGCGATTTCGAGGGACTGGCTGCGGTTCAGCCGCGGGTCACAGGCCGTTTCGTAGCGGCGCGGGAGGTGCTGTTCGAGGATGCCGACGCCGCCGCCGACGCACTCGGTGACGTCGTCGCCGCTGAGTTCCAGGTGCAGGCCCCCGGCGTGCGTGCCCAGGGCGCGATGAACGTCGAAGAAACCCCGCACCTCGGCCAGGACGTCGTCGAACCGGCGGGTCTTCAGGCCGCTGCCGGTGGTGACGGTGTTGCCGTGCACGGGGTCGCACACCCAACCGACCCGGATGCCCTCGGCGCGGGCTCGCTCCACCAGCGGTGGCAGCACGTCGCGCACCCGGTCCGCGCCGGCGCGGACGACGAACGTCAGCCGTCCCGGTTCCCGCCGCGGGTCGAGCCGGTCGGCGTAGGCGAGGACCTCGTCGGGGGTGGCGGTGGGTCCCAGTTTCACCGCGACGGGGTTGGCGATCCGCGCGGCGTGGGCGAGGTGAGCACCGTCCAGCGCCCGGGTGCGTTCGCCGATCCACAGCAGGTGGCCGCTGGTCGCGTAGTGGGCACCGGTGCGCTCGTCGCGCCGGGTCAGCGGCTCCTCGTAATCCAGCAGCAGGCCCTCGTGGCTGACGAAGAACTCGGCCGTGCGCAGTTCGGCGGGGGCGGCGCCGCTGGCGCGGAGGAACCGCAGCGCGCGGGTGATCTCGTCGGCCAGGCGCTCGTACCGCCGCCCCGCCGGGCCGGTGACGAAGCCGCGGCTCCAGCGGTGCACCTCGTGCAGGTCGGCCGGCCCGCCCGTGGAGTACGACCGGACCAGGTTGAGGACGCCGGCCGAGGCGGTGTACGCGCGCAACAGCCGCCCGGCGTCGGGGCGGCGGGCCTCGGCGGTGAAGTCGGTGCCGTTGACCGCGTCGCCCCGGTACACCGGCAGTGTCGTGCCGTCGCGCGTCTCCGTCGGCCGGGAGCGCGGCTTGGCGTACTGGCCGGCCATCCGGCCGACCTTGATCACCGGCACCCCGGCGCCGTAGCTGAGGGTCACCGCCATCTGCAGGAGCGTGGCGAGTTTGCCGACGACCGCGTCCGCCGTCGAGTCCGCGAAGGTCTCGGCGCAGTCGCCGCCCTGGAGCAGGAAGGCCTCGCCCCGGGCGACCGCCGCCATCCGGTCGCGCAGCCGGTCGCACTCGGGGGCGGCCACGAGGGGAGGCAGGACGGACAGTTCGCCCCGCACCCGGGCCAGATGCTCCGGGTCGGGCCAGTCGGGCTGTTGCTCCGCGACGGGCGCCGCGGGGCCGGGCCGCCGGTCGGGGCTCGCCGCGCGAGGGTCCGCGGGGGTGAGGACCGCGGGAGCGGGAGCGTTCATGGTGACCTCCAGGGGCCGGTACTCGGTACGGGACGTGTGCGGGCCGTCGGCCCGTCGGCCGGGCGGTGCGCGGACGGGTGGTAGGGCGTACGGGACGTGTGCGGGCCGTCGGCCCGTCGGCCGGGCGGTGCGCGGACGGGTGGTAGGGCGTACGGGGCGTGGGCGGGGCGCCGGCCGTCGGCCGGGCGGGGCGCGGGCGGGTGGGTGGGTGGGTGGGACGGGCGTACGGGGCGTCGGCCGGGTGGTACGCGGGCGACACGCGGGCGTAGGGGTGCCGGAACGCACCGGACCGTCGTTCCCGGCGCGCACGGCCGTGGCGGGGTCACCGAGGGCTGCCGGCCCGGAGGCCGGCCGTGCCGTGCCGGGAGGGGTGGCACGGGGGTGCGCGCCGAAGTGGTGCCGGCCCGCCCGGAAGGCGGTCGCAGGTGCCGTACCCGGCGGCTGGACGGGCCACGGCACGGGCGGGGCCGGCACGCGCGCCGGGACCGCTCGGCCCCGTGGCCCGGCGGCGACGGCGCCGACGGGGCGCCCCTCCCGGCACGGCACCGCCGGCGCGGGCCGGGTACGGCGATTGCACCGGCCGACGCACGAAAGCGTCAAGTAATTCCCGAGTGGTCCGGTGAAGCGGTGCCGAAGTGGTGTGGTCGCGGCCGCTCCGCGGCTGCTTTGCTGGGCCGGATCCTCCCTTCCTGACGATCTCGGACGGCTCACATGACGACCCATCCCGCCCCCGTCGCCCCCGCACGCGCCGCCCCGGCCCGCTCCCGCGGCCACCTCGCCGACCGGCGCCGGGTGGCCGAACCCCGCGGCGCGGACAGCCGACGCGGCCCGGACAGCCGACGCGGCCGGGACCCCCGCACCGTGTCGGACCGATGGCCGGGCGCGGACCCCCGCACCGCGTCGGCCCGACGGCTCGGCGTGGACCGGCCGTTCCCGCGGGAGGGCCTCTCCGGCGTCGGCCGGCCCGGCGGAGGCCCCGACCGGCCCGGCGGCGGTGCGGGGGGCTCCGCGGCCGGCCCGGTGTACGACGCCGTCCCGGCCGGTGCCGCGCCTGCCGGTGCCGTCCGCGTCCGGCGAGCGGGCAGAGCGGTGAGCAGATGGAGCGGGCGATGACCACGCGGCACGCGGAGCGGTCCTGGCCCGCGCTGGTCGACACGCTGCTCGCCGGGCGGGACCTGACGCCGGAGGACACCGCGTGGGCGCTGCGCCAGGTGATGTGCGGAGAGGTCCCGCCCACCCGGTTGGCCGGCCTGCTGGTGGCGCTGCGGGCGAAGGGCGAGGCACCCGGTGAGGTCGAGGGCCTGCTCCGGACCCTGGACGAACACGCGGTGCCGCTGCCGGTGGCGGGCCCGGTGCTCGACATCGCCGGCACGGGCGGGGGCCGCTCGGACCGGGTGAACATCTCGACGACGGCGGCGATCGTCGCGGCCGGCGCCGGGGCGCGCGTGGTCAAGCACGGCGGCCGCTCGGCGTCCTCCGTCTGCGGCTCGGCGGACGTGCTGGAAGCGCTCGGTGTCGTGCTGGACCTGCCGCCCGCGTGCCTGCCGGAGCTGCTCGAGGAGACCGGCATCGTCTTCTGTTTCGCCCCGGTCTTCCACCCGGCGCTGCGGCACGCGGCGCCGGTCCGCCGGGAGCTCGGCGTGCGGACGGTGTTCAACCTGCTCGGCCCGCTGGCCAACCCGGCCCGTCCCAGCGCCCAGACACTCGGCGTGGCCGATCCGCCGTGCGGTCCGCTCGCCGCCCGGGTCCTGGCCCGCCGCGGCACGTCGGGCCTGGTGTTCCGCGGCGACGACGGCACGGACGAGCTGAGCGTGGTCACCACCTCGACGGTGTGGACGGTTTCCGAGGGCCGGGTGGCGACGTCGGCGTTCGACCCGCGGGAGGTCGGCATCCCGTACGCGGCCGCGGGTGCGCTGCGCGGTGGCGACCGGGAGTACAACGCGCGGGTGGTGCGGGACGTGCTGGCCGGTGCGCGCGGGCCCGTCCGGGACGCGGTGCTGCTGTCCGCCGCGGCCGGACTGGCCGCGCTGCTCCCGGACGACCGCCCGGTCGCCGCACGGATCGCCGCCTGCCTGCCCGACGCGGAGCTGTCCATCGACTCCGGGGCGGCGGCGGAACTGCTGAACCACTGGGTGCGCATGTCGCGCGCGAAGGCCTCCGAGCGCCACACCGCCGTGTACGGACCGAGCTGACGCGACCGGCGTGCCGCCGCGCACGGCTGCCCCGACGCACCCACCGCATCACGGCACAACTCCCCCGACACACCCGCCGCGCCACCGCTCACGGGAGGACCCGACGCGCCCCGCACCACCGCGCACGGACCGACCCCCGGCACACCCCCGCACCGGCCGTTGCGTACCGCGGCTATTGGCCCCGTATTGGCCCCCGCGAGGCACATCGATAGGGCGGCGATAAAGACACCTCCTAACGTCGTCGACGCTCAGCGTGGAATCGGGTGAACGGTTTCACGGTCCGACGGACTTCCGGTGTGGGGGCAACGCTTGTGAGTGACAGCGCGACGGGCGCTACAGGCCATGGAGAATCACGGCCCGGATTTCTCCCCGCCGTGTCCGCGGACCTCGCGGCCGCTATCGGCCGCGTCGCCGGGGAATGCGGTGTCGGCACCGAAACGGTGTGGCTCGCGGCACGAGCCAAAGTGGCGGCCACGGTCACCGGTTTCCACGAGGGCGCCGTCGCCGAGGGCACCTGGCGGGACCTGATCGCCCGCACGGCCACCCCGGCCGGCCGGACGGAGGCCCTCGTGGCCTGGCAGGGCGCCGAGGCACAGCGTTACGTCTCCCCCGAGCGGGTCGCCGGTTACCTGCGCACGGCGCTCGGGCTGCTGACCTCCACCCCGGACGCGTCGCACCACGCGCGCGGACTGCTCCCGGCCGACGAGACGCGGACGCTGCTGGAGGAGTTCGCGGGGCCGGTCCGGGACCTGCCCGACCGCCGGTTCCACGAGCTCTTCGAGGAGCGGGTGCGCCGGCATCCCGACGCGGTCGCCGCCGTCCGGGGCGAGCACCGGTGGACCTATCGCGAGCTGAACGCCCGGGCCAACCGGATCGCGTGGTCGCTGCACCACCGCGGTCTGCGCCCGGAGGACGTGGTCGCGGTGGTGACCGAGCGCACCCTGGAGTGGCTGGCGGCGGTGATCGGCGTCTTCAAGGCCGGCGGCTGCTACCTGCCGCTGGAGCCGTCGTTCCCGGCCGACCGGATCGCCACCGTGCTGGCGCGCAGCGGCAGCCGCTGGGTGCTCTCCGAGCGCGGCGTGCCGCACCTGGCCGCGGCCCTCGCCGAGAGCCCCGGTGTCCGGCGGGCGTACCTGGACGAGGTTCTGGACGAGGACCGCTCCGAGGACGACCTCGGGCTGCCGGTCGCCGCCGGCGGGCTCGCGTACATCTACTTCACGTCCGGTTCCACGGGCGAGCCCAAGGGCGCGATGTGCGAGCACGCCGGCTTCCTCAACCATCTGTACGCCAAGATCGAGGACCTCGGCATGACGGAGGGCGAGGTGGTCGCCCAGACCGCCCCGCAGTGCTTCGACATCTCGCTGTGGCAGCTGCTGTCGGCGCTGCTGGTGGGCGGCCGGACGCACATCGTCGAGCAGGAGGCCGTCCTCGACGTGCACCGCTTCCTGGACACGCTGGAGAGCGGCGGGGTCCAGGTGGCGCAACTGGTCCCCTCCTACCTGGAGGTGGTGCTCTCCGCGCTGGCCGAGCGGCCACGCCCGCTGCCCCGGCTGCGCTGTGTGTCGGCGACCGGCGAGGCGCTGAAGAAGGAGCTGGTGCAGCGCTGGTTCGACGTGCTGCCGTCGGTGCTGCTCGTGAACGCCTACGGGCTCACCGAGACCTCCGACGACACCAATCACGAGGTCATGGACCGGGTGCCCGACGGCCGCTCGGTGCCGCTCGGCCGGGCGGTGCGCAACGTCCGGGTGTACGTGGTGGACGAGCGCCTCGCCCTGGCGCCGTTCGGCGTCCCCGGTGAGATCGTCTTCTCGGGGGTGTGCGTCGGCCGCGGCTACGTCAACGACGAGGCCCGCACCAAGGCCGCCTTCGGGCTCGACCCCCACCGGCCCGGCGAACGCCTGTACCGCTCGGGCGACTTCGGACGCTGGCTGCCCGGCGGCACCCTCGAGTTCCTGGGCCGGCGCGACGCCCAGGTGAAGGTCAACGGCTTCCGCATCGAGATCGGCGAGATCGAGAACCGGCTGCTGCAGGTCCCGGGCGTCCGGGACGGCGCGGTCGTCGTCGCGGGCCCCGACGGGCGGCCGTACCTGGCCGGCTTCTACACCGGCGGCGAGGCGGTGACCGCCGACGACGTGCGGACCGCCCTGGCCGCGGTGCTGCCGGGCTACATGGTGCCGCAGCGCCTGTACCGGCGCGCCGCGCTACCGCTGACGGCGAACGGCAAGACCGACCGGAAGGCGCTGGCACGGCAGGCCACCGAGGCGGAGCGGACCGCGGGTGCGGACGGCTTCGAGGCCCCGGTGACGGACGCCGAACGCCGGGTCGCCGCCCTGTGGGCGCAGTTGCTCCGGGTTCCGCCGGAGCGGATCGGGCGCGGTTCGAGGTTCACCGACCTCGGCGGCACCTCCCTCACCGCCATCAAGCTCGCCGTCGCGCTGGACCGGGTCGTGTCGGTGGGGGAGCTGGCGCGGACCCCGACCGTCGCCGAGGTGGCGGCGCTGCTGGAGCGCAAGACCGCCGAGAGAGGCATATGAGATGACTTCCCTGTCCGTGCACGAACCCTCCGCCCCCGCGGCGGACCCGACCGCCGCCGGCCCGGCCGCGCCGGCGCGCGCCCTGCCGGTGCTGTCGGCGGTCCCCCCGGCGGGCTCCGCCGCCCGGTGGGCGGCCCAACGCCGGGACGAGGTACACGCACTGGTCGCCGAGCACGGCGCCGTGCTGCTGCGCGGCCTCGGCATCGGCTCACCTGCCGAGGTGGCCGAGGCCGCGGCGGCCCTGGGCATCGAGCCGATGACCGAGCGGGAGCGGTTCGCACCGCGCCGGTCGCACGCCCCGGACGTCTACACGTCGTCCGAATGGCCCGCCGACGAGCCGATGTGCATGCACCACGAGCTGAGTTACGCGGCCGAGGTGCCCGGCCTGATCCTCTTCGGCTGCGTCACCGCGCCGGCGCGCGGCGGCCTCACCCGGGTCGCCGACTCGACGCGGGTGCTGCGAACGCTGCCGCCGGAACTGGTCGCGCGCTTCGAGCGGGACGGCTGGCTGCTGACCCGGATGTACCACGACATCGGTGTGCCCTGGACGGAGGCGTTCGGCACCGAGGACCGGGCGGAGGTCGACGCGTACTGCGCGGCGGCCGGCCTGGACCACGAGTGGCTGGCGGACGGACGGCTGCGCACCCGGCAGCGCCGGGCCGCCGTGCTGCCCCATCCGCGCACCGGGGTCCCCGTCTGGTTCAACCAGGCCGCTTTCCTGAACGAGCGGACCATGGACCCGGCCGTCCGCGACTACCTGGTCGACGTGTACGGGCCCGACGGCCTGCCGTTCAACACGGCCTACGGGGACGGCACGCCGCTCACCGCCGAGACCGTGGAGACGATCAACGCCGCCTACCGGGCGGCCTCGGTCGGGGAGCCCTGGCAGAGCGGCGACCTGCTGCTGGTGGACAACCTCCGCATGGCCCACAGCCGCGATCCGTACGAGGGGGACCGCGACGTCGTGGTGATCCTCGGCGATCCGGTCCGGCTCACCGGTCACGTTCTGCCCTGACCCCCTTCCTGCCCCTTCTTCACCCCTCTCGTGGAGCTTTCATGTCCGTTTCCGACGCCGCACCGTCGTTCGCGGTGATTTCCGGCAGCCAGGTGCAGCGTGCCCTCACGGGGCGGCATCGGGATGTCGTCGGCCTGGTCGAGGCCGCCTACCGCGCCCATGGCGCGGGCGACACCGTCAATCCGCCGTCCTACTTCCTGCGCTTCCCCGACCGCCCCACCGCCCGCATCATCGCGCTTCCCGCGTCGTTGGGCGGCGACACCGGGGTGGACGGTCTGAAGTGGATCTCCAGCTTCCCGGAGAACGTGGCCGCCGGGATCCCGCGCGCCTCGGCCGTGCTGATCCTCAACGACCGGGACACGGGCTACCCGCTGGCGTGCCTGGAGAGCTCCATCATCAGCGCGAGCCGTACGGCGGCCTCGGCGGCACTGGCCGCCGACCGGCTCACCGCGGACGGGCAACGCCCGGTGCGTGTCGGCATCTTCGGCGCGGGGCTCATCGCCCGGTACGTGTACGACTATCTGGCGGGCACCGGCTGGTCGTTCGACGAGATCGGCGTGTACGACCTGTCCGCGGAGCACGCCGACGGGTTCGCGCGGTATCTGCGGGACGCGTCCGGCGGGGCGGCGAAGGTGACCGTGCACGACCGTGCCGAGGACGCGGTCCGCGGCTCGGACCTGCTGGTCTTCGCGACGACGGCGGCCACGCCGCACATCACCGACCCCGCCTGGTTCGCCCACCGCCCGCTGGTGCTGCACCTGTCGCTGCGAGACCTGTCGCCCGAGGTGATCCTCGCCTCGTCGAACATCGTCGACGACGTCGAGCACTGCCTGAAGGCGAACACCTCCGTGCACCTGACCGAACAGCGGCTGGGCCACCGCGACTTCGTGGACGGCACTCTCGACGACGTGCTGGCCGGCCGGGTGCGCCCGGACCGGGACCGGCCGGTCGTCTTCTCCCCGTTCGGCCTGGGAGTGCTCGACCTGGCGGTCGGCAAGCACGTGTACGACACGGTACGCGCCGCCGGGGAGCTTGCCGTGGTCGAGGACTTCTTCCACGAGATGCGTCGGTACGGCTGAGCGGACCGCATCCCCCCAACCGTGCACACCCGCGGGAGGCACAGTGCCGATCATCTCGGCTCCGCATGAATTCAACGAGGACGATCTCTACGTCGATCTGGGACCGTCCGTCGGCGTCCCTCTGTATCTCAAGTGCGAGGGGTTCAATTTCTCGGGCTCGATCAAACAGAAGGCCGCTCTCGAAATGATCGAGAACGCCGAGAAATCGGGCCTGCTCACCTTCGATTCGATCCTGGTGGAGTCCTCCTCGGGCAATCTCGGGGTCGCGCTCAGCACGATCGCCGCGAGCAAGGGCCTTCGGTTCGTGTGCGTCACCGACTCGCGCTGCAACATCACCGCCCGGCAGACGATGGAGGCGCTCGGCGCCGAGGTGCACATCATCACCGAGCCCCATCCCGAGGACGGTTACCTCGGGGCGCGCCTCGAACACGTCCGGAAGCTGTGCGCGGGCGACGACCGGTACGTGTGGCTGAACCAGTACGTGAACGCCGACAACTGGCGGGCGCACCACCGGCTGACGGCGCCGCAGATCGCGCGGCGGTTCCCCGATCTGGACGTGCTGTTCGTCGGCGCGGGGACCACCGGCACGCTGATGGGCTGCGCGCGCTGGTTCCGGGTGCACCGGCCCGAAGTGCGGATCGTCGCGGTGGACAGCGTCGGCTCGGTCATCTTCGGCGGCACCCCGCAGACCCGGATGATTCCCGGGCTGGGCGCCGGGGTCCGGCCGCCCCTGCTGGACGAGTCGTTCGTGGACGACGTCGTCCACGTGCCCGAGATCAGCACCATCCGGGCCTGCCGGCGGCTGGTCGAGCGGGGGTTCTTGTTCGGCGGCTCCACCGGGACGGTGGTCGCGGGCGCGCAGCGCTGGTTCGCCGAGCAGGACCGCGACCGTCGCGGCGGCACCGCCGTGGCGATCGCTCCCGACCTCGGCGAGCGCTATCTCGACACGATCTACCAGACCACGTGGGTGCACCGGCTGTACGGCGCGGACGCCCTCGACCTGGACGGGGCCATGGCCGCCGGGGCGCCCTGACCCCCCGCCGCCGCCCGCCCCGCACGGGGCGGCCCCAGGCCTCGTTCCCCGGGAGAAATCCCCGGTCCCGCCCCTGCGGGGCCACTCGCGAAAGACCCGAGAGCATCACGGAAAGAGGTACCCCCATGACCAATCCGTTCGAGAACCCGGACGGACGCTACCTGGTCCTGATCAACGACGAGGGCCAGTACTCCCTGTGGCCGGCCTTCGCGGAGGTCCCGGCCGGCTGGACGGTGGCCCAGCAGGAGGCCGGCCACGCGGAGAGCCTCGCCTACATCAACGAGCACTGGACCGACATGCGCCCGCGCAGTGTCGTCGAGGCGATGGGCTGACCGGGATGACGACGACAACGGCGAGTGACGCGCAGCCGGTCGTCCTGACGACGGGCGCCGACGACCGGCTCCTGACCGAGCGGCTGGCGGGCTGGCTGGCCGACCGGCCGGGCGGCGGCGTGGACGACCCGGCGTGGCTGGCCGCGGCCCGGCGGGCCTGGCCCGAACTGCCGGCCGGACTCATCAACGGGGTGCGGGAGTTCCGCCGTGACTCCGGCCCGACCGGCACCATGGTGATCCGGGGACTGCCGGTCGGCGAGGAGACCCTGCCGCCGACGCCCTCCCGGCCCGGATCCGTGCAACGGGAGCCCACCCTGGGCGCCGCCGTGCTCACCCTGATCGCCGGCGGCCTCGGGGATCCGGGGGCCTTCCGGGCGGAGAAGAGCGGCGCGATCGTGCAGGACGTCGTCCCCGTACCGGGGAAGGAGGAGGACCAGAGCAATGCGGGATCGGTGGTGCTCAGCTTCCACACGGAGAACGCCTTCCACCCGCACCGGCCGGACTTCGTGCTGCTGCTGTGCCTGCGGGCCGACCACGAGCGGGTGGCCGAGCTGCGCACCGTCTGCGTCCGGCAGGTCCTTCCGCTGCTGACGGAGGAGTCGCGGGAGGCCCTGTTCAGCAGGGAGTTCGTCACCGCGCCGCCGCCGTCGTTCGGCGTGCACGGCGGCGGCGCGGAGCCGCACGCGGTCGTGTACGGCGCCCGGGAGGACCCGGACCTGTGCGTCGACCTGGCGGCCACCCAGCCGCTGACGGCGCGCGCCCGGGCCGCCCTGGCCGAGCTGGGCGAACTCTTCGCGCGCACGGCGCGCGGCGTGCGGCTGGTCCCGGGCGATCTGGCGATCGTGGACAACCGGGTCACCGTGCACGGACGGTCGTCGTTCCGGCCCCGGTACGACGGCGGGGACCGCTGGCTCCAGCGCACCTTCGTCTTCACCGATCTGCGCAGGTCGCGCGGTCACCGAAGGGACGACGGCCACGTGCTGGACTGAGGACGCCGGGGAGCCCCGGAGCGGCCGCCGCGGGCGGCTGCTTCCGGGGCACCCCTGCCCGGCGTGCGGGCGCGCGCCGACCGGTGCGGCCGGGCCCCGGTCAGGCGGCGGGGGCCTGCGGTGGGCATCCGCCGGCGACGCACGTCTCGGGACGGTCCAGCATCAGGGCGGAGAGCGCCTTGCCGACCCCGTCCATGCCGTGCCGGGTCGCCTGGTCGATGACCGAGATGAGGGCCTGCCGCTCGGCGCGCAGCCAGTTCGACGGGGACCGCGTCAGCCTGCCGTACAGCGTGGCGTCGGCGGGGCCGCCCGGCACGGTGCCCTGGGTGAGGGGAACCTCGACGCCGCGCCCCGCGCGCCGGGCGTGCTCGGCGAAGGCGAGCCAGCCGTCGAAGGCCCGGCCCAGCGCCTCGCGCCGGTCCCGGACGCTCTCGTGCCGGTGGGCGAGCTCCTTGGCGTACAGCCGGGAGAGGGTCCGCAGGCGGTAGCGGGGCTCTCCCGTGGCGTCGAACCCCGCGACGGCGAGGAGCTGGGCGGCGAGGAGCTCGTCGATCAGCGGCTCGGTGCCGGCCGGGGCCCGGCCCAGCAGCGCCGCGCCGACCCAGGTGGCGAAGTCCGGTACCTCCAGCAGGCCGAGTCTGCGGTAGAGGACGGCGGCGTCCGGGGACAGGGCACGGCAGCTGAGTGCGAAGGCGGAGCGGATCTGCGTGCCGGCGATGCTGAGTTCGTCGAGCCGGGACTGCTCCGGGGAGAGCCGGGAGACCAGATAGCCGATCGGCCAGTGCGGTTTGGCCGCCAGGCGGGCGGCGGCGACGCGGACCGTCAGGGGCAGCCGGTCGCACAGCTCGACGAGCTGGACGGCGTCGGAGCGGGCGGCGTTGACCCTGGCCTCGCCGATGACGCGTCCGAGCAGGCTGACCGCCTCCTGTACCGGCAGGGCGTCGGTGCTGATGCGGACGGCGCCGTGCCGGACCAGGAGCTGTTCCAGCTCCCCCCGGCTGGTGACCAGGACGCAGCAGCGCGAGCCACCGGGTATGAGGGTGCGGATCTGGTCGAAGGTCTGGACGTTGTCGAGCACGATCAGGACCCGCCGGCCGGCGAGGACACTGCGGTAGAGGGCGACCCGCTCGGCGGGAGCGGTGGGGATCTCGTGGGCGGAGACGCCCAGGGAGGACAGAAACCTGCCCAGCACGGCGTCGGCCGTGGGCGGTTCCTGGTGTTCCTGCTGGGGGTCCAGGTCGGCGAAGAGCAGCCCGTCGGGGAAGCGCTCGGCGATCCGGTAGGCCCAGTGGACGGCCAGGCCGCTCTTGCCGGCGCCCGCGGGGCCGGTGACGAGTCCGACGGCGAGCGGGGTGTTGGCGTCCCCGTCGTCGCCGACCAGCCGGTCCAGCGCCGCGAGCTGCGGGCCGCGGCCGACGAAGTCGGGGATGTCGGCGGGCAGTTCCATCGGCATGCGGCGTTCGACGGCGGGCGCCTTGGGGACGGTGGCGGCAGGAGTGATCAGGCCGGGGTCGTCCTGCAGGATCGCGGTGTGCAACTCCTGGAGATCCGGGCCGGGTTCCAGGCCGAGCCCCTCGACGGACTGCTCCCATCCCTCGCGGAAGGTCTCCATCGCCTCAGCCCGCCGGCCGACCCGGTACTGGGCCAGCATCAGGGCGTGGCGGGAGCGTTCGCGCAGGGGGTGGTCGCGGACCACCGAGACGAGTCCGGGGATGATGTCACGGTGGTGGCCGAGCTCCAGCTGGACCTCCACGTAGCTGTCGTAGGTCGCGAGGCGCAGCTCCTCCAGGCGCCGGATCTCGTCCTCGACCTGGGTGCCGACAACGCCCGCCAGCGCGAGCCCCTGCCACAGGCCGAGGGCCTCCTCGTAGAGGGCGGCGGCGTCGGTCAGCCGCTGCTGCCGGACGGCGTCCTGGGCGTCGGCGACGAGCCGGTCGAACTCCGTGACGTCCAGGTAGTGGTGGTCGAGGGCGAGGACGTAGCCGGGGTGGGTGGTGAGGATCACCTCCTCGTCGCAGCCCTCGGCCTTGAACCGCTTGCGCAGCGCGGCGATGCAGATGGCCACCTGGGTGCGCGCCGTGGCCGGTGGTCTGCCGTTCCACACCGCCTCCACCAGCGCGTCGACGGAGACGACGTTGCCCGGATGCAGCAACAGCATCGCGAGGATGGTCCGCTGCCGTGAGCCTCCGATGGGAATCGGTCGGCCCCGCACCGAGATGGAGAGGGCGCCGAGTATTTTGAAGTGTAGTTGCTCTGTTTCTGAGCCCATATATCCCCCGTTATTCCCTACTTTGTTTCTTCTGCGGCGGCCGGCAGCCGGTGCCGCGGCGGAGTCACCCGCCCTGAAGAGATTGTTCAACCCGTGCCGGACCGGCACCCGTTAGTCCACCGGTCGGGCATCGGTCGGTAAGTGCTTCTCAGGTCGATCGAAGCAGCGAGAATTTTACGACATGCCACCGAGGTCCGCGCCCCCGGTTTACCCCGGGCGGCAGTGCGCGCACCGGGCGTCAGGTGCGGCGCGCGTACCGCCGCACGGCCAGTGGTGCGAACACCAGCAGGATTCCGCATGTCCACGCCAATGCGCCCAGCAGATTACCGGCGACCGGCCCTCCCACCAACAGTCCACGACAGGCGTCGACCACCAGCGTGGTGGGGTTCACCTGGGCGAACGCCTGGAGCCAGCCGGGCATCGTCCCCGGATCGGCGAACATCGAACTGCCGAATTGCAGGGGGATCATCCACAGGAATCCCATCGACTGAACGGCCTGGGGGCTCCGGATGACCAGACCGACGAAAGCGGCGATCCAGGACAGCGACAACCCATAGAGCATGAGCAGTGCAAGGGCACCCAGGACGGACAAGGGATTCGTATGCGTCCGGAACCCGATGACGAATGCGAAAATCAGGATGACAGCCTGACCGAGCACCAATCGGCACAGGTCGGCGAGAATCCGCCCGGACAGTACCGCCGAGCGCGCAATCGGCAGAGAACGGAACCGGTCCATGACCCCGGTGCTGAAGTCCAGGTTGAGCGCCACTCCGGTGACCTGGGCGGCGAAACCGGCCACTTGCACCATGATACCGGGAATCAAATACTGCCGGTATTCGGCCTGATTTCCTCCGATGGCCCCACCGAAGACGTACACGAATATCAGCGTGAACACCATCGGCATCAACGTGGCGTCGAGCAGCTGCGAGGGGTCGTGGCGCAACTGGAGGAGATTGCGTCGGGCGATCGCCAGGGCCTGGCCGACGGCCGCCCGCGGCTTCACCCGGCGGGCTCCGGCGCGGGCCCCCTCCTTCCCGGCTCGGTCCTGCGAGGGCAGCAGCGTCGCGGTCATCCGGCCGTCCGTTCTTCCCGGGGGCCCCCGGTGAGGGTCAGGAACACCTCGTCGAGGCTGGGGGTGTGGGTGTCGAGGGCGTCCACGGCCACGCCCGAGGCGGTGAGGGCGTGGACGGCGGCCGTCAGGTCGCCCTCACGGGCGAGCGGCAGGCACACCAGCCCCTCCGCGTGGTCCACGGTGGCGGTGCCCTCCCCGGCGGCGCTGAGCCGCCGGGCGACCTCGGCGAGGTCGGCGCCGCCGCCCGGACGGACCCGCAGCATCTGCCCCCCGACCCGCGCCCGCAGTTCGGCGGCCGTGCCGCCGGCGATCATCCGGCCCCGGTCGATCACGGCGATCCGGTCGGCCAGGGCCTCCGCCTCCTCCATGTACTGCGTGGTGAGCAACACCGTCGTCCCGCGGGCGACCAGCTCGCGGACCATGTCCCACAGTTCGTTGCGGCTGCGCGGATCCAGTCCGGTGGTGGGCTCGTCCAGGCAGAGCACCTCCGGTTCGCCGACGAGACTCGCGGCGAGGTCGAGGCGGCGGCGCATGCCCCCGGAGTAGTCGCGCGGAAGCCGGCGCGCCGCTTCGGTCAGCCGGAACCGCTCCAGCAGCTCGTCCGCCAGGGCCCGGGCACGCTGCCGCGGAAGCCGCAGCAGACGGCCGATCAGATAGAGGTTGTCCCAACCGGGGATGCCCTCGTCCACCGAGGCGTACTGGCCGGTGAGGCCGATGCGGGTCCGCACCTCGAGCGCGTCCTCGACCACGTCGTAGCCCGCGACGCGGGCCCGCCCGCCGTCCGGGCGGACGAGCGTGGCGAGCATGCGGACGATGGTGGTCTTCCCGGCACCGTTGGGCCCCAGCAGGCCGAGCACGGTGCCCGCCGGTACCGCCATGCTGACGCCGTCCACGGCCCGGTTCCCGTCGAACTCCTTGATGAGGCCGTCGATCTCGATGGCAGCGGTCATGGGGATCTCCTGACGGACGGCCGGGTCTCGGGTCCGTCCGAAAGATCACGAAGGCGCATCTGCATGCCTTTCAGACATCCTTCGAACTTGCTGGCGACGCTAATTGACACTCTTATCGCCGCTCTATTGAGCCTCTTTCACTCGGTGCACTCCCGTCCCACCCGCCCCCCGACGCGCCCCGGGACGTGGGGGAAACCCCACCATCAAGCCTCTACCTAGCCCCGCTGCGGTCGGGACCCCGACTCGCCTGGAATGAAAGGGTGTCCATACAAGACAGCAGCAGGGCAGGGGCGGGGTCCGCGGCACGTTCCGGCCACCGCTGGAACATCGGGGTGACCCGTCGGTGGAGCCGACGGGCGGTATGGGTGACCGGCTGGGCGCTCGCCGCCGTGTGGGCCGGCTTCTTCCCCCTCATCTCCGACAAGGCCGCACACCGCGCCTGGGGCCTGTGCGCCGCCGTGGCCTACCTGTGCGCGGCGGGCGCCGCGTGCCTGCTGCCCCGGCCCAGCGCCAGAGGGCTGTCGGTGGCCCTCGCGCTGACCGGAGCAGTCGCCCTGCCGCTCGGGTACCTCTCGCTGACCGGCCAGGCGCAGAGCGAGGTAGGGGTGATCGAGCGGGCGGGCGCCCTGCTGCTGCACCACGGCACCCCCTATCTCCCCCACCCCCGCACCGTCCTCGACTACACCCCCTACCTGCCGGGCATGGCGCTGTTCGGGATGCCCCGCACGCTGCTCGGCGACCACCACGCGGCGGCACGGCTGTTCGGGGACGCGCGCCTGTGGTGCGCTGCCGCGTTCCTCCTCTGCCTGTACGCGGGCCGCGTGGTCCTGCGCGGCCCGCGTCCCCGGACCGGTCCCGGCCCCCGCGAGGGCGGCGGCCCCTCCCCGTACACGACGGGCATGGCGGTGCTGACCGCCTCCCCCGTCGTCGCGATGCCCCTGTGCGTCAGCGGGGTCGACCTGCCGCTGATCGGACTGTGCTGTCTCGCCCTGGCGCTCGCCGCCCGCGACCGCCCGGCCGCGGCCGGTCTCGTGCTCGCTGCCGCGTGCTCCCTGAAGTGGACCGCACTGCCCGCGATCGCGGTCGCGGTGGTGCTGCTCGCCCGGGTCGGGGGCGGCCGGGCCGCGGTGCGCGGCGGGGTCACGGCGCTCGCCGGGACGGCGGCTCTCGTCCTGCCGTGCGCGCTGGTCTCGCCGTCCGCCATGGTCCAGCAGGTACTGGCGTTCCCCACCGGCCGGGGCGCCCTGCCCACTCCGGCGGCCGGCCCGATGCCCGGTCAGCTGCTGGCGGGCGCGGGGCCGGTCGGCTGGTACCTGGCCGTCGGTCTGCTGCTGTGCGGAGGGCTGGCCGTGAGCGCCTGGCTCGTGCTGCGGCCGCCCGCCGGCACGGTCGCAGCGGCCGACCGGCTGGCCACCGGGCTGTGCGTGGCGTTCCTGCTGGCTCCGGCCGGACGGTTCGGGTACTTCGCGCTGCCGCTGGTCCTCGTGCTGTGGACCCGCGGCGCCGACCCCGCGCACTCCGTCGCGGCCCGCCCGGCCACCCTGCCGGTGGCGTTCTCCGCGCGCCCCCGCCCCCTGCCCACCGCATCCCTCACCCACGACTGAAGGCGGCGCCTCCCGTGAGCACCACCCTGGTCATCACCAACGACTTCCCGCCCAGGCAGGGCGGCATCGAGACCTTCGTGCACGAGGTGGCCACCCGGCTCCCCGGTGACCTCGTGGTGTACACGTCGAGGGAGCCGGGCGCGGCGGCCTTCGACCGCGGCCTGCCCTTCCCGGTGGTCCGCGATCCGTCCCGGACCCTGCTGCCCACACCCCGAACGACCCGGCGCGCGGTGGAGCTGGCCCGCGCCCACGGCTGCGACCGGGTGTGGTTCGGCGCGGCGGCCCCGCTCGCCGCCATGGCGCCGGACCTGCGCCGCGCCGGTGTCCGGCGGATCGTGGCCACCACGCACGGGCACGAGATCTGGTGGGCCCGCACGCCCGGGGCGCGTCGGCTGCTGCGGCGGATCGGCGACAGCGCGGACACCGTCACCTTCCTCGGCGAGTACACCCGGTCGCGGATCGCGCCGGCGCTGGGGCCGCACGCCCGCCTCGCCCGGCTGACCCCGGGAGTCGACGCCGGGCAGTTCCGTCCCGGACGCGACGCGCCGAGCCGGCGCGCCGTCCGCGAGCGGTACGGGATCGGGGAGGACCGCAAGGTCGTGCTCTGCGCCGCGCGCCTCGTGCCGCGCAAGGGACAGGACGCCCTGCTGCGCGCTCTGCCGCACATCCTGCGCGTGATACCCGAGGCGGTGCTGCTGATCGTGGGCCGCGGCCCGGACGAGCGGCGGCTGCGCCGCCTGGCGCGCTCCCTCCCGTCGCGCTCGGTCCACTTCGCGGGCGGCGTGAGCCATGCCGAGATGGCGGACCACTACGCCGCCGCGGACGTGTTCGCGATGCCCTGCCGCACCCGCAGGGGCGGCCTGGAGGCGGAGGGGCTCGGCATCGTCTTCCTCGAGGCGGCGGCCAGCGGCCTGCCCGTCGTCGTCGGGAACTCCGGCGGCGCCCCCGACACGGTGCTGGACGGACGGACGGGACACGTCGTCGACGGCCGCGACGCCGTGGCCGTGGCACGGGCGGTCACCTCCACCCTGCTGTCGGCGGACCGGGCGGCGATGGGCGAGGCGGGACGGCGGTGGGTCGAGACGGAGTGGTCCTGGGACCTGACGGTCCGCCGTCTGACGCGGCTGCTCACCCCGGAGCCCGATCGACACCCCGAGTCCACGCACCACGGCTGAACCGGCCGCCCGGGGAAACACCCACGTCCGGGAAGACCCCCGGCTCGTGCGCGCAGGGGTCGCCGCGCTCCCCCGCCGGGCGACGCCCCCGCCCGGGGAGACGTCCTACTCGGGCGAGCCGCCCCGCAGATGGGCGAGTACGGCGAGAACGCGCCGGTTGCCCGCGGTCGGGTCGAGGTCGAGCTTCATGAAGATGTTGCTGGCGTGCTTGACCACGGAGGACTCGGTGATGGTGAGCCGCCGCGCGATCGCCTGGTTGTTGAGTCCCTCCGCCATCAGCCCGAGCACTTCCTTCTCCCGGGAGGTGAGCCGGCGCAGTGTCTCGGCCTCCGCCTGCTGAACCAGCAGCACACGCACCACCTCCGGGTCGATGACCGTGTGCCCGTCGGCGACGCGGGCCAGCGCGTCCAGGAACTCGGACACCTCGCCGACCCGGTCCTTGAGCAGGTAGCCGAGCCCGCCCGTGCCCGCGCCGCCGCCGCTGAGCAGCTGGGTCGCGTAGACGGTGGCCACGTACTGGGACAGGACCAGCACGGGCAGGTCGGCGTAGCGGCGGCGCAGCGCCAGGGCCGCTCTGAGGCCCTCGTCATGGTGGCCCGGCGGCATCCGCACGTCCGTCACCACCACGTCCGGGCGGTCCTCGTCCACCGCCCGGACGAGCGCCTCGGCGTCTCCCACGGCGGCGACCACCTCGTGGCCGCCGCTGGTCAGCAGCTCGACCAGCCCCGCACGCAGCAGTACGGAGTCCTCGGCGAGAACTACTCGGAACACGGAACCTCCACCCTGAGTTCGGTAGGCCCCCCGACAGGGCTGACGACGGTGAGCCGGCCTCTGAGGATCGCCACCCGGTCGGCGAGCCCCCGCAGACCGGCCCCGCTGTCGGGGTCGGCGCCGCCACGGCCGTCGTCGGTGACGGCGAGGTGCAGCCGGTCGTGGCGGAGCCGGCCGGTGATGGTGATGCGGGACGCTCCGCTGTGCTTGACGGCGTTGGTGAGGGCCTCCGTGACGGTGAAGTACGCCGTGGTCTCCACCGGGGCGGGCAGCCGGTGCGGCAGGTCGATGTCGACGGCGACGGGGACGGGGTTGCGCAGCGCGACCTCCGCCACGGCCGCCGCCAGCCCGTGATCGGTGAGCACCTGCGGATGGATGTCGCGGACCAGTCGGCGCAACTGCTCGAGGGCGAGCCGGGCCTCGCCGCGCGCACGTGCGATCAGCTCGCGGGCGCGGGCGTTGTCCTCGCGGACCTGCAACTCGGCGAGTCCGAGCGTCATGGACAGTGCGACCAACTGCTGCTGGGCGCCGTCGTGCAGGTCGCGTTCGATGCGGCGCCGCTCGGCCTCGAAGGCGTCGATGAGCCGGGCCCGGGACCTCGTGAGCTCGATGACACGGGTGCTGAGGCCCTCGTCGCGGGGTGAGAGCAGGAAGCGGGCGCCCTTCGCCTGGGCGCCGGCGAGGCAGCCCGCCGCGTACGCGGACAGGACCAGACCGACGAGCCCCGCCGCACTGGCGGGCAGGGCCTCGCCGGGGCTGCCGACCGGGCTGCCGGGCAACAGCGTCACCATGTCGGGCGCGACGGCCCAGACCAGCAGGGGCGCCGCCGTCAGGAAGGCGGAGAAACCGAGCAGCAGGGCGAGGCCTGCGCCCGAGGCGGTGCCGAGGACACCGAGTGCCACCGCGTATCCCAGTTCGCGCCAGGTGGCCCGCTCCTCCAGCCGGGCGCGGAACCAGCCCTTGATCCCGACGCCGGACAGCAGGATGTGCGGGTCCGCGATCGGTTCCGGTTCGACGAGCCGGAGCCGGCGCCGCTCCAGGGCCGCCACGGGCACCCCCGACGCCGCGGTGGCCACCAGGATCAGCAGCCCGACACCGAACACGGAGAGCGTGACGCCGGCGAGGAGGAGGACGGTCAGGAGCATCAGCACCGCGTAGCCGAGGAGGGCCCCGCTCAGTACGTACGCCAGGCAGCGCAGCGGCCAGGGCGACAGCAGGTAGCGCAGTGGCCGGTCGCGCAGGACGTCCCAGACTCTCACGCCGTGCCGTTCGTGATCCTCCGCCGGCATCCGGCCGTCTCCCGCAGCCTCCGGCCGCCCGCTCTCGTCGCTCCACTGTTCCGGCATGGTCCCCCCGGTCGCCCACGCCCGGTCCGAGGCCGGTCCCCCCGCCGGACGCGGTCACCAACATACCTGTTCGGGCGGGCCGGGCCGGCGCGGCCGAGCTGAGCCGCGGGCACACGTGTCCGGGCCGCGTGAGCTGGGCGGAAGGCGGCCCACCGGGCCCGTCGCCGGTCACGCGACGCCTGGTCCGCCCCCCGGCCCCGGCGGTCCGCGGTCCCCGGACGCCCAGTGCGCACCGGTGGTCAGGGAGCGCGCAGGAGAGATGCCCGGTCGACCTTGCCGTGCGCCGTCATGGGAATGCTGTCCATGAAGACGTAGTGCTGCGGCACCATTTCGGAGGGAAGGTTCCGGCGGACGAACTCCCTCAGTGCCGAGGGCGAGCGAGGGTCGTCGCCGTTCACCTCGCCGACGACGTAGGCGGTGAGGCGGGCCGCGTCCTGGTCCCAGTCGACCACGACGTCGTCCACGCCGGGATACCGGCCCAGCACTCCCTCGATCTCCCCCGGCTCCACCCGCACGCCGCGGACCTTGATCTGCCGGTCGATGCGTCCGAGGAACTCCAGCTCGCCCTCGTCGTTCCGGCGCACGAGATCACCGGTGCGGTACCACCTCCGGGCGTCGCCGGCGACGCGCACGAAACCGCGCTCGGTCGCCGCCCGGTTCCGCCAGTATCCGAGGGCCAGGCACCCGCCGCCGACGAGGAGTTCGCCGGCCGCGCCGCTCACGGTCTCTCGCTCACCGTCGAACACCAGGGTCCGGGCCGGGCCGATGGCCCGGCCGATCGGGACGGGGCCGGTGCTCGTCGGTGCCACCTCATGGCTGGTGGCCACCACCGTCGTCTCCGTGGGGCCGTAGTGATTGACGAAACGCCGCAGGGGGTGCCCGTCCCGCAGGCGCAGCCGGTCCCCTCCGGTCAGCAGGCAACGGAGCTGTCCGAAGTGGGTACCGTGCCGCAGATACGCCTCGGCCAGCGGTGTCGGCAGGAACGACAGGTCGATGGCCTGCGCCCGGTACCAGTCGCCGAGTTCCCACGGCGCCAACTTCAGTTCCGCGGGCGCGAAGTGGACCGAGGCGCCGTGGCAGAGGTACGGCCAGGTCTCCCACATGAAGGCGTCGAACGACATCGCGGCGATCGACGAAGCCCTGTCCCCGGGCGTCACGCCGTAGGTGTCGCCGTGCCACCGCGCGAGCAGCGCGAAGGAATCGTGCCCGACGAGCACGCCCTTGGGGACGCCCGAGGATCCCGAGGTGTAGATGAGGTACGCGCTGCCGCCGGGCGCGGGCCGGCCCGGCCCGGGTGCCGGCGCCCCGGGCGTCGGCGCGGCGAGCACGTCCGGCTCCACCGCGGCGCATGCCGCCAGGTCGATCACCTCGGACAGGCGGGGCAGGCCGGCTTCCGCGACGCCGGAGGAATCCCCGACGACCGCCTCCGGAGCGGCATCGGCCACCATCGCCTCCAGCCGACCACGCGGCATGCCGGGAGGCAGCGTGAGGCAGATGCCTCCCATGAGCCAGACGCCGAGCTGGGCCACCGGTACGCCGATGCCGCGCTCCATGTGGATCGCGACCACCGCGCCCGGCCGGACCCCGCTCCGGGTCAGGGCGAGGGCGACGCCGGCGGCCCGCCTCACCAGCTCGCGGTAGGTGACCCGGTTGCCGGCGCACTCCACGGCCTGCGCGTCCGGTCGCCGCCGCGCCTGGGCCAGGACCATCTCGGGAACGGAGCTGACGCCGTCGAGACTCGTCACGGCGCTCACTCGCTCTCGGCTGCCACACAGGCCGCGGCCACAGCCTCCGCGCGGGCGTCCGTCAGGAACTGCCGGGCGGGCACGCTCATCCCGTACTCCGTGCGCAGATGCGCGATGACCTCCATGACCAGAAGGGAATGGCCGCCGATCTCGAAGAAATCGGACTCCGCGCCGACCTCGGCGGTACCGACGACCTTCCCGTAGGTGTCGATCACCGCGACGAGCATGTTGTCCATTTCGTTTCTCTCTTCCTTCGCTTTTCTCGGGCGGGGTTCAGCCAGGCTTGACGAGGGCGGATTCGAGCCTCCGGTATCCGGTACCGACCGCCCATCGAACGGTTTCCGGTGAGAGCCGGGCCGCGGGGAAGGCGGTCACCCACTCCGCAATCGCCGTCATGGCGGCCCCACGCGCTATCGGAGCGCCGAGGCAGTAGTGAATTCCGACCCCGAAGGCCATGTGCCTCTGCTTCCGGGCGAAGTGGAAGACGTCGGCGTCCTCCGTGTTCTGCCAGTCCCGGTTGGCCGCGGCGAGGATCACCAGGATGCGGTCGCCGGCCCGAATGGTGTTCCCCTCCACCACCAGGTCGGCGAGTGCGACGCGGGGGACCTGCGGTACGGGCGTGTCGAAGCGCAGCAACTCCTCGACGACTGCCTCGAGTTCGGCCTGTCCGGCGGCCACTTCCTTGTAGAGGACGGGTTCGCGCAGCAGGTGCAGCAGCCCGCTCGCGATGAGCCCCGCCGTGGTCTCCTGGCCGGCGAAGGAGAGGAGGTGGGCCGTGTGCAGGTAGGTGTCCCGAGGTGTTGCCGGGTCGTCGCCGACGAGCGGGGACAGGGCGCTGTCCGGCGAGAGTTCGACGGCGAGCGCGCGGTACAGGTCGTCGAGCCGGCCGACCGCGGCGGCGGCCTGTGCGGCGAATTCCCTTTTGTGTGGCTGGGCCAGGAAGCTCGCGATCGCGGCCATGTGCACGGCAGCCGCCGATATGACGTCGACCGGCACATCGAGCACGCGGGCGAGAACGCCACTGGCGACCGGGCTCGCGAAGTCGTGCGCGACATCCACGTCGTCGAGCGGGCGGATCAGCTCCAGTTGCTGTCGGACGATGTCCTGGAATTCCTCGGCCAGGCCCTCCACGCGGCTGCGGGTGAAGAAGGACTGCATGGTCCGGCGCAGCGCTGTGTGATCCGGTGGGTCCATGAGCATGAACCAGCCGCGCAGCATCCGCTCCAGGGCGGGGAACTCGCGCGAGGTTGACTCGCCGATGTTCAGCCTGAGCCAGTCCGAGGACACCGCCGGAGAACGCAGAACGGTGTTCACTGCGTTTCTTCCGGTGACCACCCAGACTTCCAGCATCTCGTCCCAGAAAACGCCGGAGCGTTTCTGAAAGGATCTGTAGACAGGATAAGGATCTTCCCAGAACGAAGCCCCCACGGCCGCTCCTCCCTAATGCGCTGTGTCACGTCGTGCGGTGGTCTCCGATGCGGCGACCACCCTGGTGAGGAGTTGCTGGAAAGCCGTCCGCACCGCCTGGACGGTCTGCGCGCTGACGCGTTCCGGCTGCCAGGCGAACGTGACCTCCACGGTGCCGTCGGGCCGCGGCCAGGCCTCCGCGACGAGCTCGTGCACGGAACGAGGGTGTTCGACGTCGATGCCGGTGACCTCGCAGTCCAGGAGGTCGAGGCCCTCCTGGTCGACGTCCTGGAGGGCGAACATCGTCTGGAACAGCGGGTTGCGGTCCGAGCGTGCCGTCCGGACCGTTCCGACCACCTCGGAGAACGGCACGTCCTGGGCGGCGAACGCCTTCATGACGGTGTCGTGGGTGGCGTGCAGCACCGAGGGAAGGTCGTGGCCCAGGCCGCCGAACGGGATGCACAGCGTGTTGATCAGGCAGCCCACGAAGTGATCGGCGGAGGGGATGTCGCGCTTGGCGACCGGGACGCCGATGCCGAATCGGTCCTGTCCGAGGGTCCCGTGGAGTGCGGAGGCGTAGGCGGCGAGGAGCACGGTGAACAACGTCGTGCCGGCGTCGACCGCTGCCTTTTCGAGCGTGGTGACGTCCGGTGCCGTCAGCGAGAAGGACGCCTCGGCGCGGCTGAGGGCGTGGCCCGACGATGTCGGCCGGGGGCCGAAGTCGAGCGGGGGAAGGTCCGCGAGCGCCTCCGCCCAGAACTCGAGCTGCCGGGTCAGCCGGTGCGGGGCGAGTTGCAGCGTGCGTTCCCGGACGACGTCCGCGAGGAGGGCCGGGGCCCGGCCGAAGTCCGGCTCCACCCCCGCACGGCGGGCCGCGTACGCGAGGCCCACCTCCCTGACGAGGATCCGCTGCGACCAGGCGTCGAAGGCGACGTGGTGCACACAGAGCGCGAAGAAGGTCGTGGACGCGCACGAGACGGACGCGCTCCTCCACACCTCCCCGCTCTCGATGCGCAGCGGAGTGAACAGGTACTCGCTCAGGAGACGGACGGCCTCCTCCTCGTCGGCCGCCGGGGGCAGGACGCGCAAGGTCGCCGGTGAACCGTGGGCGCGCACGCGGGCATGAGGCCGGGGGACGGCCAGGTAGGCGGCGCGCAGGGCGTCATGACGCAGCCCCACGTCGTCCAGGGCCTGGGCCAGGGCATCGAGGTCCAGTGGGCCGTCGATCCTCCAGAAGGAGGGGCACAGCGGTGCCGGATCCTCGGGGTGGAACTCGTGCGCCATCGCGAACGCCCCCTGCATGCCGACGAGTTCCACCTCCTGATGGGAGGCGGGGTGCGGACCGGCCGGCGCGGGACGGAGCGGGCCCGGGCGTGAGCGGCGCAGTTCGTCCAGGAAGCCGCTGAGCGTGGGGTGCCCCATGAGCAGCGAGATGGGGACCGGCGCCGCCAGGAGCAGCCCCAGTTTGGTGCACAGCCGGCCGGCGTCCAGGGACGTGCCGCCGAGCGCGAAGAACGACGTGTCGGGCGGCACGCTCTCGCGGTGGAGCACCTCCGCGAAAGCGGACCGCACGACGGCTTCCAGCTGGTCGCGGGGCTCCCCGTCGTCCACCGCGGAGGGTGCTTCGGACGCTTCCCAGGGCGGCAGCGAGGCGGCGAGTCGCCGGTGGTCGACCTTGCCGTTCGCGGAGAGCGGGAACCTCTCGACGTGTGCGAAGTGGTCCGGGACGAGGTATCCCGGAGCGCGAGCGACGATGTCGCGCCGGAGCTCGCCGGAGCGCGGGCCCTCCGGGTGGTCCGTGGTGTAGAAGACCACGATGCCGTGGCAGGTGCCATCGCCGTCCGTGCGCGGGAGGGCGACGCAGTCCGTCACACCCGGCACCTGCCGGACCGTCGCCTCCACGCCCTCGAGTTCTATGCGGTGCCCGCGGAGTTTCACCTGACGGCCGATGCGTCCGTGGAAGTGGAGCAGTCCGTCCGCGTCGGCGGAGACCAGGTCGCCCGTTCTGTACATGCGGCGCGCGGGCCCCGGGCCGTCGACGTGGACGAACCTCGCCTCGGTGAGCTCGGGTTGCCCGAGATAGGACAGCGCCAGGCCGTCGCCGGCGACGAACAGCTCGCCGGGCTGTCCTGGCGGGCACGGCTTCCCCTCCCGGAGCACCTGGACCTGTCGGCCGGCCACGGCTCTGCCGATGGGGATTCCGCTCTGGCGTGCGCAGTCCTCGAACGTGATCTCGTGCACCGTCGCGAAGACCGTGCTCTCGACGGGCCCGTAGCCATTGACCAGGGTGATGCCGGGGTGCGCTTCCAGGAAGGTGCGCACATGCCCCGGCGAGAGCCGTTCGCCGCCGATGAAGAGATGGTCGAGGCCGCTGAAGCAGCCCGGGTCCTCCTCGACGAACATGTTGAAGAGCGAGGCGGTGAGCCACAGGACGTTCACCCGGTGGGCGGCGGTCAGCTTCCGGAGGGCGGGGGGAAGCAGGTAGGGGCCGTCGATCAGAACGGAGGTCCCGCCGGACAGCAGCATGCCCCACAGCTCGAGGCTGAAGGCGTCCCAGGGGAGCGCCGCGGCCAGCGGCATGACGCTTCCCGGTGCGAAGCCCCGGAACACCGGATCGCCGAGGAGGCCGACGGTCGCCCGGTGCGGTGACACCACCGCTTTCGGCTCACCCGTACTGCCGGAGGTGAAGAACACGGTGGCGGGCGCGTCACCGCGGACGGCGGGTGCGCCGGGGAACGCGCGCTGCCGCTCCGCCCGCTCGACGGGCGGGGGGACGAACGCGGGAAGGTCCCACTGCGCCGGCTCGGTGGTCATGACGACCGGGGCGGCCAGCAGCTCCACCAGCTCCTCCTGCCGGGCGCGCGGCCATTCCGGAGCGATGAGCGAGTACGCGGCGCCCGTCTTGAGGAGGGCGAGTATCACCGCGACCAGCTCCGCTGAACGCGGCATGATCACAGGAACGACGTCGCCCGCCGTCACGAGGCGGCGCCGGGTCAGCTCCTTGGCCCAGGCATTCGAGACCTCGTCCAGGGTGCGGTAGGAGTACCGCCTTCCGCTGTCGATCAGCGCGGTGCGCTCTCCGTGATCCCGTGCCCGCACGGCGAAAGCCCCGTGCAGGGTGGTGGGCGCCTCCCGCAACGTGTCGTTCCCCGCGGCCGGCACCTGAAGATCCACGCCCGGCGGTGGCGAACCGTGCCTCGATGTTCCAGCCATACCGCTGACTCCTCGTGCAGTCGCTAGTGATGCTCGTGGTGAGCCGAGCCGGACCGGCCCGCCGCGGCGCCCACCCGACGCCCCCGCACCTCCGCCTCGTGCTCACTCGCCCGGCGGGGCGGACAGTTCGGGGACCGGCGCGAGCACGCGGGGAAACCGGCGGCGGGCGAGAGGGGGTCCGTGCCGCCCGGGCCCCCTGACCACCGTCATCACGCCAGCTCAGAAGGTAGGTCGCGCAGCTTTCGTCTCGTTATCGCACACGCTTCGCACCGCGCCGCCCCCAGGGCGCGCGGGGCCACGGCTGCGGGTTGAGGACCTGATACGGCGTCGATAAGGCGCGCCTCTAGGGTTCCGCCCGTGTCCCCTTGCTCCGCCCCGTGGGGATCCCTCAGCCCTTCCTCGATCCCATACCGAGTAGTGGATGGACATGTCGAACGCTCACCCCGAGACCTCTCGGTCCGTAGTCCTGCGTGAATTCAACAAGCCCCTGGCCCTGGAAGAGCTCGACGTCCCCGCGGTCGGCCCCGGCGAAGTGCTGGTCAAGGTGGAGTACGGCGGTGTCTGCGGCACCGACGCCCACCTGTGGAGCGGGCGGCTGAACGTCCCCACGCCGGTGGTCCTCGGGCACGAGGGACTCGGCACGGTGGAACGGATCGGCTCCGACGGGCTGAGCGACGCCAACGGCGACCGGTTGGCTGTCGGCGACACCGTCATGTGGGCGTCCTCGATCTCCTGCGGATCCTGCGTGCCCTGCCGTATGCACGAGGAGCCGACGCTGTGCGAACGGCGCACCACCTACGGCGTCAACATCCCCGCGTCGGACTCCCGCGGGCCGTCCGGGTCGTGGTCCGAGCGCATGCTTCTGCGCACCGGGACCAGCATGGTCAAGATCCCCGCGGGCGTGGACCCGGTGTCGGCGATGTCCCTGGCCTGCGCCGGCCCCACCATGGTGCACGCCCTCTACGGCCGACGGCCCGTCAGGCTCGGCGAGACGGTCGTGGTCCAGGGCAGCGGACCCGTGGGCCTCGCCGCGGCCGCCATGGCCCAGGTGGCGGGGGCGGCCCGCGTGATCGTGGTGGGCGGACCCGAGGCCCGTCTCAAGGTCGCCGAACGACTGGGCATCGGTGACCATCACCTCGACATCGTCGACGGCCGGGGCGCCGCCGCCGTGCTCGACGAGGTGCGCGCCCTGACCGGCGGATACGGCGCCGATCTCGTCATCGAGTGCGCGGGAGCCCCGAACGCCATACCCCAGGGCATCGCCATGGCGCGGCGTGGCGGCTCCTACCTGGTCGTGGGGCAGTACACCGATCGTGGCGAGATCGACGTCAACCCGCACCAGCTCGTCCATCGCCAGTTGTCCCTCTTCGGCTCCTGGGGGTTCACCGGTGCGCACCTGGTCTCCTACGTGAATCTGATGCCGGCGCTGAGCGAACGGTTCGACCTCGCGAGCCTGGTGACCGAGTACCCGATGACCGGGTGCGAAGAGGCCCTGGCGCACGTCGGCGCGGGCTCCGTCCTCAAGGCCGTGCTGCGTCCGTAGCCGCCGTGCCGCCCCGCAGCACGCACCGCCACGGTCGGCGCACCGCGGAGAAGACCCCACCGGTCGGCCCCGCGGCGCTGATCTCCCGGCCGAACGCGGACCACGTCCGAAGGGAAGAACGCCTCCATGCGGCTGAGCACCGTCATCCTGCCCGTCCAGCGCTGGACCGAGGGCGGCAGCCGCAGATGGCGGCAGGCCGAGGAACTCGGCTTCCACGCTGCCTACACGTACGACCACCTGTCGTGGCGCAGCCTGCGCGACCGTGCCTGGTTCGGGGCCGTACCCACGCTCGCCGCGGCCGCGGCGACCACCCGGACCATCCGGCTGGGCACCCTCGTCGCCTCTCCCACCTTCCGTCACCCGGTGCCGTTCGCCAAGGAGCTCATGTCCCTCGACGACCTGTCAGGGGGGCGCACCGTCCTCGGGGTGGGTGCCGGGGCGAACGGGTTCGACGCGACGGCCCTGGGGCAGGATCCGTGGCCGCCACGTGAACGGGCAGCCCGCTTCGCGGAGTTCCTCGAGCTCCTCGACCGGCTCCTGAGGGACTCCGTCGTCTCGTACGACGGCGCCTTCTACCGCGCCCACGAGGCACACAACCTGCCCGGATGCCTCCAGCGTCCACGGCTGCCGTTCGCGGTGGCCGCCACCGGGCCGCTGGGCATGAGGCTGGCGGCACGGTACGGGCAGGCCTGGGTGACCTTGGGCGACCCCAGGCTGCCCGACGACGAGCAGCGGTTCCACTCCGTGATCGTCGAGCAGGTCGAGAACCTGGACAAGGCGCTTGCGGAGCAGGGGCGTGCGGCGCAGGACATCGACCGGATCCTGCTGACGGGCTTCACCGGCGGCGACCCGCTGCGGTCCGTGGACGCGTTCGTCGACTTCGCCGCACGCTACGCCGAGCTGGGCTTCACCGAGATCGTCGTCCACTGGCCCGTGGACGATTCCGTCTTCTCGGGCGACGAGAAGATCTTCGAGCGCATCGCGTCGGAAGCCCGGCCGCAGCTCGCCGCCTTCGCCGACCGGCGCGAGCGTGGGTCCGGGCCGCAGGACGCGGTCGGCTCGGACGGGCACGGGCCGGAGTGAACGATGGACGCGAAGAGAACCAATCCGATGACCGCCGAGAAGCAGGGGTTCGCCGTGCGCGATGACGTCCTCGGTCGACTGCCGTGCGCAGCGACCCACTTCGGCCACAGCGAGGTGGGTCGTGCCTGAGCCGCGCCGCGCAGACCCGGACCTCTCCTACACCCGCCGGGGCGCGGGCGAACCCGTCCTGCTCATCACGGGCAGCGGTGGAAGGGCCCGGACCTGGGACGCGTACCAGGTGCCGGCCCTGGTGCGGTGCGGCTACGAGACGGTGACCTTCGACAACCGGGGCAGTACACCGGGGCCCGTGGAGCCCTTCGGCCTGGACGACATGGTCGAGGACGCCGCCCACCTCATCGAGACCCTCGATCTGGCCCCCTGCCGGGTGGTGGGCGTGTCCCTGGGCGCCATCGTCGCGCAGGAACTCGCCCTGCGCCATCCCGGTCTGGTGCGTCAGGCCGTGTTCATGGCCACCCGCGGACGCACCGACGCCATGCGCCGGGCCATGGTGACGGCGGAGATCGAGCAGAGCCTCGGCCACCCCACCGTCTCGCCCGCCCACCGCGGAGTACTGCGGGCGATGCAGAACCTGTCCCAGTTCACCCTCGGCGACGACTCCCGGGCGCGGGACTGGATGGCCCTCATGGAGGGGCCGCTCGACACGGGAGACGGCTACCGGTACCAGCTGGAGAGCACGCTCATCCCGAACCGGCTCAAGGACTACGAGGGCATCCGGGTGCCCTGCGCGGTGATCTCCTTCGGCGACGACCTCGTCACCCCGCCCCACCTGGGCCGGGAGGTCGCCGACGCCGTCGCAGGCTGCCACTACGTCACCGTTCCGCGCTGCGGGCACTACGGGTACCTGGAGGACCCGAGGTCGGTGAACGACGCACTGACCGCGTTCTTCGCCGAGCAGCGGGAGCGGACGAGGCACTGAACGCCCGTTCAGCGCCCGGCACCGGCCGGCGCTGATCCCCTGGGGGTGAACCCTCCGGATCAGGCCTTTTTTCCGGCCTGCCGGCCAAGCTCCGCAGAGCCGACGAATGCCAATTGAGCGTCATTATTGATCATGCTTGTCCCCTGTGTTTCGAGCACCGGCCGTTCTTGTCCGTGACTCCTTGATCAGCGTCCGGGCCGACATCGCCCAGGTGCCGGGCGAGCCGCCGGAACACGCAGTGAGGTCGAGGCACTCGTATCCGGCCACCGATCGGCGGCAGGCTCAAAGCTTGAACACAAATTGCACACATCCTCTCTGCATACCGGCCCTGATGGTCTAGATTGACCGTGCTTCAGCTGTTCGGGCACAAGGCGACCAATAAATGATCTTCAGGTCCGGCGCCATGGAAAGCCAGCAGTCGCGTCTTCGGCGCCAGACGCGGAACTGATCGATTCTCGGAGCCCGGGAGAGGCATCGGGTGCGGGGAGCACCCGAGGTTCGACGGGATCCCACGCACCTCGCGAGTCTGGCAGGACAGGCGTGTCCGCTGCCGCCGGGGTGGGTTGTTCACGCGGCTCCGGAACAGCTGCGCGGTACGGGGGGCGGGGGCCTCCCGAGGGGAGGGACGGTACGGGGGGCGGGGGCCTCCCGGGCGGAGAACAGTGTGAGGCGAACACGTCGAACCACTGGGAACCTGGGGGGTTCTGTGCGGCAAGGGGGATTAGTCAGCCCGTTTCCGTCGGCCGGCGAGCGTGCGGCGAACGGGGCGATCAGCCAGACCGCGATCGACTGGGAACAGCGGTACCGCCGTACCGTGATCATCAGCGATACCGTCGCCACCGCCGTCGTGGTGGGGGCGATCGGCAACTTCTTCGGGGCCCGGGACGCGGCCAACTGGCACGAGAAGTGGGGAATTCTCGCATTCGGCACCGAATTCCTGGTGCTGGGGGCGCTCGCGGTGAGCCGGTCGTGGACTCCGGCCGTACTCGGGCAGGGCGCCGAGGAATTCCGCCGGCTCGGACGCTCACTGTTCACGGCGACCGTCGTCCTGGCACTCGGCGGGATCGCCCTCACCTCGCGCAACATCAAACTCTGGATCTTCGTCGCGATTCCCGCGATCGCGATCACCACCATGATCGCGCGATATCTGCTGCGCCTCTGGCTGCACAGACAGCGAAAGGAAGGACGGTGCCTGAGACCGGTGCTCGCCGCCGGGAGCCCGGCCACCGTACGCGACCTGATCACCCGGACCCGCAAGTTCCCGCATCTCGGCTGGCGGGTGGACGCCGTGTGCACGACGGACGGTGTCGGGCTCGACGGTGACCAACTGGACGGCGTTCCGGTCGTCGGCCGGCTGGCGGACGTCGCGCGCCACGTCCGCCGCGACGGCTACCGTGTCGTCGCGGTCACACCGGACCCGCACTGGTCACCGGACCGGCTGCAGCGGCTGGCCTGGAACCTCGAGGGAAGCGACGCCGAGATGATCGTCGCCCCCGTGCTGATGGAGGTGGCCGGCCCGCGGCTGCACGTCGACGCGGTGCTCGGGATCCCGCTGCTGCGGGTCAGCATGCCGGCCTTCACCGGTGGCCGCCGGGCGGTCAAAGAGGTCGTCGACCGGGTAGGCGCAACGATTCTGCTGATGCTGTTCGCGCCGCTGATGGTGGTCGTCGCACTGCTCGTGCTGGCGGACAGTCGGGGTGGGGCGTTCTACCGCCAGCGCAGGGTCGGCAAGGACGGCCGCGAGTTCACCATTCTCAAGTTCCGCACCATGGTCGCCGGGGCCCACGGGGCACGCGCCGAACTGGCCCATCGCAACGAGGGCGCCGGTGTGATGTTCAAGCTCCGCCGGGACCCGCGGGTGACCCGGTTGGGAGCAGTGCTGCGCCGGTACTCGATCGACGAGCTCCCGCAGCTGTTCAACGTGCTCACGGGATCGATGTCGCTCGTCGGTCCGCGGCCCCCGTTACCGGAGGAGTCCGCCGCGTACGGCCCGGACATCCGGCGCCGGCTGCTGGTCAAGCCCGGACTCACCGGTCTGTGGCAGATCAGCGGACGCAGCGATCTGTCGTGGGAGGAGGCGGTCCGGCTGGACCTGCGGTACGTGGAGGACTGGTCGCTCGCCCTGGACACAGTGATCTTGTGGAAGACGCTGCGTGCGGTGCTCCACGGGCAGGGCGCCTACTGATGCGCGGGGGTCGTCGTCCGGCCGACGCGCGGACCGCAGGCCGCGAGGGCCTGCCTGGGGGGAGGAACGGGTCATGAGAGTCAGCGTTTTCGGGCTCGGCTACGTGGGCTGCGTGTCGGCCGCGTGCCTGGCCAGCATGGGGCACGAGGTCATCGGGGTGGACGTGAACCGGGTGAAGGTCGACCTGGTCAACGACGGCAAGGCCCCGGTGGTCGAGGAGCGGATCGGCGAACTCATCGCCGACGTCGTGCGGACCGGGCGGTTACGCGCCACCGGCGACGTCCGCGAGGCGATCGAGGACAGCGAGATCTCGCTGGTCTGCGTGGGCACGCCGTCGGAGCCCAACGGCAGCCTGTGCACCACGTACTTGGAGCGGGTCACCGAGCAGATCGGCGCAGCGCTGGCCGAGCGGGGCGGCCGGCACACCGTCGTGTTCCGCAGCACCATGCTCCCGGGCACCTGCCTGAACCTGCTGGTGCCGATCCTGGAGAAGTACGTCGGCGGCACCGCCGGGGTGGACATCGGGGTCGCGGTCAACCCGGAGTTCCTGCGCGAGGGCACGAGCGTGCGGGACTTCTTCGACCCGCCCAAGACCGTGATCGGCGAGCTCGACCCGGCGAGCGGTGAGGCGGTGACGGCGCTGTACGACGGCCTGCCCGGCGAGGTGTTCCGGGTGCCGATCCCGACGGCCGAGGCGATCAAGTACGCGGACAACGCGTTCCACGGCCTCAAGATCGGCTTCGCGAACGAGCTGGGCGCGGTGTACCGGGCGCTCGGGGTGGACTCGCACCAGGTGATGGACGTGTTCCTGGCCGACCGCAAGCTGAACATCAGCTCCGCCTACCTGCGGCCCGGCTTCGCCTTCGGCGGGTCCTGCCTGCCCAAGGACCTGCGCAGCCTGGTCCACGCGGCGCGGCGGGCCGACGTCTCGGTGCCCATCCTCTCCCATGTGCTGCCCTCCAACTCCGACCACCTGCAACGTGCGGTGGAGCTGGTCGAGCGCACCGGCAAGCGCCGGGCGGGCCTGTTCGGGCTGTCCTTCAAACCGGGCACCGACGACCTCCGCGAGAGCCCGCTCGTCGAGCTGGCGGAGAGGCTCTTCGGCAAGGGCTACGACCTGAAGATCTTCGACGCCAACGTGAGTCTCTCCCGGCTGCTCGGCGCGAACCGCGAGTACATCGAGACCCGGCTGCCGCACCTCGCGCAGTTGCTCGCGGACTCCGTCGAGGAGGTGCTCGAGCACGCCGAGGTGTGCCTGGTGGGGACAAGGGACCCGGCCGTGCTGTCGGCGCTGCCCCATGGCGACGGCCCGCTGATCGTCGACCTCGTCCACCTTCCCGACGCCGAGGCGCGTCAGGCCGGACCGGGGTACGTGGGCCTTGCCTGGTGACGCGACAGGCCGCGACCGGCCGGGCCGGCGCGCGCTGATCCTGGTGGAGAACCTGTCGGTGCCGTTCGACCGGCGGGTGTGGCAGGAGTGCACGACGCTGCGCGACGCGGGCTGGGAGGTGCACGTCATCTGTCCCCGGGGGGAGAAGCGGGACACGGAGCCGGAGGCGGTGATCGACGGGGTGCGGATCCACCGCTACCCGTTGCGCGCGGCCACCGGAGGACCGTCCGGCTACCTGCGAGAGTACGGATCGGCGTTGTGGCACACCGCCCGGCTGGCCCGCAAGGTCGGCCCGGTCGACGTGGTCCACGCCTGCAACCCGCCCGACCTGCTGTTCCTGCCGGCACTGTGGCTGAAGCGGCGCGGAGCGCGGTTCGTCTTCGACCAGCACGACCTGGTACCCGAGCTGTACCTCTCCCGGTTCAGCCGCGGCGAAGACCTGCTCTACCGCGCCGTGTGCGCGCTGGAACGGCGGACCTACCGGGCCGCGGACATCGTGCTCGCCACGAACGAGAGCTACCGGGACGTCGCGGTGCGCCGTGGTGGTCGGCGGCCGGAGGACGTCTTCGTGGTGCGCAGCGCACCCGCGATCGACCGGTTCCGACCGGTGCCGCCCGAGCCGGAGCTGAAGCGCGGCAAGCCCCATCTGCTGTGCTACCTCGGCGTCATGGGCCCGCAGGACGGCGTCGACTACGCCTTGCGGGCCCTCGCGAAGCTGCGCGACGAGCTCGGGCGGACCGACTGGCATGCGGTGTTCGTCGGCGCCGGCGACGCCTTCGACGCGATGGTGGAGCTGTCCCGGCGGCTCGGGCTCTCGGAGCAGGTGCAGTTCACCGGGCGGATACCGGACGCCGACCTGGTGCGCTACCTGTCCACCGCGGACGTGTGCCTCTCCCCCGACCCGCGCAATCCGCTCAACGACGTGTCGACCATGAACAAGGTCCTGGAGTACATGGCGATGGGCCGTCCCATCGTCTCGTTCGACCTGAAGGAGGCGCGCGTCTCCGCCGGTGACGCCGCCGTCTACACCCCCGCCGACGACGAGGCCGAGTTCGCGGGGCTCATCGCGCTGTTGCTGGACGATCCGGAGAAGCGGGCCCGGATGGGCAGGATCGGCCAGGAGCGGGTCAGCGGACCGCTCTCCTGGCGGAACTCGCAAGCCGCCCTGCTCGCCGCCTACGCCGCTGCCTGCCGAGACCACGCTCCGGTGTCGGCGGTCCACCCGGACCGGGCAGCGAGGAGGCCTCGCCGTTGAGCGACGACACGATACGCCTGGTCACGATCGGGCGGCTGATCCGCCGGCGCCGGCGGCTGCTCACCTTCCTCGCCGTGCTGGGCGCGCTCGTCGGCTACGGCACCTCGTTGCTGTTTCCGCCGCGGTACACGACGTCGGCATCGGTTCTGCTGCCGGGGGCGTGGGAGGAGCGCGAGCTGCTGACCCAGGTGGAGATCGCGACCAGTTCGGTGGTGGTCGACCGCGCTGCCGCCACGCTCGGCTGGAGCGGGGTCGGCGGCAGGGAGCTGCGGGATCGGGTGAGCGCCGCGGCCGCCGACGGGAACATCGTCGAGATCTCGGGCACGGCCGAGACCCCGGAGCGCGCGCAGCGACTCTCCGACCAGGTGGCCCAGCAGTTCGTCACCTTCGCCGCACAGGTCGCGGGCGACGACACCGACCCCGAGACGGCGGCGCCGCCCGAGGCACTGCGGCAGACGGTGGCGCGGGCCGGCCGCCGCATCACGGAGCTGGCCGACGCGGCCGGTCCGGGGCGGACCGTGGAGAGCGTGCAGACCCGCACCGAGCTCGCGAAGCTGCGCACCGCGCTGCAGGAGGCCATCACCAAGCTCGACCGGGCCGACCCGGCTGCCCACCGGGCCCACATGGTCGTCATGGGGCCGGCGGCCCGGCCGGCCGGCGAGGCACCGCCCACGCGGGTGCAGCTCATCGCCGCCGGTGCGCTGCTGTTCTTCCTGCTCGCGGTCGTCGGCCACCTCACCGCCGCACGGATGAGTCGCCGACTGCGCACCGAACCGGAGATCGCCGCGGCGCTGGGCTCGGCGCTGCTGGGTGCCGTCGACGTACCTGGTGAACCGCCCGCGCACCGGCCGGAGGGCCGTGACCCGCGGGCCCGGATCCGCCGGCTGCTGGGCGTCGACGTCCGGTGGGACGTACCCACCCCGCGGACGTCCGGCGACGACGTCGGCAGCCGGATCCGCTCCCGGCGGGTGTGCGCCCGCCTCCGGGACCGGCTGCCGGCCCCCCGGCAGCTGCTGGTCGTCGTCCCGGACGGCGACGAGATCGCCCGCCGGGCCGCCGGGCAGCTCGTCGCCGAGGCCGGGAGCGACCCGCTGCTGCGGGTGGTGGGGGTTTCGGTGTCCCGTCCGATGGTGCCGGACCGCGACGACGAGTCCGGTGCCCTGGTCGTGCTCAGCCCGGGCGGCTGGACGGCGGGGGAGCTCGCCGGCATCGCGGAGGCGTGTGCGGACGCCGGGCACGAGGTCGTCGGCATCGTCCTCGCCGGCCCGGTCCGGGCCCGACCGACGCGGTCCGCCGGCCCTCCCCGGGACGCCGCCGCGCCCGCGCTCGCGGTCGGCGTCGACGCGACGGGAGGTCCGGGGTGACGACGAGCGCGATGTCGGAGTCGTCGGCCGCCGCTCCGCTGCTGGACCTGCAGGCACTGGTGGTGGCGGTGCGCAGGCGGCGCCGCCTGTGGTGCTCCGCGGCGCTGCTGGGGCTGCTCGTCGGCACGGCGGTCGCCGTCCTGCTGCCCCCGCCGCCGACCGCGGTGACCAAGGTGCTGGTCGCGCACCAGGAGGACCAGCCGAACGACCCCGGAACACTCATCCGCACCGACGTCGCGCTGCTGCAGACCACGCGCATCGCCGGCAAGGCCCTGCGCTCCCTCGGGTCCTCGCAGAAACCGGAGGACTTCATGCGGGACTACGAGGGTGTCGGCCTGACCAACAACCTGCTGCAGATCACGGTGACGGGTGACAGCGACGCGGAGGCGGTGGCCCGCGCCGGGGCGCTGGCCGACGCGTTCGTCGCGGACCATGTGCGGCGGATGCAGGAAGCCGCGAACGCCGAGGCCGAAGCCCTGCTCGACCAGCGTGACCGCATGCGGGGCGACCTCGCCGAGGTCGACGAGGCGATCGGAGACGGATCGTCGGAGAGCGGGCCGAAGGCGTCGGCGAACCTGGAGTCGCTCTTCGCCCGCCGGGCCGAGCTCACCTCGCGGATCGCCGACTTCGGCCGGCGCGCCGAGGAGGCGCGCGTCGGCACGCCCCGGCTCATCGCCGGCACACAGATCGTGGACGCCCCGCGCGCGGTGCGGCACTCCCTGCCCAGGACCGCTGCCACCAACGCCGCCCTCGGGCTCGCCCTCGGGCTCGCCCTCGGGCTCGCGGTCGCCGCGGTCGGCACGGTGGTGGCGGACCGCCCCGTGCTGCGCCGGGACATCGCGGCGAACCTCGGCGCCTCGGTCGTCGCGGAGCTTCCCCTCCGCTCGGCCACTCCGTGGCAGCGCCGACGGACCCGGGCGGCACGCGAACGGCTCTCCGCGTCCCTGGCCCGCACCGTGCGCGGCTGCGCGGAACCGGTGTCGCTGCTGGAACTGGGCTGCGCGCGCAGCACCAGCGTGATCGCCCTGGATCTCGCCGGGGCACTGGCGGCGGAGGGGCCGGTGGTCGTCGTCGACGGTCTGCCCGGCCCGCAGCTCGCGGGCGGCCGCGCCGAGGGCTCCGATCAGAAGGCGAGACCGATCGGCCGGCGGGGGCCGGTGCGTGCGATCGCCAGGCGGCGAGAACTCCTCGCGGCTGAGCTGCCGGGGGCTTCCGGCGACGCGGTGAGCGTGCGTGCCGGGCGCCGCGGGCCGGGCTCCCCTTCCGTCCGGAGCTCTGAGCCGGGGGATCCGACCGTGGTCGGCGGCGAGCGTGCCTCGGCCGTGGCGCACCAGGAGCGCCGCCTCGGCGTCGGCTCGGTGGCACCCGGCGCGGCGTGGACCGACCTCCCGCACCTCGGCACGTCGACCGTGCTCGTCGTGCGTGCCGGGCACAGCAGCGCCGCATGGCTGCACACCGTGGCGCGACACCTCGCGGACCAGCGCGTTTCGGTGATCGGCGTGGTGCTGATCGACCCCGATCCGCGTGACCGGACCGACGGCACGCTGTGGGACGGGCCGCACACCGTGCCGCGCGGCGAGAACGAGCGGCCGGCCCGGCCGAACGGCGGGGGTACCTCCCACGCCGTCCAGGCAGTGGAGGAGGGCCGGCGGCGGACGGAGCGGCTGCCGATGTGGGCGGCACGGGTCCCGGACAGCGACCAGGAGGCGCGGTAGGACATGTGTGGCATCGCAGGCACGTACCGATGGCCGGACGGAAAGGCCGTGACCGACCGGCTCACCGACACCCTCGCCCACCGCGGTCCGGACGGGGCGGGCCGGTACGGCCACCCGGCCGGTGACGGCGAAGTGCACCTCGGGCACCGGCGGCTGGCCGTCGTCGACCTGTCCGAGACCGGCGCCCAGCCGATGGTCTCGGACGGCCTCGTCCTGACGTACAACGGTGAGCTGTACAACGCGCCCGAGTTGCGTGCCGAGCTGGCAGCCGCCGGGGTGCGCTTCCGCGGTACCTCCGACACGGAGGTGCTGCTCGAGGCCTGGCGGCGCTGGGGCACGGACTGCCTGCCCCGGCTGCGCGGCATGTTCGCGTTCGGGATCTTCGACGAGCGGACCGGTGAGCTGGTGCTCGCCCGCGACCAGCTCGGCGTCAAGCCGCTGTTCCTGCTCCGGCGGGGCGAGGGCCTGGTGTTCGCCTCCGAGCTCAAGGCGCTCGCCGCCGTGACCGGCGGGTCGTTGCAGGTGGACCATGCGGCGCTGGTGGCCTCGCTGCTGTACTACTGGGTGCCGGACTCACGGTGCGCGTTCCGCGAGGCGGAGAAGCTGCCGCCGGGGACCTGGCTGCGGTGCCGGCCCGACGGCCGGGTGGAGCGCGGTCGGTACTGGCACCTGAGGGACGTCGCCGCCGAGGGGCGGGAGCGGGCCCGGAGCGGCGAACAGCCGGATCTGGCTGCCGTCGTCGAGGAGTCGACCCGGCGCCATCTGCTCTCGGACGTGCCCGTGGCGACGTTCCTCTCCGGCGGGCTGGACTCCAGCTACCTGACCGCGCTGGCGGCCCGCGACCGGCCCGGGATCTCCGCGTACACGATCGGGTTCCGCGCCGAGGACGCCAGGTTCGAGGCGATGCCGGACGACCTGCGCTACGCCCGGCAGGTGGCCGAGCGGTTCGGTGTCGACCTGCGGGAGATCGAGATCGCTCCGAACGTGCTCGACCTGCTGCCGCGGATGACGTACCACCTGGACGAGCCGATCGGCGACCCCGCCGCGATCAACACGTTCCTGATCTGCTCGGCCGCCCGGGAGGCCGGGGTCAAGGTGATGCTCTCGGGGATGGGTGCCGACGAGCTGTTCGCCGGGTACCGCAAGCACCTGGCCAACCTGATCGCGCTGCGCTACCAGCGTGTCCCGCGGCCCCTGCGGCGCGGCCTGTCCCGGGCCGTAGACCGGCTGCCGGTCGCGACGAGCCGCCGGGGGTACCGGTCGGTGCGCTTCGCGAAGCGGTTCCTCTCCTTCGCCGATCTGCCGGAGGAGACCGCGTTCCGGCGCAGCTACACCCTGTACGACCGGGACGAGCTGCTCGCCCTGGTCGATCCGGACCTGGCCGGGACGGTGGACGACGTACTGACCGAGCATGCGGACGTCTACCGGGACAACGACCTCGACGACTTCGTCAACCGCATGTGCCTGGGCGACGCCCGGATGTTCCTCCCGGGCCTGAACCTCGCCTACACGGACCGGTCGAGCATGGCCGCGTCGACCGAGGTGCGGGTGCCGTACGTGGACGTCGAGGTGGTCAGGGCGGCGTTCGCCGTGCCCGGTGATCGCAAGATCGTCGGACGGCAGGGCAAGGCCGTCCTCAAGGAGGCGGCCGGCTCGGTCCTGCCCCGGGAGGTCGTGTACCGGCCCAAGGGCCTGTTCAGCGCCCCGCTGCGCGCCTGGATGAGCCGGGATCTGGCACCGCTGGTGCGCGAGGTGGTGAACGACGGCGTGCTCGTGAAGTCCGGGTTGCTGCGCCGCGACGCGCTGGCGCGGATGGTCGCCGAGGACGCCGCCGGCCACCGGGACTTCTCCAAGCACCTGTGGCATGTGCTGACCCTCGAGTACTGGTACCGCGGCGCGACCTGCGGGTCCGGCCCGGCACTCGGTTGACGGCTTAGGAATGCAGAGGAGTTCGGGTGAAGCAGGTCGTACAGAACTACAAGAGCGGCGAGCTGGCGGTGCTCGACGTACCGGTGCCGGGGTGCAGGCCGGGCGGTGTGCTGGTCCGCAGCGCCTACTCGCTGATCTCCACCGGGACCGAGCTCATGAAGGTGTCCGAGGCCGGCATGTCGATGCTGGGCAAGGCCCGTTCCCGGCCGGACCAGGTGGCCAAGGTGGTGCAGAGCGTGGCCACCAACGGGGTGCCCGCCACCTACCGCAAGGTGATGGGCAAGCTTGACTCCTACACGCCGCTGGGCTACTCGCTGTGCGGGGTGGTCGAGCAGGTCGGCGCCGGGATCGACGACGTGAAGGTCGGCGACCTCGTGGCCTGCGCCGGCAACGAGCACGCGCTGCACGCCGAGCTGAACTGGGTGCCGAAGAACCTCTACGCCCCGGTGCCGGACGGCCTCGCGCCGCGGCACGCGGCCTTCGGCACCGTCGGGTCGATCGCGATGCAGGGCGTCCGCCAGGGCGGGTCACAGCTCGGCGAGGTGGCGCTCGTCATCGGCCTCGGGCTGATCGGGCAGCTGGTCGTGCAGCTTCTCGCCGCCTCGGGCGTCCGCGTCGTCGGGGTCGACCCCGACCCGGTGCGCTGCGAGCTCGCGGAGCGCCTGGGCGCGGCGGCCTGCGGCGATCCCGCCTCCCCGGCCGTCGAGAACTGCGTCGCCGAACTCACCGGCGGCCACGGCGTGGACCAGGTGTACCTGGCCGCCGGCGGCGGCAGCAACCAGCCCGTCGAGCTGGCCGCCCGGCTCTGCCGTGACCGCGGCCGGGTCGTCGACATCGGCAAGTGCCGCCTGGACCTGCCGTGGAACGCGTACTACGAGAAGGAGCTCGACGTCCGCTTCTCCCGCAGTTACGGCCCCGGGCGCTACGACCCGGAGTACGAGCTCGAGGGGCGGGACTACCCGATCGGCTACGTGCGCTGGACCGAGCGCCGCAACCTGGCGTGCTTCCTCGATCTCCTCGCCCGCGGCCGCGTCGACGTGGAGCCCCTGGTCTCCCACACGGCCGACTTCGACGACGCCGTCGAGACGTACCGGCGCCTGAAGGACGGCGACCTGAAGGCCGTGGCCGTGCTGTTCCGGTACCGCGAACACCCGGCGGAGGCGGCGGCCCCGGCGGTGGCCGTGCCCCCGGTGAAGCGTCGCGGCGGCGCGCGGTCCACGCCTGCCGTGGCCGCCGGGACGCCGGTGCGGCTCGCGTTCGTCGGCGCGGGAAACTACGCGACGTCCATGCTGCTGCCGCACCTGGCACAGCGCGACGGCGTCGCGTTGTCCGCGGTCGTCACCACGACGGCGCTGTCCGCGGCCAACGCGCAGCGGAAGTTCGGCTTCGCCCGGGCGACCACCGACCTCGACGCCGTGCTCGGCGACCCGTCCGTCGACGCGGTGTTCGTGGTCACCCGGCACAGCTCGCACGCCGAACTGACCCGACGGGCACTGCTGGCCGGCAAGACGGTGTTCGTGGAGAAGCCGTTGGCGCTCACCGAGGACGAGCTGGCCGGCGTGCTGGCGGCGGTGGAGGAGTCCGGCAACGACCGGTTGCAGGTGGGCTTCAACCGCCGGTTCGCGCCGCTGTTGCAGGAGGCCAGAAAGCAGTTCGGCACCCGCACCGGGCCGGCGAGCCTTCGCTACCTGGTCAACGCGGGCCGTCTCGATCACGGCAGCTGGTACCTCCAGCAGGGCACCGAGGGCTCGCGGTTCGCCGGCGAGGGCGGGCACTTCATCGACACGGCGAGCTGGCTGCTCGGGGCCGACCCGGTCTCGGTGTACGCGGTCGCCCCGTCCGGCAACGAAGACCTCCAGGTCGTGCTGCGCTACCCGGACGGGTCCACCGCCACCGTCAGCTACGTCACCACCGGCCCGGCCGGCTTCCCCAAGGAGACGCTGGACCTGGTCGCGGACGGCAGGGCGCTGCGGCTCGACGACTTCGTCCGGGCCACCGTGTACGACGGCCGCCGCAAGCGGTGGGTCGGTTCGCGCCTGCCCCGGGCGCGGGACAAGGGCCAGTCCGCCGAGCTGGCCGCGTTCGTCCGGGCCGTGCGGACCGGCGGGCCGATGCCGGTGCCGCTGGAGTCGCTGGTCGCCACCACGGCGGCCACCCTCGCCGTGCCGGCCGGACTGGCCGGCGGTGTGCCGGTGACGTTGGCGGGGGCGCGATGACCATGAGCGCGGGCTGGTACCTGCGACGACTGTCCCGGATGGGACCGCGCGAGGTCGGCGGCCGGGTGGGCGACGCGGTGCGCAGACGGCGGTGGCGGTCGGCGCGGCCCGACTGCCCGGGCGTGACCGGCGCCCGGTTCACCGCGGTACTGCCCGCGGGGGCGGTCGCCGCGGTGCCGCCGGACGCCGCGAAACGTCTCGTCGCCGAGGCGGACCGGCTGATGGCCGGGCACGCCGAGTACTTCGGGGTGGTCCGCGACGACCTGGCCGACCCGGACTGGTGGTACGACCCGAGGACCGGGCGCCGGGCCCCGTGGGGTTACGCCTTCGACGTGCCGTACCGGAACGAGGACGCGGTCGGGGACATCAAGCAGATCTGGGAGCTTTCCCGGCACCAGTACCTCACCGTGCTCGCCGCCGCCTACGCGGTCACCGGGAACGAGCGGTACGCCGAGCGCGTGGCCGAGCACCTGCGGTCGTGGTGGGCGGCCAACGCGCCGCTGCGCGGAGTGCACTGGACCAGCGGCATCGAGCTGGGGATCCGGCTGCTGTCCTGGGTGTGGATCCGCCGGCTGCTCGACGGCTGGCCGGGCGCGTCCGCGCTGTTCGAGGACAATCCGGTGGCGCTGAACCAGATCTGGCACCACCAGCGCTGGCTGGCCGCCTTCCCCAGCCGGGGGTCCTCGGCGAACAACCACGTCATCGCCGAGGCCGCCGGGCAGTACGCCGCGGCCTGCGCGTTCGGGTGGTTCCCCTCCTCGGCGCGCTGGCGGGCCGACGCGCTGCGGTCGCTGGAGCGGCATCTGCGGAGCAACACCTTCCGCTCCGGCCTCAACCGCGAGCTGGCCACCGAATACCACGGACTGGTGCTGGAACTCGGCCTGGCCGCGGTGGCCGAGGCGGATGCCGCAGGCAGACCGGTCCCCGCCTCGATCCGGCTGGTGCTGCTGCGGATGACCGACGCGCTCGCGGCCGTCGTGGACGGCCGGCTGCGGCCGCCGCGCCAGGGGGACGCGGACGACGGGCACGGTCTGGTCGTGGACGGCGCGGGCACCGACCGCTGGGCCTCTCTGCTGGCCACCGGGGACGCCGTGTTCGGCCGGCTCGCCTGGTGGCCGGCGGTGACCGGCACCGATGTGCGCACGCCGCTGCTGGCCGCGCTCATCCGGCCGTACGCGAACAGGGGAACCGCACCGGCCGTGTCCCGCCCGGCGAGCCGACCGGCCCACTTCGCCGACGCGGGCATGACCATCCTGCGCGGTCCTGGGGAGATCTGGTGCCGCTGCGACGGTGGTCCGCACGGCTTCCTGTCCATCGCCGCGCACGCCCACGCGGACGCGCTGTCCGTGGAGGTCCGGCACGACGGGGTCGACGTGCTCGCCGACCCGGGGACGTTCTGCTACCACGGGCAGCCCGCGTGGCGGCAGTACTTCCGGTCGACCCTCGGCCACAACACCCTGCAACTGGACGGCGGTGACCAGTCCGTCTCCGGCGGCCCGTTCCTGTGGACCCGGCATGCCCGCAGCCGCGTCCTGGCCGCGGACACCTCCGGCACCTCCGACAGGGGGACGGCCCGCTGGTGCGCCGAGCACGACGGTTACCGGCCCTCCGTGCACCGCCGCCGGGTGGAGCTGACGGCCGCGCGCCGGGAGCTGCGGGTGGTCGACGAGGTCCGCGGCCGACACGGTCCGCGCCGGGCCGTGCGCCTGGCGTTCCACCTCGGCCCGGCGATCGCCGCGGACCTGGTGGGGAACCGGGCGGTGCTCACCTGGACCCGGGACGGCGAGGACCGCTCCGCGGCGCTCGACCTGCCCGGGCAGCTGTCCTGGCGGGCGCACCGCGGCGAGAACGACCCGCCGCTGGGCTGGTACTCCGCCGGCTTCGGCCGCAGGGAGCCCGCCACCACGCTGGTCGGCACCGGCTTCGCCGACGGCACGGCGGAGTTCACGACCGTACTCGGGTTCCACGGCTAGGGAGGGAGGGCGCGTGGGGATCACGTGGCGGCACCGGGCGTTGCCGGCGGCACCGCTGGCGCTGGCCCTGCTGGCGGCGACCGGCTGTGAGAGCACGCCGGGCACGCGGCCGAAGCCGGCCGCTGCGCCGTCCTCGTCCGTGGCCCGGGTGTGCGCGGGGCCCGCGGCCGGGCCGGCGAAGGCGCCGGCGGGCGCGGTGACGGTCGACCCCTCGGTGGCCGGTGACCTGGCCGCGAAGACGAAGAGCAGCCCCCCGCACACCACGTTCTGGCTTCGACCGGGCGAGCACAGGCTCGAGCCGGACCGCTACGCCCAGGTCATCCCCAAGGAGGGGAACAGCTACCTCGGCGCGCCGGGCGCGGTGCTCGACGGCCGCAGGACCAACCAGTACGCGTTCGGCGGCACCGCCCGCGACGTCACCATCCGCCACCTGACCGTGCAGGGTTTCGTCGCGCCGCACGACGAGGGCGTGGTCAACCACGACTCGGCCGACGGATGGGTGATCGAGCACGCGACGATCCAGCACAACTCCGGCGCCGGGCTGATGGCCGGTGCCCGCCAGCGGGTCCGCGCCAGTTGCCTGCGCGGCAACGGCCAGTACGGCATGAACGCGTACAAGGCCACCGGCCGTATCAGCGGCCTGGTGGTCGAGGGCAACGAGATCGTGGGCAACAACACCGGCGACTGGGAGCGGCGGCGGCCGGGCTGCGGCTGCACCGGGGGCGTCAAGTTCTGGGCCGTGGACGGCGCCGACGTACGCGGCAACTGGGTGCACGACAACCGCGGAGCCGGGTTGTGGGCGGACACCAACAACAACGACTTCCGCATCGAGGACAACCTGCTCGAGGCCAACGACGGGGCCGCGCTGATCTACGAGACCAGCTACAACGCGGTGATCCGCAGGAACACGGTCCGGCGGAACAACTGGGTGGAGGGCCGCAGGAACGCCGAACGCGGCGACACCTTCCCGTTCGCGACCGTCTACCTGTCCGAGTCCGGCGGCGAACCACGGATCCGAGCGCGCACGGACAAGATCGACATCTACCGGAACGTGCTGGAGAACAACTGGTCCGGGATCACCCTGTGGGAGAACGCCGACCGGTTCTGCAACAGCCCGGCCAACACCTCGTCCGGTGACTGCACGCTGCTGGTGAAGCACACCGGCCGCTGCGCCCGGCCGGCGATCTCCGGCGCACCGCTCTACGCCGACTGCCGGTGGAAGACCCAGCGGGTGGACATCCACGGCAACCGCTTCGTACTGGACAAGTCCGTCGTCGGCTGCACGGCGAAGTGCGACCGGATGGCGGTGCTGGCCAACTACGGCACCTACCCGGACTGGTCGCCCTACCAGGGCGAGCGGGTGGCCGAGGCGATCACCCACAGGCAGCACAACCGCTGGCACGACAACGTCTACCTCGGACCATGGAGGTTCGTCGCCCACGACCCGAGCCGGACACTCGACCGCGGGCAGTGGCAGGGCGCGCCGTACCGGCAGGACGCGGGCAGCACCTTCCGCGCAGGGGACGGTGGTTGAGATGGGCGCGGACCACACGTCGAAGACCGTCGGGACCGTCTGGGGGCTGCTGGTCCTCAACACGCTCGGCTCCGCCGGGGCGAAGACCATCGTCCCGCTGCCCCGCTCCCTCATCCAGATGGTCACCATGGGGGCGCTGGTCGCCGCGTTCGCGCTGGCGCTCGCGGTCAACCTCCGGCTGCGCGTCCGGCCCAGCGCCTACCTGTTCCTGCTGACCCTGCTGCTGGTGCCGAGCGTGATCTCCAGCGCGGACCTGGGGTCCGGGTTCGGCGCGCTGTTCCGCTGCGCCCGGCTGGCTCTCTTCGTCGGCACGCTGTGGCTGCTCAGCCGCTGGTGGGACGGCGGACCGACGTTCGTCCGGCACCACATCCGGATGTACTTCGCGGTGCTCGGGTCGGTGGCCGCCGGCCTGGTCGTCTCACCGGGCGCGGCCCTGCCCGAGCTCTACGGCGGGCGGCTGGTCGGCGCGTTGTGGCCGCTCACTCCGCCGCAGATCGGCCAGTACGCCGCGGTGGTCATCGGGCTCACCGTGCTGCTCGTCCTGGGCCGGCGGACCGACAGGACCAGCGCGGCGGTGGTCATCGTGCCGTCACTCGTCCTGCTCGCGCTGACCCATACCCGGACGGCCACCCTCGGCCTGCTCATCGGGCTGTTGTCGGCGATCGGCTCGCTGGTCCTGACCAGCGCCGCCGCCCGCCGGTTCTTCGCCTGGGCGATGCTGTGCGCCGCCGTGGCCGCGGTGGCCTTCGGTTCCGCTCTGCGCGCGTGGTTCCTGCGCGGACAGAGCCAGGAGAACTTCACCAGCCTCACCGGTCGTGCCAAGGTCTGGGACGCCCTGCTGGCAGCGCCCCGGACGACCTCGGAGCACCTCTTCGGCGCGGGTCTGGGCGACAAGTCGTTCGGCGGGCTGCCGATCGACAACAGCTGGCTGGCCGTCTACCACGAGCAGGGCATGACCGGCGTCGTCCTGGTGGCGGCCTTCATCCTCGTGCTGGGCTGCGTCGCGGTGCTGCGGCCACCGTCGTTGCAGCGGGCCTGCGCGATCTTCCTGATCAGCTACTGCGCGATCGCGTCGTACACCGAGGCCGGACTGGGCGACGCCTCGCCGTATCTGCTGCATCTGGCCGTGGCCGCCTCGCTGCTTGCGGCACCTGCCGCGGCCACTCCCCTCCCGGCGCCCGACGTCCCTCGACGACGCGTTCCGCGATGGGCCCTGAGATCGGAGGTGACCTGAGCATGCACGTCCTCGTGGTGCACAACCACTACGCCTCGGCGCAGCCGAGCGGGGAGAACAAGGTCGTCGACCAGGAGGTGGCGCTGCTGCGCGGGGCCGGCCACCGGATCGAGGTGTTCGAGCGGCGCAGCGACGACATCGCCGCCCGGTCCCTGCCGGGCAAGGCCGCGCTCCCGCTGCTGGTGCCGTGGAACCCGGCGGTCCGTCGGGAGCTCGCGGGCCGGCTGCGCGCCGAGCGGCCGGACGTGGTGCACGTCCACAACGTCTTCCCGCTCCTGTCGCCGGCGGTGCTGGCCGCCTGCGCCGACGCCGGTGTGCCCGCCGTGGCCACGCTGCACAACTACACCCAGGTCTGTCCGCCCGGCACGCTGCAGCGGGACGGCCGGCCGTGCACCGAGTGCGTCGGGTCCGCGCCGCTGCCCGCCGTCCGGCACGGCTGCTACCGCAACTCCCGGCTGGCGACGGTGCCGCTCGCGGTCAGCCTGTCGGTCAACCGGCGGCGGTGGTGGTCCGGCGTGGAGCGGTTCTTCTGCATCTCCGCGGCGCAGCGCGACGTCCTGGTGCGGGCCGGCATGCCGGCCGAGCGGCTGGCGGTGAAGCACAACTTCGTGCCCGACCCGGGCGCCCGCCGAGAAGGCGCCGGTGAGCATCTGCTCTATCTCGGCCGGCTCGCCGAGGCCAAGGGCGTGCGGCTGCTCATGGCCGCGTGGGACGAGATCGCCGCTCACGGTGGGGTGGGCGTGCCGCTGGTGGTCGCCGGCACGGGGCCGCTGGAGCGGGAGGTGGCCGCCTGGGCGGCGGGCCGGGACGACGTGCGCTACGTCGGCCTGTACGACCCGGCGCAGTGCCGGCGGGCCGTCGCGCGGTCGGTCGCCGTGGTGGCCCCCTCGACTTGGCTGGAGGCGTTCGGCCTGGTCGTCGTGGAGGCGATGGCGGCGGGGGTCCCGGCCGTCGCCGCCGGTCACGGCGCCTTCGTCGAACTGGTCGAGGACGGGGTGACCGGGCTGCTGCACCGGCCGGGCGAGCCCGCCTCGCTCGCGTCCTGCATACGCCGGATCACGGCCGAGCCGGACCTGGGCCGGGAGATGGGCCGGGCGGCCCGGCTCCGTTACGAACGGGGTTTCAGCCCGGCCGTCGGGCTGGAGCGCCTGGTGGAGGGGTACCGCACCGCGATCGCGGGTCGGTCCGGCGGCCGGGACAGCCCGCCGCCGGTTGGGGACGCAAGCACTGGCTCGCGGCGGGGGCACCCGCGCGAACGGGATGGGGGCAGTACATGACAGGATGCCGACTCTGCGGATCGTCGGCGCTGGTGAGCGTCGTCGACCTGGGGGCGACCCCGCCGTGCGAGAGCTTTCTCGCCGCGGACGCGGTGGACCAGCCGGAGACGACGTACCCGCTGCACCTGCGGGTGTGCACCGACTGCTGGCTGGCGCAGATCCCTCCGCTGATCACACCGGAGGAGACGTTCGAGGAGTACGCGTACTTCTCCTCGTTCTCGACCTCCTGGGTGGAGCACGCACGCACCTTCGTCGCCGACGCCGCGGACCGGGTGGGCCTCGGCCCCGACGCCTTCGTGGTCGAGGTCGCGAGCAACGACGGGTACCTGCTGAGGCACGTGGTGGACCGGGGGATCCGCTGCCTCGGCATCGAGCCCTCGGTGAACGTGGGCGCCGCGGCACGGGACGCGGGTGTGCCCACGCTCACGGAGTTCCTGAGCCCGGACACCGGGACGGCCGTCCGCCGCGAGCACGGCCCGGCGGACCTCGTCGTGGCCAACAACGTGTACGCGCACATCCCCGACGTGGTCGGGTTCACCCGGGGGCTGCGCGCCCTGGTCGCCGACGACGGCTGGGTCTCCATCGAGGTGCAGCACCTGCTGACCCTGATCGAGGAGAACCAGTACGACACGATCTACCACGAGCACTTCCAGTACTACACGGTCGCGTCCGCGACCCGGGCGCTCGCGAGCGGCGGACTCACACTCGTGGACGTCGAGTTGCTGCCCACCCACGGCGGCTCCCTCCGGCTGTGGGCCCGGCCGGCCGAGGCGGCGGGCGAGCCGACCCGGCGGGTGGCCGACGTGCTGGACCGGGAGAAGGCCGCCGGGCTGCAGGAGCTGTCCGGGTACACCGAGTTCTCCGCCCGGGTGGCCAAGGTGCGCCGTGACCTGCTGCGGTTCCTCGTCGAGGCGGCCGAGCGCGGGGAGACGGTCGTCGGCTACGGCGCCCCGGGCAAGGGCAACACCCTGCTCAACCACTGCGGCATCCGGCCCGACCTGCTCCCGTACACGGTCGACCGCAACCCCTACAAGCACGGCAGGTTCACCCCGGGCACCCGCATCCCGATCCTGCCGCCCGAGCGGATAGCCGCCGACGAACCGGACTACGTCCTCGTCCTTCCGTGGAACCTGCGGGCCGAGCTGGTCGAGCAGTTGTCGTTCGTGCACACCTGGGGCGGCCGCCTGGTCTTTCCCATACCGGAACTCAGCATTGTCGAGGTCGAACGATGAAGGTCGTACTGTTCTGCGGCGGATACGGGCTGCGCATGCGCAACGGAGCCGCCGACGACATGCCCAAGCCGATGGCGATGGTCGGACCGCGGCCGCTGATCTGGCACGTCATGCGCTACTACGCGTACTTCGGGCACACGGAGTTCATCCTGTGTCTCGGGTACGGGGCGCGCCACATCAAGGACTTCTTCCTCAACTACGAGGAGACGGCGTCCAACGACTTCGTGCTGCGGGGCGGGAAGACCGAGCTGCTCTCCACCGACATCGCCTCCTGGACGATCACCTTCGCGCAGACCGGCGTCGATTCACCGATCGGGGAGCGGCTTCGCCGGGTGCGGCACCACCTGGACGGCGACGAGATGTTCCTCGCCAACTACGCCGACGTGCTCACCGACGCCCCGCTGCCGGAGATGATCGACCGGTTCGCCCGGCGCGACGCCGGTGCGTCGATGATGGTGGTGCCGCCGCAGTCCTCGTTCCACTGCGTGGACCTGGGCGACGACGGCCTGGTGGGGGGCATCACCGCGGTGAGCGAACTGCCGCTGTGGGAGAACGGCGGCTACTTCGTGCTCCGCCAGGAGGTCTTCGACCACATCCCGGAGGACGGGGACCTGGTCGCTGACGCGTGTGCCCAACTGGCCAAGCGCGGCCGGCTGGTGGCGCACCAGCACCGCGGCTTCTGGAAGCCCACGGACACCGTGAAGGAGCGGGCCGCGCTCGACGACGCCTACGCCCGGGGCGACCGCCCGTGGGCCGTGTGGGAGCGGGACGGCGCAGCGGCGAACGCCGGGGTGAGGACCGCGTGATCCGGCTCGGCGCCGGACGCCTGGACCGGGTCGTCGCGGTGGGCGCGCACTGCGACGACATCGCCATCGGCGCCGGCGGCACGCTGCTGACCGTGTGCCTGGCGCGGCCGGGTGTCCGCGTCGACGCGCTGGTGCTCTGCGGCGGTGGCAGCGAGCGGGAGCAGGAGGAGCAGGCCGCGCTCGCCGCCTTCTGCCCCGGTGCCGACCTGCGGCTGACCGTGCTCAAGCTGCCGGACGGCCGGCTGCCGGCGCACTGGGACGAGGCCAAGGCCGCGGTCGAGGAGCTGCGGGGGCGGACCGAGCCGGATCTCGTGCTGGCGCCGCGCACCGAGGACGCGCACCAGGATCACCGCGGCCTGGCCGAGCTGGTGTCCACCGCGTTCCGCGACCACCTCGTGCTCGGCTACGAGATCGTCAAGTGGGACGGTGATCTCGGCCGTCCCACGGCCTACCAGCCGCTGTCGCCGGAGATCGCCGACCAGAAGGTGCGGCTGCTGCAGGAGCACTACCCCTCGCAACGGCACCGGCCCTGGTACGACCGGGAGGCCTTCCTCGGTCTCGCGCGGATCCGCGGCATCGAATGCCACGCGCGCTACGCCGAGGCGTTCGCCGCCACCAAACTCACGCTCGACCTGGGGGAATGAACCGTGCGTGTACTGCTGACCGGACACCAGGGATACCTGGGCACCGTGATGGCCCCGGTCCTCGCGGCCGCCGGGCACGAGGTCGTCGGTCTCGACGCCGGCCTGTTCGCCGACTGCGTGCTGGGCCCGCCGCCCGCGGACCCGCCGGGGCACCGGGTGGACCTGCGCGACGTCACGGCGGACCACGTGGCCGGGGTGGACGCCGTGATCCACCTGGCCGCGCTGTCCAACGACCCGCTGGGAGCACTGGCACCGGACCTCACCTACGCCATCAACCACCACGCGTCCGTGCGGCTGGCCCGGCTGGCCCGCGACGCCGGGGTGCGGCGCTTCCTGTACGCGTCCACCTGCTCGGTCTACGGCGCGGCCGGCGGGGACGACCTGGTGGCCGAGGACGCCCCGCTGCGCCCGGTGACGCCGTACGCGGAGTCCAAGGTGCGGGTGGAGGACGACCTGCACGCGCTGGCCGACGGCGACTTCAGCCCGGTGTACCTGCGCAACGCCACCGCCTTCGGCCACTCGCCCCGGCTGCGCGCCGACATCGTGCTGAACAACCTGGTCGGCCACGCGCTCCTGTCCGGCGAGGTCCTTGTGCTCTCCGACGGCACCCCCTGGCGGCCGCTGGTGCACGCCGCCGACATCGCACGGGCCTTCGCGGCCGCGCTGACCGCGCCGCGGGAGGCGGTGCACGACCGGGCGTTCAACATCGGCAGCGAGACCAACAACGTCACGGTCGCCGAGATAGCCGGGCAGGTCGCCGAGGCGGTGTCCGGCTCGAAGGTGGTGATCACCGGGGAGACCGGTGCCGATCCGCGGTCGTACCGGGTGGACTTCTCCCGGTTCCGCGCCGCGGTGCCCGGCTTCGACTGCGAGTGGACGGTGAAGCGGGGCGCGCTCGAACTCGCCGACGCCTACCGCGAACACGGTTTGACCCGGGAGGACTTCGAGCGGCGCTTCACCCGGCTGGCCGTGCTGCGGGCGGCGTCCGACGCCGGCACGGTCGACGACACCCTGCGGCGGCGCCGGTGACCGCGGCCGGCGGACAGCCGGTGACCGCGGCCGGCGCGGAGACGCACGCGGCCGGCGCGGAGATGCACGCGGCCGGCGCGGAGATGCACGCGCTGGTGGAGCGGCTGTACCCGCTGTGCCGGAGCATCACCGGCGACGGGGTGCGCGCCACCCTGGAGATCGTCGGCGAGTACATCCCGCTGCGGGTGCACGAGGTGCCGACCGGGACCCAGGTGCTCGACTGGACGGTGCCGCAGGAGTGGAACATCCGCGACGCGTACATCGCCGACGGCGCCGGCCACCGGGTCGTCGACTTCGCCGCGTCCAGCCTGCACGTCCTCGGCTACAGCGTGCCGGTGTCGGCGACCATGCCGCTGTCCGAGCTGCGCGCACACCTGCACACCCTGCCGGACCACCCGAGCTGGGTGCCGTACCGCACCAGCTACTACAAGCCGGAATGGGGGTTCTGCCTGTCCCAGGAGACCCTGGACGCGATGCCGGACGGCGAGTACGAGGTGCGCGTCGACTCCACACTCGCCGACGGACACCTCACCTACGCCGAGCACGTGGTCCCCGGTCAGGTCGCCGACGAGGTGATCGTCTCCTGCCACGTCTGCCACCCGTCGCTGGCCAACGACAACCTGGCCGGCATCGCGGTGGCGACGTTCCTGGCCCGGGCGCTGGCCCGGCGGACGCCCTACTACACCTACCGGTTCCTGTTCGCGCCCGGCACCATCGGGGCGATCACCTGGCTGGCCCGCAACGCGGGGCGGGTGGACCGGGTCAAGCACGGCCTTGTGCTGGCCTGCGCCGGCGACACGGGCCGCCTGACGTACAAGCAGAGCAGGCGCGGCGACGCCGAGATCGACCGGGTGATGCGGTACGTGCTGGCCGCCTCCGAACGCCCGCACCGCGTCACCGAGTTCACTCCGTACGGCTACGACGAGCGGCAGTTCTGCTCGCCCGGGTTCGATCTCGGCGTGGGCTCGCTCAGCCGGACCCCGTACGCCGGCTACCCCGAGTACCACACCTCGGCGGACAACCCGGACTTCGTCTCCCCCGAGGCGATGGCCGACACCCTGGCCGTCTGCCGCGAGGCGTTCGACGTGCTGGACCGCAACCGGCGGTACGTCAACCTCAGTCCCCACGGCGAACCGCAGCTGGGCCGGCGTGGGCTGTACGACTCGCTCGGCGGCCGCAGCGACGCCCGGCAGGCCCAGATGGCCATGCTCTGGGTGCTCAGCCTCTCCGACGGCGAGCACGGTCTGCTGGACGTCGCCGAGCGGTCCGGGCTGCCGTTCGACGCCGTCGCCGCCGCGGCCGGCGCCCTGCACGGCGCCGGGCTGATCAAGGCATGACGCCGATGGCCACCGAGGGGGAGAAGACGACGACACCGGCCGGGTCCGCCCGGCGGGCCGTCGTCGGCCGGTTGTCGTGGGGACTGGCCGACCAGGCGGCCTCCAGCATGACCAACTTCGCCGTGGGGATCTACGTGGCACGCTCGCTCGGGCTGACCGCGTTCGGCGTGTTCAGCCTGGCCTGGGTGACCTACGGCGTGGTGCTCAGCGTCTCCCGCGGGCTGGCCACCGACCCGCTCGTGGTGCGCTTCAGCGGCGTGCCGGAGGCCTCCTGGCGCGCGGCGGTGGCCCGGTCCTCGGGTACCGCGCTCGGCGTCGGTGCCGTCATCGGCGCGGTGTGTCTGGTGGTCGGAGCGGCTCTCGGCGGCCGCGTGGGGCCGGCGTTCGCCTGCCTCGGCGTCATGCTGCCGGGGCTGCTGCTGCAGGACGCCTGGCGGTACTCGTTCTTCGCCGCCGGCACCGGGCGGAAGGCGTTCGCCAACGACGTCGTGTGGGGTGTCGCGCTCGTCCCGGCCATGGTGGTGGCGGCCCGCGTGGGCAGCGTGGCCGCTTTCGTGCTCGCCTGGGGCGCGTCCGCGGCGGTGGCCGCGGTGTACGGCTGCTTCCAGTCCGGGATCCGGCCCCGGACGACCGGAGTGCGCGCATGGGTGCGCGAGCACCGCGACCTCGGCTACCGGTACCTGGTCGAGAACACGTGCGTCAGCGGCGCGAGCCAGCTGCGGGCGTACGGGCTCGGCGCGATCGCCGGGGTCGGCGCGGTGGGTGTGGTCCGGGGCGCCGAACTGCTGCTCGGCCCGTTCCTCGCCGTGCTGATGGGGCTGTCGCTGGTCACCGTTACGGAGGCGGCACGGGTACTGCGGCGGGCCCCGCACCGGCTGGGCGCGTTCTGTCTCCTGCTGGGCGCCGCGCAGGCCGCCGCCGCGCTTCTCTGGGGCGCGGCGCTGCTGCTGGTGCCGGACCGGTTCGGCGAGCTCGTGCTCGGCGGCGTCTGGCACTCCGCCTCGCAGCTCGTCGTGCCGGCCGTGCTCGGCGTCGCGGGCGCCGGTCTCGGCACCGGCGCGACGGCCGGGCTGCGCGCGCTCGGCGCGGCCCGGCGCAGCCTGCGCAGCCAGCTGTTCGCCTCCGCCTGCTACGTCGGCGGCGGGCTCGGCGGGGCGGCCGTGGCCGGCACGGTCGGCTCGGCCTGGGGCGTCGCCGCCGCGACCGTCTGCGGCTCGGCCGTGTGGTGGCTGCACCTGCGGTCGGCCCTGCGCGAGCGCCACCCCGACCCCATCCCCGAAGTGAGGACGTCATGACCGCCCACCCCCGGTTGAGCATCGGCCTGCCCGTGTACAACGGTGAGGAATACCTCGCCGAGGCGCTCGACGCCCTGCTCGGCCAGACGTACGAGGACTTCGAGCTGGTCATCTCCGACAACGCCTCGACCGACGGCACCGAGGACATCTGCCGCCGGTACGCGGCGAAGGACTCGCGCATCCGCTACCTCCGGCTGCCCCGCAACATCGGCGCCGCGCCCAACCACAACCACGTGTTCACCGAGTGCCGCGGCGAGCTGTTCAAGTGGGCCTCGCACGACGACCTGTACGCCCGGGACCTGCTGCTGCGCTGTGTTCAGGCGCTGGACGAGCGGCCGGAGGTGATCCTCGCGCACAGCGGCCAGGCGGTCATCGACGGCGACGGCCGGGTGAAGGTCCCCTACGAGTACGGGCTCGCCACCGACTCGCCGCACGCGCCGGAGCGCTTCCGCAGCCTGCTGTTCGAGCCCGGCGGCGACGACTTCTACGGGGTGATGCGCGCCGACGTGCTGCGCCGGGTGAAGCCGCACGACAGCTACCACCACGCCGACCGCACGTTCGTCGCCGAGATCACCCTGCACGGGCCCTTCCACCAGGTGCCCGAGCTGCTGTACTTCCGCCGCGACCACCCCACCCGCGCCGAGCGGGCGAACCCCTCCAAGCGCTCCCGGTGCGTCAACCTGGACCCGCGCCGGGCAGGCCCGCTGCACCCGACGCCCCGGCTGCTCGCCGAGTACGTCTGGGGCTTCGTCGCCGCGATCCGGCGGGCGCCGTTGTCGTCGGCCGACCGGCGCGCGTGCTACCGCCACCTGGCCGCTTGGATGGCCGGCCGGGTCCGGCCGGGCGCCGGCGAGCGGGTCGAGGACCGCGCCCCGGTCGACCCGGGCCGGCTCACCGTCTCCGTCGACGCCCTCGTCGCCGGCCGCGAGGGGAGGACGGCGTGACCGCTGCCCGCGTCGGGGTGTTCGGCCTGCTCGGCTCCGGCAACCTCGGCAACGACGGGTCACTCGAGGCCGTGCTCGGGTACCTCCGCGCCGAGCACCCGGAGGCGGTGGTGGACGCCCTGTGCGGCGGACCCGAGGTGGTCGCGGCCCGGTACGGGATCCCCGCGACGCGGCTGCACTGGTACCGCGGGGAGTACCGGACCGCGTCACGTGCGGGCGCGGTCGCGGCGAAGGGCGTGGGCAAACTCGTCGACGCCTTCCGCACGGCTGCCTGGGTGCGCCGGCACGACGTGGTGATCGTGCCGGGCATGGGTGTCCTGGAGGCCACACTGCCGCTGCGGCCGTGGGGCTTCCCGTACTCGCTGTTCCTGCTCTGCGCGACCGGCCGGCTGTTCGGCACCCGGGTCGGGCTGGTCGGCGTCGGCGCGGCCCCGATCGGCAGCCGGCCGACCCGGACCCTGGTGCGCTGGTCGGCGCGGCTGGCCGCCTACCGGTCGTACCGTGACGCCCCGTCCCGCGACGCGATGCGGGCGATGGGCGTGGACACCGCGCGCGACGAGGTCCACCCGGACCTGGCGTTCGCCCTGCCGACGCCGGAGGCGGGCGCGCCCCCGGGCGGCCCGCCGGGCCCGGTCTGCGTCGGCGTCATGGACTTCCACGGCGGTGACGACGACCGCGCCCGGGCCGAGGAGATCCACCGGCGATACCTCGACGGGACGATCCGCTTCGTCCGAGCGCTGGCCGAGGACGGCAGGCCGGTCCGGCTGCTCACCGGCGACGCGTGCGATGCGCCGGTGGTCGCCGCGATCCTCGACGCGGTGGACTCGCCGCTGGTCAGCGCCGCCGAGGCGGCCTCGCTGACCGACCTGATGAAGGAGACGGCGGCTGCCGACTCCGTGGTGGCGACCCGGTACCACAACCTGGTCTGCGCGCTGAAGGCCGGCACGCCGACGCTCGCCCTCAGCTACGCGGCGAAGAGCGACGCGCTCATGGCTCGGATGGGGCTGGAGGAGTACTGCCACCCGGCTCGCGAGGTCGACGCCGGCCGGCTGCTCGAGCAGTTCCGGGCGCTGGAGCAGCGGTCGGCGGAGCTGCGGCGGACCCTCACCGAGCGGAACCAGGCCGTCGCCCGGCAACTCGAGGACGGGTTCACCGAGTTGACGGCGGCCCTGTTCCCGACGCCCGGCCACGCCCGAGCCCACGCCCAAGCCGACGCCCACGCCCAAGGCCGCACCCGCACTCGCACCCGCACCACCCGGCAGGAGGCTCCATGAAAGCGACCGAAGTCCCGCGGATCGCGGGCGCGTACCTCTTCGAGCCGACGCCGTACGCCGACGAGCGCGGCTTCTTCTGCCGCACCTTCGACGCCGACGTGGTCCGCTCGGTGGGCCTCGACCCGGACGCCTTCGTCCAGGACAGCGTGTCCCGCTCGGTCCGGGGTGTGCTGCGCGGCCTGCACCTGCGCTCCGGCGCCGGCGAGGCCAAGCTGGTGCGGTGCTCCTACGGGCGGATCTTCGACGTCGTCGTGGACCTGCGCCCCGACTCACCGACATACCGCAACCGGGCCTTCTTCGAGCTGTCCGACGAGACGCAGGCCACCCTGTACATCCCGGCGGGGTGCGCGCACGGCTTCCAGGCGCTGACCGACACCGCCGACACCTCGTACCGGATCGACCGCCCGCACGATCCGGCCGAGGACGTGACGATCGCCTTCGACGACCCGGAGCTCGCCGTTCCCTGGCCGCTGCCGGTCACATCGATGTCCCGGCGGGACCGGGAGGCGCCGGGCCTCGCCGAGGTCCTGAAGCAAAGGGAGAGGTGAAGTCGGCGTGGACCGAGAAGAGTTCATCCTGCCCCGGTCGCGGACGGCGAACGAACGGCTGCACGCCCTGATCCCCGGCGGCGCGCACACCTACGCCAAGGGCGACGACCAGTACCCCGAGAACCTGGCCCCCGTCATCAGCCACGGCCGCGGTGCCCACGTGTGGGACGTCGACGGCAACCGCTACGTCGAGTACGGCTCCGGCCTGCGGTCGGTCAGCCTCGGCCACGCCCACCCACGCGTGATCGAGGCGGTGCGACGGGAACTCGACCGCGGCAGCAACTTCGTCCGGCCGTCCGTCGTGGAGGTCGAGGCGGCGGAACGCTTCCTGGCCACGGTGCCGACCGCCGACATGGTGAAGTTCGCGAAGAACGGCTCCGACGCCACCACCGCCGCGGTGCGTCTCGCCCGCGCCGCCACCGGGCGCCCGCGGGTGGCGATCTGCGCCGGCCACCCGTTCTTCTCCGTCGACGACTGGTTCATCGGCACCACACCGATGTCGGCCGGTGTCCCGGTGGCGACCACCGAGCTCACCGTGTCCTTCCCCTACGGGGACCTGGCCGCCACGGAGGAGCTGCTCACCCGGTACCAGGGCGAGATCGCCTGTCTGATCCTGGAACCCGCCACCCACACCGAGCCGCCGCCCGGGTACCTCGCCGGCCTGCGCGGGCTGGCCGACCGGCACGGCTGCGTGCTGGTCTTCGACGAGATGATCACCGGCTTCCGCTGGTCCGAGGCGGGCGCCCAGGGCCTGTACGGCGTCGTCCCCGACCTCTCCACGTTCGGCAAGGCGCTGGGCAACGGGTTCGCCGTCTCCGCGCTGGCCGGGCGCCGCGAGCTGATGGAGCGGGGCGGGCTGCGTCACTCCGGCGACCGGGTGTTCCTGCTGTCCACCACGCACGGTGCGGAGACGCACTCGCTGGCCGCCGCGATGGCCGTGCAGACCACCTACGTCGAGGAGGGCGTCACCGCGCGGCTGCACGCCCTCGGCGAGCGGCTGGCCGCCGGGGTCCGTGACGCCGCGGCGAGCATGGGCGTCGGCGACCACGTCGTCGTCCGGGGCCGGGCCAGCAATCTGGTCTTCGCCACCCTCGACGAGCACCGGCAGCCGTCGCAGCGGTACCGCACCCTGTTCCTGCGCCGGCTCCTCGAGGGCGGGGTGCTGGCCCCGTCGTTCGTGGTGAGCAGCGCGCTCGACGACGCCGACATCGATCACACCGTCGAGGTGGTGGCCCAGGCGTGCGCGGTGTACCGGAAGGCACTGGACGCCGCCGACCCCACCCCCTGGCTGGCCGGACGACCGGTGAAGCCCGTGTTCCGCCGCTTGGCGTGACCTGACGTCAGCGAGGTTCCCGCCGACCGGTTTCGGACGGCCGGTCGGCCAGCCGGTCGGCCGCCCGGTCGGCCAGCCAAGCGGTCGCCGGTACCACCGCCAGCGCGGTGCACCAGCCGCCGAGGACGTCGGTCGCGTAGTGCGCGCCCAGGGCGACCTGCGCCCAGCCCATGGCGGCGCCGGCGACCAGCGCCGCGGCGAGCACGAGTGACGTGCCGGCCGTCCTGCCGAGGCCGAGCCGGCCGGTCGCGAGCAGCGCCACCACGAGGGCGAGAGCGGTGAGGAAGGCGGTGTGCCCGCTCGGGTAGGACAGGTTGCCGTCGCCGTGGATGGTGCGTCCCACCAGGGGCTTGAGCAGCTTCGTCGTCCCCACGCTCATCCCGGCGCCGGCGACGGCGAGCACCGCCGCGCGAGGACGCCCGAGCAGCAGGCAGCCCGTCACGGCGGCCACGACGAGCGCCGCCGCTCCCCCGGGCTCCCCCAGGAAGTCCGTGGCCAGAGCGACGTGCCGCCACGGCGACCCCACGCCGTCCACCGCCGCCGAGATCCGCGCGTCCACCGCGGCGGGCTCGCCGTCGCCGGCGTACAAGGCCCCGAGCCCGACGACCGCCGACGCGGCGAGGGCCGCGATCAGTCCGAGCCAGGCGCGCAGCGACGGGGGCAGCACCGCGGCCACCGGCCGGCCGGTCACCCGCCCACCGCGTCGCCACGCCAGCGGAACGCTGTTCCGGGACGACCGCGAAGACCGTGGGTCCGGGCCCGCCACGGCCTCCGTGTCACGTCGACACCTCGACTCCCGCCGACGATGCGCTGCACCTCGCCCTCCCGTCGGGGCCGACGCCATGTCACCCGCCGTTACCGCGACGCGCCCCGAGAACCGCTGGCCGGCGCCCGCCGAGACGGCGCGGGACCGTCGGATGTACGGCCCGCGCCACCCTAACCAACAACGCCGGCGGGCACACCGCCGCCGGAGAGCCCGTCCGCGCGAATCCGGTGACGGCTCATCCTCCGCTTCGGGAAGTCATCGTCGGCCCGTTGTTCCGTTGGTGACCTGTCAGCGGGCGTGACGTCCGGTTCTCGGCTCCGCGTGGTCGCGTTCTGCGGTGCCGTGGCTGCGGCCGGGGTCAGGCGGCCGCTGAACCCGACGACCCGGAGGGTGGGCCGCCGGGCCGGAGCAGGCTCGTCGCGCGGTGGGCGGTCTGGTCGGCGTCCTGCGGCAGGAAACGGCTGGCCTTGCCGCTCCATGTGACGATGAGCTCGTCACGAGCGCGGGTGGCGGCCACGAACACCAGGGAACGGGCGCGCTGTTCCTCCTGGCGGTAGCGGTCCGGGTTCGCGAGCCGGTACTGCTCGATGCGCTGATGCGGTACCTGGCCCTCACCGACGGACGTGAGGAAGACGCGCTGGAACTCCAGCCCCTTGAAGCGGTGCATGGTGCCGATGCGCACGGCGTCCCGGTCGGCACGGGGTCCCTCTCGTCCGAGTTCGTCCACCGGGATGTGGAAGGGCTCCCGGGCCAGAACGTTGGCGAACTCCTGAGCGGAGCTCCCGTCGGGCACGCTGACCGCCATCGCGGAGTACGGCGTGCCGTGGGTGTCGTGGCGTTCCCGGATGAGGGTCGCCACGGCACGCATCTCGGTGAGACGGTCGGGAGCACGCCAGAACTGCGGGGCCAGCCCGGTGAGAACGGAGCGGTAGCCGTCAAGGGTGTCCGGACCGTTGTCGAGGTCGTCGAACGTGGCACCGCTGATCAGGCCGTTCGCACTGCCGAGGATCTGCCTGGTCGTACGGTAGTTGAGGGTGAGACGTCGCGAGGCGCGGCCGCGGACCTCGATGCCCTGGTGGCCGAGAACCACCCGGTTGCCGTAGATGCGCTGGTGGGCGTCGCCGACGAGGAAGATGTCGTTCGGGCCTTTGCGGACCATGGCGCGCAGCATCCGCCAGTGCGAGGCGGACAGGTCCTGTGCCTCGTCGACGACGACGTGCTGGTAGCGCGGCTTGAGCCACATCCCGCTGCCCGTCTCGCGGTGGATGAGGTCGCGGCCCCCCACTTCCTCCTTGTACCGGGCCTGCTCCTCGGTCCGGGCCATCCGGCTCTGTTCGATGGCGGCCGCCTTCTCGGCGAGAAGTGCGTACGTGGTCTGCCGCGGCGGGGACTCCAAGTGGGCCTTGTAGGCGAGCACGAGCTGCCAGATGTCGTGGCGTTGGGCGGGGCTGACGCGGGGGCGCCCCGAGCGGCCGACGCGCCGGTAGGTGTCCCACGAGCCGCATCCGCCCGCGACGATCACGTGCTTGAACTCGGTGTCGAGGAAGTCGGCGTCGTACTCGAACCGACGCGTCTCGGTGATCACGGTGTGCCACAGGTTCATGGCGGCGTCGTCGTCGATCGGCCGGCCCAGATCGGCACGGGCCTCCTGGACGATCTCCCGGGCGAGCTGGTCGACGGACTTGACGTCGACACGGCGCAGCAGTTCGTCCCCGCCGAGACGGCTCAGGCGCTCCTTGAGATCGAGCGCGAGGTTGGTGTTGTACGTGGTGAGGAGAATGGGGCGGGAGTGGCCGGGCGGCAGCCTGTCGGCCAGGTGTCGCACGCGGTGGAGGGCCACGACGGTCTTGCCGGTGCCGGGACCGCCGGTCACCTTCGCCGAGCCCTTGAAGTCGCCGGTGGCGAGGCGCTTCTGCTCAGGGTGGAGGAACAGGCGCCAGGCGTCGAAGCTCTTGCCGAGTGCGCCGAGCACCGCGTCGTCGTCGGTCTCGGCCTGGGACACGGCGCGCTGGGCCGCACGGGCCCAGTCGCGGGGATTGACGTCCTCCTCGGGGCGCCACTTGTCCGTGATGTTCTGCCGCACGTCCTTCGGGTCCACGCGGTCGCGCAGTGCGAGGAGGACGTCACGGGTGAGCTCGGGAAGGTTGTGGGTGAGCAGCTGCTCGAACTGCTCGTCGGTGCGGACCTTCCGGAGCGGAGGCAGCAGCGAGGGGACGACCCCGAGGCCGAGGAGGACCTCGTCGTCGTAACGGGCGAAGAGCGGAGTGCGGAGGCTGCTGGTGGGGGTCGGTGCGGCGGCCTCGGGCCCGGGTGCGTCCGCCGTGGCGGCCGTCGCCGCACGGGGCGGCGGTTCATCGCCGGCGGCGGCTTCCGTCCGGTCCGGCAGGGAGACGACGTTGGCGCTGACCTCGCTCTGGTCGACGACCTCGATCGCGCCGGAGACCGGGTTGATCTCGACGGTGAGCCGGGCGAGTTCGGCACCGGCCAGGGCGCCGTCACGCACCGCGAGGACCCGCATCTCGTCCTCGCCGTCGGTCGACAGGAGCAGGACCATGCACTGGGTGTCGGCGTGCGCGAGGTACAGGTCTCCGTTGTCTCCCGCGGCCCTCAGGAAGGTCCGGCGCAGGGCCCGGTTGTTCCGGTCGGAGCGCAGCCGGTGGACGAAGGCCGCGACCGCGTCCCCCACGGCGCCGCCCCGACGCCGGATGTCCTCATGAGCCTGGAGCCCCACCTGGACCCGCGTCCTGGCCCGGCCCGCCGGACGGCCCGCCCCGTAGCTCATTCCGCGACCCCCTTCTCACCCAGCAGCCGGGCGAGTTCCTCCACGTCCCAGTCACCCGGCGCGCGCACGTGCCAGCCGGCTGACGCGCACTGGGCCATGTACTCCGTGTCCTCGGCGTCCTCCCCGAGGACGATGCCGATCTTATGGGCGGGCCAGGCGAGTTCGATGGTGCGGGAGACACCGTCGACATCCCAGCTCGTCTTGCCGGCCGGCACGTCCGCACGGGCCGACAGTTGCTCGGCGAGTGCCGCGACCTGCGGATCTCCCCATGCGGTGAGTTCCCCGACGACCAGCTGCCAAGCGGTTCGCTCTACGGGGGTCATGGCCTCACCCACAACTGGAATCCCTGATTCCGATCGATCTGCGGGTTCCGTCGGGTCGACGCCCCGTGGGCGGTCCCCGGCCTCGTCGTCGGCGTTTTCGGGAAGAGACAGTCCGGTGCCCGCCGCGTCGCTGCGCAGCGCGGGAAGCAGACCACTGCCCGGTCCAGCCGTGGCGGCGAGCAGAGAGGCGTCGAAGGCGTCGAGTGCCGAGCGGGCGAGGGCGAGGCCGTCGGCCTGACCCGCTCCGGTGGGGTCGAGGAACTGGAGGATGTTCCCCCAGCTCAGCCAGGCCTTCCAACGACGCCGGTGGTCGGGCCGGTCCCCTTCGACCGCCTCGGGCCGGTCGTCGAGCACGGCGAGGGCGCTCCACCGCAGCGCCTTGGCGTCGGCGCGCTGTGCTCCGGCGAGGACGAGGGGCAGTCCTGAACCGTCCTGGAACGCGAGCAGTTTGAGCCCCTGTCCCCTGACGGGTGGGGCGGACTCAGCACGGACGGCGGCCTCGATCCACCCGGCCGCGGTGCCCGGGTCGGCGTCGACGAGGTCGTTCCTGCGGAGGAAGGCGGGTGCGCTGACGGCGAGTTGGGCGAGCTGCTGCCACTTGTTCAGCCTCGGGTCGCGCAGGAAGCCCAGCAGGGAGGGGATCGCCCCGCCGTACAGGAGGGCGTCGGCCTCCGCGGGGTCCCGTCGTGCGTTGGCCCACTGCTTGCGCACCATGGCCCCCGGTCCCGCGGGGGAGGTCACGTCGTACGGCGGCCAGGCCGCGTCGGCCTCGGGTCCCGCGATGACGGGTGCCAGCGGGTCGCGGGGCTCGTCCGCGTCCTCGGCCGGCTCGCCCTTCGGAGTCTTCAGGGCCTTCTCCCAGGCCACCACGTCGTCCCAGGTGATCTGCCAGACGAGGATGCCGTCGGCGCGCAGCAGGGCGCGTTTGGCGGCGTCCGCGGCGATCCGGTTGGTGCGGGAGGAGGCGTGCCAGCGGTAGCCGTCGAGGTAGACGGCGATCGGCAGCGGTGGCGCGCCGTCGGTGGTGGTGTCCCCGGCGACCGGGCGGAAGAGGAGGTCGGGCCGGGTGCGGTAGCCGTGCAGGTCCTTCTGGGCCACGACCTCCCAGCGGACCCGGCCGCCGCCGGGCCGGGTGAGGGTGAACTGTTTGCCCTGCCGGCCGGTCGGGGTCTGCTCGTGCTCCGCCGGGGCGCCGTTCTCGGGCACCTCGAGCCAGCGGTCGAGGGCCTCGATGAAGCGCCGCTCCAGGTCGCTCTCCGCCTGAGCGGCGAAACGGATCTCGGCGTCGGCGGACTCCTTGCGGAAGTCCCATCCGCTGTGACCGTCGGCGCCCAGCAGATCGTCGAGCATCCACAGGGCTTCCTGCCGGTCCAGGTCCTTGTAGTCCCGTTCCGGGGCGTAGCCGAGCAGGCAGAGGTGGCAGGCGCGGCGGGTGTCCTTGCAGGGGCAGGCCCGCAGCGCGTCCTGGGCCTCGGCGAGCACGGCGCGGAACTCCTCGCCGTCGCGGTCCACCAGGCGCTGGAGGTACCCGGTGCCGCCGGGCAGGGCGTCGTACAGCACCAGGTAGTTGCGGGTGAGGTCGCTCTCCCGGTCCGGCTCGGTGGCGGGGGCGGAGCGGATGTGCGCGGGGTCGCCGCCGTAGCGCCGTGCCAGGCCCAGGTGGAGCGCGGCCGAGAAGGAGGCGAGGCGCTCCGGCACGTTCAGGGTGGCGGCGGGGAGCAGGATGCGCAGTGCCTCGGTGCGGTGCTCGGTGGCGGTGATCACCGGCACGTCCTCGGGGGCGGCTTGCTTGTCACGGCGGCGGGTGGGGCACCACGGACGGTGGTGCGCGAGCTCGGGCCGGCCGAGCAGGGACTGGCTGAGCGAGTCCTGGGTGGGGGTGTGACCGGGCTCCCGGTCGGTGGCGCCGCCGCACCGCGGGCACACGGTGAACCCGGTGGGGCTCGCCACCTCGGTGCCGGCGAAGTAGGTGTCCTTGGGGCGGCCGTGCCGGGCCTTGCCGAGGTTGAAGCGGCGGATGACCGCCTCGCGGACGTGGTCCACCCCGAAGGTCCTGTTGCCGTGCCGCCAGGTCTCCTTGATGTTCCGCGGGTCCACGTCGACGGCGGTCACGGTGGTGTAGGTGGTCCGGATCCGGTTCTCGTGGTCGTCGACGATCCGGGCGTCGTCCCGCTTGTCGTGCGCGGTCACCTTGCGGGGCACGACGACCTGGAAGACCGCGTTGCGTCCGCCGATGCCGTGGCCGCCGCAGCGCGGGCAGGGCGAGGTGTCCTGCTCGGCCCGCTCACCGGTGCGGACGTGGCCGCACTCCCGGCAGATCCGCCAGGTCCGCAGCCCGACGGGCCTGCCGGTCCGCGAGTCCTTCCTGGTGGGGCCGAGGTCGAAGCCGTCGACGACGTGCCGGTAGCCGCGTACGTAGTAGGCGTTGCCCGGGGCGAGTTCGGTGAGCGCGGCTTCGGCGGGCCGGTCGTAGACGCGCGGTTCGCTGCTCCACCTGGTCGTGGGCGCGTCCCCGGCGTCGGCCTTCTCAGTGGCCGTGCGACGCTTTCGCACGGGTTCCTTGAAGGAGAGCATCGCCTCCAGCCGTACGCCGTCCTCGACGAGGCTGTAGTTGGGCAGCAGTCCGTGCTCGACGAGGAAGCCCTGGGCGCCTGCCTGGGCCATCTCCGAGAGCCGCTTGCTGACGCCGGTCGCCTCCCGGATCAGGGTGCGCTTCTCACGTGCCTCGTCGTCCACGGCTTCCTGGAGCGCGTCCGCCGCGTCGTTGATCATGCTGCGGCGCTGGACGAGTTCCGCACACTCGGCCTGCCAGGCGCGCTCGGCGGCGTCCAGCGCCTGGCCCAGTTTCTCCGCTGCGAACCGCCGCAGCACCTTGCGGGCGTCGCTGGAGGTGCCGGAGCCGGGAACACCCTCGATCTCGGGGAACAGACGGAGGAATTCGTCCGCGAGGTCCAGGCGGCCGGCCGTCGCCTTGCGGAACTGCTTCAGCCAACCACTGCGGCCGACGAGTTGGGTCACCCGGTCCGGCAACGGAATGACACCCTCCAGGACGCCCCGCGCCGCCCGGTCGATCAGGAACGCCGTGTACTGACGGCACAGCAACTCGCCCGCCGAGAGGAAGCAGCCGGGCGGCAGGATCGGGCCGGCGATCAGGTGGCGTGGTTCGGCGAGGTGGTACAGGGCGCGGGGGCTGGTGTCGGCCAGGGACACCATGAGGGCGTTGCCGGTGGCCCGCCCGGCGCGGCCGGCCCGCTGGACGTAGCCGGCCGTGGACGGCGGCAGCGAGGCCAGGATGACGGACTCCAACTGGCCGATGTCGATGCCGAGTTCGAGCGTCGGGGTGCAGGACAGGACGTTCGGGTCGGTGTGCTTGACGCCACGCCGGAACCCCTTCTCCACCTCCTCGCGCTCCTTGCGTTTGAGGACACCGGTGTGTTCGGCGGCGACCACGCTGTACGGCTTGGCCTCCCTGTACAGGCGCCGGTAGTAGTTGGAGCGGGGGTCGCGGGCGGCCCGGCCGCCGACCTCGGCGGAGGGCCGGGTGATGGTTCCCTCGCAGCGCTTGAGCGGGCAGCGGGTGCCCTGCCACACGGAGGCCCGCTCCGGCGGCACGGTCTGCGTCCAGCCGCACTCCCGGCAGGTGAGGACGGCGTGTGGGGTCTGTTCGTCGTCGAGCGGGCGTACGCGCACATGGCCGGGTGTGAGCCCGTACACCCCGTGGCCCTGCTGCTTGTCGGCGGTGTCGGTCCGCCGCCGGGCGAGCGCGCCGACGTCCGCGTGGGCGAGCTGCTCCAGCAGCGCGGCCAGGTACTCCCCCGCGGTCTGCCGGTCCAGCCCCAGACACCGCTGGGTGAAGTCGACGTACCAGCTGTCCCGGGTGTCCACCCGTTCGAAGTCCGTGTTTCCGCTGCGGGCGCCGACCAGCACGAACGCGGGCGCTTCGGAGTTGCGGCCGAACGCGGGCATGCCCGGGGGGCGCCCCGTCCAGACCGGGTAGCGGTTGCGGCCCTCCTCGTCTATGAAGTCGTCCAGCCAGGTGTGGTGGATGCCGCCGATCTGGCGGATGTGCTCGAGGAGTCCGCGGACGTAGCCCTCGAAGTAGCGCAGCCGCTGGGCGTCTCCTCGGGCGGGTGGTCCGCCGGCCGCACCGGCGGCGGCGGGCAGGAGCTGCCCGTTGTGGAAGTCGAACAGGGCCTCGGCCGCCTTGGCGGCCTTTTCGGGCTCGGGCAGGTGAACCTCGGCGGCGACCGTGCGGGTCAGTTCGAGGGTGCGGCCGAGGCGGGAGTGCAGGCCGAACTCCAGCAGCGTGTTGAAGGCGAGGCGCTGGCCGACCAGCTCCCAGGTCGTCTCCGGGATGCGCTTGCGGCCTTCGAGGAGGCGCTTGACCGGGGGCACATCGTGCAGGTCGGGCGGGATGACGGAGGCGAGGACCCGCTTCTCCTCCACGGCGGCCCGGCTCACCAGGGACGCGATCAGCTCGTTGAGCGGGACGCCGTCGGCCGCGAAGGCGGGGTCCGTGCGGACCCGCTCGGACAGCTGCTGGTGGATCAGCGACCGGAGCGAGAACTTCCAGGCGCGGCTGGCCACGAAGCCGGCGCGGTGCGCCGCGTCCTGCACCGAGTCGTTGAAGATCAGCGTCTTGCGGCGGTCGCGCTTCTCCTCGTCCTCGTCCGGCAGTTCACCGCCGGTGAAGAGCTGGGTGACGACGACCGAGGCGAGCGGGGCCACGCCGGCGCCGAGGAAGCGGATGCCCTGGGCCTGTCCGCAGGCGGGACAGCGGTCCTGCTTGGAGTACTCGCTGCGCTCCTGGTGCTCGAACCACGTCCACACGTAGACGCCGTTGTCGGGGGCGGGAGAGACCGCGCCGCCGCCGCGGAGAACCTCGTCGGCGTCCAGCCTGCGCAGTGTCGTGCCGTTGTCCTCCAGGACCATCAGGGTCGCGTCGTGCGCGGCGCCCCGGCGGCCGCGCTGGGCGCGGCGCGCGTGTATGGCCCGGGCCTGTTCGGCGGCCTCCGCCGGGGTGGCCGCGATCATGGCCCGTACCCGGCCCTTGGCGGCGCCGCGCGTGGCGCTGGCGCGGTAGATCTCGTCCGGGGCGTGCACCAGGTTCTGCGGATTGCGGTCGGGACAGATCGCGGCCCATCCGGAGCGCCCGCAGTGTCGGCAGTAGGCGGCCGGGAGCCGCCCGGAGGACCGCGCCTTCCGCCGTCGTTCCGCCTGCGCGGCCACCGCCACCGCCCGCCGCTCGGCGTCCGCGCGGTCCTGATCGGCGAGGGCGGCCTGGTCGGCGTCCGACCAGGAGAACACCGGCTCGGGGCTGACGAACCTGAGCACGCGGGACAGCGCCCGCAGCCACAGGTGCGTCTCCACCAGCAGCAGGGGCCGTTCCTCACCGGCGGGAGCGTCGGGATCGCGGGCCATGGAGATCAGCGCGACGAAGCGCGCGAGGGCGGCGGCGGCCGTGTCCGGGTCCTGTGCGGCGACGGCGCGCCACGCCGACGTGGCGTCGAAGTCCTCCAGCACCTCCAGGGCCGTCAGCGGCGCGTCCTTCGTGCGCAGCAGTGCGCGCGTGAGGGGGTGGGCGAGCAGCCGCCGCCCCAGCTCACGCGGGTCGGCCGTGTCGCACCCGAGCGTGGCGCGCGCCACGGCGTCCATACCGCCGGGCGTGCGCACCGGGTCCGGGAGACCGGCCAGTTCCTCGGGGGACGGCAGGGGCAGCGAATGGTCGACGGGAGAGAGGAACTCGTCCGTGTCCCGCCGCTCCTCCCCCACGACCGCGTCGTCCGGGAACCGCACGCCGAACACCTGCGAGGCCACGTCCAGCATGGCCCGCGCCCCGCCCGCCCCGCCGCCGGAGCCGAGCGTCGCGGAGGTCGCCACGGGACAGATCGGCCCGAGCGGCCGCCCCTTCTCGGCGGCCCCGACCACGGCCGCGAGGCGGCGCAGCAGCATCGCCACATCGGTGCCCTGCGCGCCGTCGAAGGTGTGGAACTCGTCGATCACCACATAGGCGAGGTCGGCGTCCCGCCACAGGGAGGCGTCCTGCTGCCGCTGGAGCAGCAGGTCGAGCATCTTGTAGTTGGTGATCAGGATGTCCGGCGGGTTGCGGCGGATCTCGGCCCGGTCCACCATCACCCGCCCGTACGGCGGCTCCGACCCGCGCGCGGCCGAGGCCTCACCGATGTACAGCCCCGCCGTGACGTCGTCGAGCCGCTCGTCGCGTTCGAACAGGTCACCGAGCCGGCCCGCCTGGTCTCCGGCGAGCGCGTTCATCGGATACAGCAGTACGGCCTTGATCCCCGCCTTCCCCGCTGCCCGTTCGCGACGGCAGTGGTCGAGTACGGGGATGAGGAAGGACTCGGTCTTGCCGGAGCCCGTTCCGGTCGTCACGAGGGTCGGCTGGGGCCGGCGCCCGTCCTTGCTGGTCAGCCGGGCGAAGGACTCCGCCTGGTGCGCGTAGGGCCGGAAGCGCGCCGGAATCCAGTCCAGGTGCCGCTCCCAGCCGTCCGCCGCCGGCCGGAAGGGACGCCGGATGCGGAGGTAGGGGCCCCGGAAGAGCCCGTCGGCCGGGTCGGTGAGGAACTCCTCCAGGGCGTCCTGGGTGTCGGGCTCGGCCAGCGCGAAGGTCGTCGTCAGATACTCGACCGTGGTGTCGCGCAGCGTCCGCGCGGCGAGTGTGGGTCTCATGACGCGCCGTGGCCCCCGTCTCCCGTGTCCCGGCACCCGTCACCGCCTGGACTGATCACGTTCCACTCTACGACCGGCCACCGACAGTGGCCCTGGTTCCGCATGATCCGGCAGCGGAGCTCAGGGGATCTGCCGGCAGACCTCGCGCGGGTTGCCGACGGCCAGGACCCACACGATCAACCGGCCGTCCTCGACGGTGTGGACGACGCGGTGGTCACCGACCCTGAGCCGCCATCGGGCGCTGTGGCTCCGGAGGTCCGTGACGTCGAACGCCGTGGTGTCGCCCGCGTCGATGGCTTTCCGCAACTCGGCGAGGCGGTACAGGAGGCGCAGGGCGTGCGGGCGCGGGGCCCCGCGAGCATGTCGCGCTGCGCGTGGGGCGTGAAGCGCGTGACGCACCCACGGGTCAGCCCTGATCGGCGCGGAGCGGGGCGGCCATCTCCTCGAGCGAGACCGACCCTTGCGTGCCTTCGGACTCGGCCTCGTCGGCCGGCCGGTCGAGCCAGGCCTCCTCGGCGTCTTCGGCGATCCGACGCAGCCGCCGGTACTCCTCGACGTCGATCACGACGGCTTCCTGCTTGCCGCGCCGGGTGATGATCGTCGGGGTCCCCTCCCGGCGGGCACGGTCGATGACGTCGGCCCGGTGACTGCGGACCTCGGCCATCGATTCGACGATCGGCTCACTCATGTCACACATGTCGCAGATGTACATGTAGGCGCTTCGGTCAGTGCGTGTTCGGCCCAGACCGTCTTGCCCGGACCGTCGGGCCGGAGGTGCCAGCCCCAGCGGGTGGCGAGGCCGGCGACGAGGAGCAGACCCCGGCCGCCGGCGTCGTCGGCGGCCGGGGTGGGCAGGGCGTCCGGGCGGGGCGGCAGCCGTTCGGCGCGGGTGTCGGTGACCTCGATCCGGACGGTCTGGGTGTGGGCGGTCACCTGTAGGCGGAGGTGGAAGTCCCGGCCGGGCACGTGACCGTGCCGTACCGCGTTGGCGGTCAGCTCGGCGAGGACCAGCACGATCGCGTCGTGCCGGTACGTCTCGTACGGGATCCCCCAGGCGTCGAGCCGGTTCGCGGCGAGCCTCCGGGCGAGGCGGGCGCCGCGCGGGGTGGAGGTGAAGCACATCTCGAACGCGCGGTCGAGCGGAGCGTGAGGGGTGATCAAGTAGTCGGCGGGGCGGGTGGGTTGAGCGGTGCCGGTGGGGGCGCCGGGTTTGTTCGTCATGCCGACAACGGTGTCGCCGGTCGCGTAGCGTGACCAGTGGTGACGCACCGACGCGGGCCGGTTGTACGCGCGTTGTCGGTAGCAGTACGAGACACGCGGCGTGACGGCGCTCCTGGGCGGGCGTTGGGCCAGGGAGGCGGTAGTGGTGACCGACGGTGCGGGCGCGGAGGCGGGGACCGTGACAGCGGGCGAGGAGGTGACGGTGAGCTTCGGCGACAGCTGGGAGAACGACGGCGGCGACGCCGGCGGCGGTGGACAGGCCGGGGCGGACAAGTCCGGGCAGGGTGTCGTCACCGCGTTCGGGCAGAGCATGAAGACGCTGCGGGTGCGGGCGGGTCTTGAGCGGGAGGAGTTCGGGCGGCGGATCGGGTACTCGGCGTCCACGGTCGCGTCGTTCGAGCAAGGGCGGAGGATTCCGTCACCGAGGACGATCGAGCAGGCGGATGAGGCGTTGGGGGCGGGCGGGTTGCTGGCCTTGTGGAAGGAGCAGGTGGAACGGGCTCAGTATCCGGTCCGATTCCAGGGGATGGCGAAGCTGGAGAAGGAGTGCATCGAGCTGCTCATGTACGACGCGCTCGTCGTCAACGGCCTGCTTCAGACCGAGGAGTACATGCGGGCCCTGCTTGCCATGAGGCGTCCGCCCCTGGCGCAGGAGACGATCGATCAGCGGGTGACCGCACGGCTGGCCCGGCAGGACATCTTCGACCGGCAGCCCGCGCCACTGCTGGGGTTCGTGATGACCGAGGCAGTGTTGCGGCAATGCTATGGCGGCAAGGACGTACTACGCGGCCAGCTGGAGCACCTTCTTCTGATCGGGCAGAAGCGGAACGTCGAGATGCAGGTCATGCCGCTCCACTGCGAGGACAACGCGGGCGTGAACGGGCCTTTCACCGTCGTCACTCGGAAGGACGGCAAGAAGTTCGTCTACTCCGAAGCGCACGCAATCAGCACACTGGAGGCCGACCCTGAACAGGCGGTTCTCGCCGCCGCGCGCTATGGGATCATCCGATCACAGGCTCTCAGTCCGCGAGAGTCCTCGCAGTTCATCGAAAAGTTGCTGGGAGAGCTATGAACGCCACCGAGTCCGAACTCACCTGGTTCAAGAGCAGCTACAGCGACACTGAGGGTGGTCAGTGCGTCGAGGTCGCGGCCGGTACGGGAGTTGTGCACATCCGGGACTCCAAGGCCGTGGCCGGACCGGTCCTCCATGTGTCACGCGAAGCGTGGGCGGGCTTCGTCGGGGAGGCCTGACGGTCGTACGTACGCGGGAGCCCTGCCGGTCCTTGTCGGGCGGCAGGGCTCTCGCGCGTCAGGCTTCGCGCATGCGGCGGGTGAACTCTGCGTGGGCCGCACTCATCTCTTTCTTGCGGCGGGCCTGGTAGAGGGGGTCGGTGTAACCGTCGGGGAGTGTGTACTCGTCCGGGAACGCCTCATGTGAACTCAGGGTCTTCCAGGCATCCTTGGGCTGTCCGTAGCCGTGCTGCTGGTGCGCCTTCGCGATACGGCGGCCGGCCGCGTCGAACCACATGTTCTCCTCGTACTGCTGGAGTACGGGGAACCGGGCGTCGTACATGGCGACGAGTTCATCAGCGCTGATGCCTAGCCACACGGCGACCAGGGCGTCGATCTCGACGAGCGCCGCGCGACGGGCGAACTCCGTGCGGAGGGGGGTGTCTCGGGTCCAGGTACGGCCTACGCCTTCGGCGAGCGGGGGTGTGGACTCGGGCCAGGTTCCGGAGGCGGCCCAGGTGTCCTGCTCCCAGGCGGAGTCGTACAGCTCTTCCCAGAGGGGGGCATAGGCGTTGGTCTGGCAGTTGAGGCGGAGAGTGCGGAGAAGGAGGGCTGCTTCCAAGGGGTGGCCTGACGTGGGGACGGGGAGTCTCCTCGCCTCCGATGCATCGAGATTAGTCCTGTTCGTTGCGCGCAAGAAATAGTCGATCGGCAGTGCCGCAAAAAATCCCGAAACGAGCACGGTTTCACGATTCCCTACCAACGCGGCACTCCGGATTCCGTGAATGTGAGTGGGCCCTGGAGGAACGATGCAAGCAAATAGGCTGCGCTCGGTGTTTTGCGGGATCATTTGACGCCACGCCACTCGATAGAAATCCGAGTAAGGCCGTGTACTTGCCGCCCTCAGCCAAAGATGGACTGCCCGGTCGAGGTCGCTGTTCAGCTCAAGGGTCCCTGCCTTGACATCATTCTCCGCCGCCGAGATCGCTGCCGGGGCGCCGTAGAGTTGAGTGAGCCGGTCGTGATCAACCCAGCGATCCTGCGCCCCAATGAACCGCGAACGAGCTCCTGATCTGCGGTAATTGGTGGCTGGCACTGCGTCAACCTCCAGGCCTAGGTGATTCCAAGGCTCCATCTGAAGCGACGTACGGGCGCCCTCGGTCGGCCGCTTAGCGAAGGCTGTCGCAATGCCGATGAAGGGCCCCTGAAGGATCACGTCGTCCCACGTGTCGGCCGGTCCGGAGTCCCAAGTGAAGTAGCCCGCTGTGCGATCGTTCTTCTCATGGAAACCCGGGCTGATACGGGGCTTCAGTGCGGCAAGCCGGTGCGGCCACTTCGCAAGAGCATCGATGGCCGCGTCCTCGGCAGCAGTGACCGGAAACAGGAGTTTGGCCTGCTCGACCGGCGGTGGATTCTGCTCGCCTGCCAGAGCACGCCACTTCGTGAGTCGAGTCTTGTCTACTATGACAATCCGGTCCCGATGCGGACGCAAGTCCCACTTGCCCCCGTTCTTCACGCCCGGTACAGGACCTTCGCCAGCGTGACGCACTGAATTGACCAGCACACTGGGATGCAAGAGCCAGCTCACGTGTTGGAAGCAGACGTCGTCCTGCTCCCTTCCGTAGACGTTGAGGCTGAAATGCGTGCTGTGATCAACAGGCTTCGCGAAGAGATATAGCTCATTGACGAAGTCGGCGTGGAGCCGCAGATGCGCATATGCCCTCTTGCGAAGCACCCCTTCCTTCGGCCCCGTCAGATGCGTGGACGGATGAATGATTCCAGCCGTACCTCGTTCCCCAACAGCCCTCCACGCCAACAGCATGAACGCCCGATACAGATCCGGCTGCGTCCCCACAAGCTCCGGATAGGTGTCCACCGACGCAAGGAACCCGGACATCGCCGCATGGTCAGCCAACTCACCCAAAAACGTCGACCGAACCCCCGGCCACCCCACAACCTCGGCCTTACGCTCATCCCAGGCTTCATTGCTCGGCTTCTCCGCCAACTCGAACCACGGCTCGAACTCGGCGAGGACCCCACTCTCCTTCCACTCCTGCTTCACCCACGGCGGATTCCCCACCATCAAGTCGAACCCGCCCTCGGCAAACACATGGGCGAAGTCCAACTCCCAGTGGAAGAAGCCCCGTTCCTCCGCGATCCGCTGCACGGACTCGTACCAAGGGAACGTGTCCCCGAGATCCGCCGGCCGGGACCACGCCGTGGCCTCGGTCATCTTCTCGTCGAGTTCGGCTTCCTTCTCATCCAGCTCACGGAGGCCCTTCACACCCTCGAAGGACAGCAACGACACCTGCTGCCCTTCCCCGGTGTCCACATCCACCCGCCCGAGCACGGCCTCGGCGAACTCGATCCAGTCGTCGAGGGACTTGAGCGCGACCTTCCGCCTGGCGTGCCCCTTGGGCAGAGCCGTGCGGTCCTCCCCGTTCGGCCGGTATTGGAACTCGTCCGTGCCGTCGAGCAGCCCGATCTCCTCCAGCGGCCAGAACCACAGCGCGCACCAGGCGTCCATGACCTGCTTGAGCCGCCAGTACGGGGTGCCCTTCCGCTGGAGTGCCTTCAGGACGGCGTCCCGGTCCATCGCGGGACGACGACGACCCGCGCCGCCCTCCCCCTCCCGGGGAGCCGAAGCGCCCCACACGTCCACCTGCCGCGAGATCTCCTCCTCGGAGAGCCTCAGCCGCATCACGACGAGGTCCCACAGGTACTCGACCCGTCGGGCGAGCCCGATCAGCCGCCCGGTCTGCGTCCGAGCACCGGGCTCCTCCTCATCGTCCTGCGCGGACTTGGCCGGAGCCGCAGCCGCCGCACCCCTCGACGCACCGCCACCGCCGCCACTGCCCGCCGCCGCCGCTGAGGAAATCCCCAGCGTCGGCTGCTCCCAGATCTCCAGCCCGAGATCGAGCGTGCCCTGCCCCAGCGCCTCATCCCTCTCCGCCTGCTTCTCCGGAGTCGGCGCAGCCTTCTTCTTCGGCGCGGGCGCCCGCCGGGGGTCGCCCTTCGGGTTGCGCCGCATCGCCGACCGCCACTTGCGCAGCGCCTCGACCAGCTCCGGCTCCAGCCAGTCGACGGCCTTCCCGTCGACCACGGCCTTGACCGTCTCCTTTGAGGTCCCCTTGTTCAGCGTCCGGACGGAGACCTTCTCCCCGATCGCCCCCCACCCCATCGCGGGCAGCAGGAACTGGTGCACCTCCCGCGCCTTCAGCTTCTCCCCCAGCGGCACGTGCCGGGGCTTCTGCGGCTCCTTGGACGTCAGCCAGCCGCCCTTGCTCAGGCTGTTGCCGGGGTACACCTTGCGCGCGGCGCCGATCAGCGAGTTGCCCCGGTGGAGGTGAAGGCCGTACCAGGGTGCCTTCATGCCCCGGTGCATGGTGTTCAGCCACAGGGAGATCTCGGCGAGCTCCACCGCCGTCTCGTTCAGGTCGACGCCGTACGCGTTGTGCAGCGCGATGTACGCCTTCACCTTCTGCAGTTCGCGCTGGTAGTCCTCGGGGTCGATCTCCACGCCCCGCTCGCGCTGGGCGAGCTTCAGGTACAGCTCGGCGAGCTGGTTGACGGCCTCGTTGAGGAACGCGCCGGAGCCGAGGGCCGGTTCACACACCCGCCACTTCAGGACGTCCGCGGCATTGATCCAGGCCTTCTCCGGCTCCTTGGGGTCGACCTCGCCCTTCTCGTCGAGACGGAAACGCAGGGTCTGCTCGACCGTCGCCTCGGTGAGGGACTTGGGCGTGTAGTACGAGGCGCTGGTCTCGCGGTCACGGCCGGCGAGACGGTAGACGTACGAGTCGACCTTGCGCGGCACCGGCACCAGTTCGTTGCTCTGCGGGTCGCGCTCCGTCCCCACGAACACCTCGTTCGGGTAGCGCCCCGAGGCGACCTGACTCGCCTTGATCAGCCAGGAGCCGCCACTCGGGTCGCCGCCCTTGGCGACCTCGTACAGCGGCTCGTCGGCGATGAACCCGGTGTACGACATCAGGCCCTCGTACACCGCACCCAGGTGGTTGATGTCGAGGTTGGCGTACGAGATGAACCCGCCGCGCCCGCCACGGCCCCGGCCCTCCACCACCGTCAGGTTGCGCAGCACCTGGTGCAGGACCTTGTTCCGCAGGCGCAGGTCGAGGCGGCGGGCGGTGTCGGGGATCGTGCCGTCAGGAGCCTTGTCGGCGGGGTGGACGATGATCTGGTCGACGAGCTTGATCGACGCCGGGTCGAAGAGCCGGGAGCGCAGGGCCTCGATGCGGACACCCGCGTAGCCGTCGTCCTCGGCCAGCTCCGGGATCTCGCTGTCGACGCCGGCCGCGGAATCGCGCGAGGTGACCGTCTCGGCGACCGGATGTCCGGTGAAGACCTTCTCGAACAGCAGCGCCAGCGAGTCGTGGAAGTGGTGGCGGTCGCGCGAGGCGCTGGACAGCTTCTCCTGGACCACCAGTTCACGCAGCCGGCCCACGCTGTACCCGGAGGTGTACTCCGGGCTCTTCATCGGGAGGATGTCCAGCTCGGGGCGGGCCTCGGCGTAGAGGAGGAAGAGGATGCGGTACAGGTAGCGGAGCGACTCGTTGGTGAGGAGGCGGGGCAGGGCGCCGGGGTCCGCGAGGGGGCCCGGGAGCCACTCGGGGAGGTCGTCGGGCCTGACCCCCTTCTTCCCGGCCAGTTCCAGCACCTCGTTGGCGATCAGGTGGACCGACTTCTTGAGCCCCTCGCGCAGGTCGGAGGTCACTCCCACGGAGTGGTCCCGGGACTCCGCCACCAGGCGGGCGATGTCGTCGTCCCCGCCGTCCTCGGCCGGACGCAGCGACTGCGCCCCGAAGAGGGCGGCTATCACGTCCAGTTCGCCGGCGGTCGCGCCCTTGAGGCCCTTGCGGGGCAGCGCCACCTCCAGGCTGACGGCGAGGTGCCGGCCCCGGGCGAAGTTCTCCCGGTCCGCGAGGACGACGACCCCGCCGAAGAGGAGCAGCGCGTAGCGGGGCGCGTCGTCGGCGGACAGCAGCCAGGCGGCCAGGTCCGTGACCGTGGTGAGGGTCTTGCCGGAGGCCACCCGGACGGGGACGGCCAGGCGGTTGGCGGAGCCCTCGCCGCGTGTGGCGGCCACGTCGTCGGCGAAGCCGCCGGTGAGGACGACGATGCCGGGCTCGCTGTGGGCCACGGGCACCGCGACCGGGGCGGCCGCGCCGTGCACGGTGAGGTGCCCGGGGGCGGGGGTGAATCCCAGCGCCTTCAGGACCCGTGCGTGCCAGGCGTTCAGGTCCGCCCGCCAGGCGCCCTCCGGGGTGTCGTCGTAGACGCGCGGCGCGGTCGCGGGCTGGAACGCGGGCGGCCCGTCCGGGCCCGGGTGGGCCTTGAGTGCCTCCGTCGCCGACCGCTGGGCCGCGATCGCCCCGGCGTCGGGCAGCGGGTTGTACTTCTCGGCCTCGCCGCCCACGGTGAGGCGTACGTCGAGGTACGGGCCCGTGAGGTCCCGCAGGCCCTGGCGGGGGGTGGGCCGGCCCTGCCGCTCGTCGGCCGTCCACTCCTTCAGGCGGCCGGTCCTGAGCTGCTTGGGCAGGATCTCGTCCAGGTAGAAGGGCGGGAAGTACTCACCCTCGTTGGTCAGAGCGTCGAACTTCACCCGTGCTGCTCCTGCTGGATCGCGTCAGTGGTGGTGGACCGGTGGGAACGGGACGTCGTCATGAGCTCGGCTCCAGGGCTGCCAGGACCCGCACCATCGGCTCGCCCGTCGTACGGAGCCGGGCCGCCGCCTCCTCGAGGTTCTCGGCGGCGCGGTCGCGGGCGGTGCGGCCGCCGCTGAAACCGGGGAGGGTCTGCGCGCGCCAGAGGCCGACCCTCTTCTCGTACTCCAGCAGGGGGCGGTCGACGAGTTTCTCCGCGTCCTCGCGGCGCAGCCTCATCTCGCGGCGGGTGGCCTCCACGGCCTCGCGCACGTGGCGGCGGAGCGCCGCCGGGTCGCCCTCGGCGAAGTGGTCGGGCATGTCCGGGCCCAGGCCCAGGTCGGCGAGGAGAGCGCGGGTCAGCTCCCTGACCCGGGGCTCCCCGTCCGGGCGGCCGAGCCGGTCGACGGCCAGCCAGGCGACGACCGTGGGACGTCCGTCCTTGTTGGACCACACGCCCTGCGTGAGGAACACCGGCTCGGGCAGGCGGGTGCGGTCCACCTGGATCACCGGTGCCTGCTGACGGCCCAACTGGACCAGAACCTTGTCGGTGATCCACTCCATGACCGGGTGCAGCTCGCCGACGTAGTGCGCGTCCGGCCACAGCGAGGACGAGTCGGCGTCCTCACGGGCCCGCTTCAGGGAGTCGGCCGCGTCCCTCTTGCTGAAGGTGAGCTTCATACGGCGGGTGATGCCCTGGTCGCGCAGGTAGCCGGCGGGCAGCACGTCGAGCCGGTCGGCGAGGTCGTCCGGGGTGTCGAAGCTGAGGTCGGTGCCGTTCACGGTGGTGTCCAGGCGGAAGGGCTCCAGGTCCGCCAGTTCCGCGAGGCCGGCGAGGACGTACTCGCGGCGGTCCTCGAACAGGCGCAGTTCCTCGACATGGTGGAGGGGAGCCAGGGCGGCGGCCTGCGCGGCGGGGGCCGGCTCCTCCTGCGGGGCGCCCGTGGTGTCGGGGGCTTCGTCGAAGTCGAAGCCCGCGTCGCCGTCGTAGTCCGTGTCGAAGTCGAAGCCGGCGTCCTCGAACGGATCGCCGTCCGCGCCGAACTCGGCGTTCAGCTGTTGCGCGAGCGGCAGGTTCGCCGCCGTGACGCCCTCGTCCAGGGGAACGGACTCCAGGTCCGCGACGGCCTCCCGCGGCGCCTCGCCCTTGAGCAGCGCCTCCATGACGCGCTTCTCCTCCAGGTCGCCGTCGTTCTCCTTCGTCGCCGCCTCCACGGCGCCGAGGACGGCGTGCACCCGCGCCTCGCGGGCGAGAACCTTCTCGGCGATGTCGGTGTCGTCGAGCGCGCCCTCGACGGAGGACTCGAGGATCATCGCGCGGAACTCGGGCGGCTCGGTCTGCCCGTAGCGGTCGATGCGGCCGTTGCGCTGCTCGACCCTGATCAGGCTCCAGGGCAGGTCCCAGTGGATCAGGTGGTGGCACTGGCGGTGCAGGTTGACGCCCTCGGAGGCGCCGTCGCCGGTGAGCAGCAGACGGACGTCGCCGCCCGCGCGGGCGAACTCGTCGACGTACTCCATCTGCACCTTGTCCGAGACGCCGGTGCTGTGCAGCACCTTGACGGCGGCCTTGGCGTCGTCCTTCTTCTTCCAGCCCAGCAGTGGGGGGAGCACCTCGCCGAGCCAGTCGAGGGTCTCGCGGCGCTCGGAGAAGACGACCGCCCGGGGCGCGTTGCCCGCCCCCACGCCGATGCGGCGCAGCTCCTCGACCAGACCCGCGAGTTTGGAAGTGGCGGTCAGCCCGTTCTCCCCGCCGGCCGCGCGTTCGATGGCACGGGCGAGCTCCATGAGACGCAGGAGGGAGGCGGCCTCGGGCGTGCGTACCGCGATGTCGGCCGGGGGCGCGTCGAAGATCTTGTGTCCGTCGGGGAGGCGGTGCCCCGTCCTGGCGAGCCGCTCACGCACCGTGGAGAACAGGGCGCGGTGCGAGGAGAGGAACGACTTGAGCAGGACGTACGGGAAGAGCCTGTCCTCCGTGCCGGTCTGCGCGTCGGGCTGCTCGAGCCAGTGCCGGGCCAGCTCCTGGAAGACCTTCTCCTCCAGTTCGTTCGCCCGGCAGCGCACCGGGTGGGAGCCGCCGCGCGGGGCCCAGTGATCCTTCAGCTGGTCCGCGACCTCGGCGCTGACCTTGGTCCGGCGCAGCATCAGGTGGTCCAGCTCTTCGGCCTTGGGGTGGCGCGGGTCCTTGACCGCCATGGGATCGAGGAGGCGGATCAGGCCGGTGAAGGCCTGCATGTCGCCGTTGTGCGGGGTCGCGCTGGCCAGCACGAGGGCGTCGGTGCGCTCGGCCAGGAGGTCGGCGAGGGCGCGACGGTCGCTGCCCTGGTTGATGAGGTTGTGGGACTCGTCGATGACCACCGCGTCCCAGCGGATGTGCTCCAGCCACGGGCGGTAGCGCTTGGGGTTCTTGAGCGTGTCCATGGAGATGATCACGCGCTTGAAGTACGTGAACGGATTGCGTCCCGCCGGGATCTTCCGCTCGATCCGGGCGATGCCGGCGCTGTCGAGCCGCACCAGGGGCAGCGAGAAACGCGTCCACATCTCGTGCTGGAACTGTTCGAGCACCGGAGCGGGCGTGACCACGAGGATGCGCTCACCCCGGCCGCGCCGGATCAGCTCGCTGAGCAGCACCCCGATCTCCAGGGTCTTGCCGAGCCCCACGACGTCACCGATCAGCAGGCGCGGCCGCAGCGGGTTCGCCAGGGCCTTCGCGGCGGGCCGCAGCTGGTAGTCCATGCGGTCGAGGAGGAAGCCGTCGGCGAGTGCCAGACGGCGTTCGGTCTGGGGCAGCGGAGTCTTGCGCAGCACTGCCTCCAGGAAGAGGCGGCTGCGCCGGAAGTGCGGCGAACGGTCGCCGACGAGCTCGGTGTCCTCGGGGAGCAGGACCCGCGGCCGGTCCATCGTCGGCACGAGGAAGCGGGCCTCCTGGCCGCGCACCAGCTCGGACGCTCCGACCGCCTCGATCACGAACTCGCCGGGCCGCACCTCGTCACTGCTGCGGACCATCCACTCCTCGTCCCGCACCTCGATCACCGTGCCGGCGGGCGGAGCCCCCTCGGGGTGCGCCACGGCCTGGACTGCGGGGCGGTCCTCGGTGCTGCCGGGCACGGTGTCGCGCATGGTGTGCGGGTCCTTTCGGGTCGTACGGGGACGCCTGCGGCGACGAGTCGAGTGGTGGCCGATACCGCCGGGGCGCGGCGTCCCTCTGAAGCCTAGGGCTCCGGAGAGGTGAGGTGGGAGCATACGGAGGATGGCGTGGGGCATCGGCGACCGGCCGGGCCCCGCCTGAGCGTCCTCCCGTCGAGGCGGCTCCGCCCGCCCCCGGCCGCGCCGTCTCCGCTGCCTACAGCCTGCCGCTGTGCGCGTAGGCCTTCCGCAGCCGCTCCGCCACGCGCAGGGCGGCGGGGGGCGGAGCGGCAGCGGGCCGCTCCTCGGCCGGCCGCGGGGGCTGGAGGGGGTAGCTGGTGGGCTCGGGGGCTCTGACCGGGGGCGCCTCGGGGGTCACGCCGGACGGAGCCGGGGCGGGAAGCGTTGCGGCCGGCTGCGCCTGGGGCTGGTCGACGACCGTCGGCGTGTACCCGGCCGGCACGTCGGCCTCGGCGCCGCCCTCGGCCGGCTCCATGTCGTCGGCGTCGACGAGGCCGAAGAAACCCGCGCCACCGCTCGACAGGTCCACGGGCACGCCCCCGGCCCACGGGGCGTCGGGTGCCACCCCCGCGTCGACCGCGCGCTGGGCCAGGTCCCGGACCGCCGGATCGACACCGCCCGAGCGTGCCTCGGGGGGCAGTTCCGGAGCCAGGCCGGCCTCCGCCACGAGCACCCGCAGCTGCTCGAACGCCAGGTCCTGGGTCAGCCCCGCTTCATGGAGGAGGGCCCGCACCCCCATCTCCACCCTGTCCAGGTCCGGACGGAGGCCGGGGACGTCCACCAGTATCTGCGCGAGCAGCGGGCGGAAGTCCGCGCCGACACCGTTCCAGTTCGGCGGGGTGAGCAAGGGCTCCTTCGGGTAGGGCGGCCTGCCCGTCAGCGCGAAGAACAGCGTGGCGCCGAGCGCGTACACGTCCGTGGGTTCCTTGGCGCTGGGGAAGTCGTGCAGCTGCTCGTAGGACATGAACGGCTTGGTTCCCCACGCTTCACCGGGTCCGGTGATCGCCTGGCTGGTCCGTCGCTCGATCAGTGTGGCCAGCCCGAAGTCCAGGACGACCGGCCCGTCCGGGCCGAGCACCACGTTGTCCGGCTTGAGGTCCCGGTGCAGCAGTCCCGTCCCGTGGATGGCGCGCAGCGCGTCGACCAGGTGGAGAGCGAGGGCGGCGTACGGGCCCACGGAGAACGTCCCGGATCCCTGCACCATGCTGTGCAGCGACGGACCCTCGATGTAGTCCATCGCGAACCACGGTTCGGGCGCGTCGGTGTCGGCCGCGAGGAGTGCCGGTACACGGTCGCTGACCACGGCCCGGACGGTGTCGATCTCCCGGTCGAACCGCTGACGGGCCCCCGGCTGGTCCAGCAGGTGCGGCTGGATCATCTTGACCACGGCGAGCCTCGGTTCCGCGGCGCCCGCGCCCTCGTCGGGGTCGACCAGGTGGTACGTCGCGGTCAGTTCGTCCGTGAGGCCGTCCAGCGGGATCCGGCGAGCCAGATACGCCACGCCCATGCCGCCTTCTCCCAGCCGGGCGAGCAGTTCGAACGGCCCCAGCACACGAGGGTCCTTGTCGGCGTCCAGCGGCTTCATCGGCGCTCTCGTACCCCCACGCTCACGTTACGGCCCCCCGGCCGCACTGCTGTCGATCAGTTTACGGGCAGTGCCACGGCGGAGGCGGTCGGCGAGGGAGAGCCGTGGCCCTGTTCCTGACCTGGGCGGTCTTCGGGAGACCGGACGACATCGTGGTCCTGCTCGACGAAACCGGCGCCTGACGTTCGCCGGAACCCGGGCCATGGCTTGCCAGGGGTCGAGGGGCCGCGTACGCCCCGGTCGTGACGTGGAGCGCCCCGGCCTCCGTGGTCGTCCGGGCCGGGACCCGGCCGAGTCGGCGGGGCGCGGTGGGTGCCGGTCACTCCCTCCCCCCTGCCCTGCACGGACACCTCACAGATCAGGACCTGCGGCTGCCGTGTCCGTGCGCCCCGGTCTACAGCTGGACCGAAGGATCGACCGCCCTCACCACATGGCCGCCCGCAGGCCCGCCACCGCATTTCCAGACCGCGGTGTCGCGGACGTAATCCACGTGCAGACCGAAGGTGTGGAGGCCACAGACGGGCCAGACCGTCGAGTAATAATCCATGACGAATTCCTGCACCCCTTCCGCCACGACGCCCAGAACCTCCGCCCAATCCGGCGTCGCGACTTCCGTGGACTTGAAGCGGACTACTCCGACCGGCCCGAAATCCGGGTCGCGGAAATAATTGACGTAGTCAAACTCACCTCCGGTGATCCTTTTCCCTGTTTCATCGAAGACGGACTTCTCGATCACCTCGAAGGCTGATCTCGCCATGGAGAAGGTCCGCTCGGTCCAGAGTTCGCAGAATTCACCCTCGGACATTTCCCCGGATTGTGCATGCACCTCGGCCATCCAGGTCAGCACCTCCTCCGGGACGGACTCTCCTTGCCGCCAGACAGCTTGCAGCATCCTGTCCCGCCAGTCCGGGAAATTCGACATCTTCGCCAGCCCTCCGATGGGACTCACCTTCACTCATTGAAAGTTCGGCCCACAAAATAACATATCGCCGGAAGGGATTCCCTCCGGCGATATGTTATTTCATGTGATCACGTGGATCGAACCGGGGATCCTCAGGTGAACAGTGCGTAGATGCTCAGCCTCGGATTCCTCACGCAAATGTTCTGAACAGTGACGGTGCCGGCCCATTCGACATTGTCCGTCCAGTCGAACCATGTCGTGATGCCCATGACACTGTACTTCCCCCGCTCGGCCTCCGATCTGCCTCTCCCGTTGGGAACCCCCCAGGAGCCGTGGAAGAAGTAGTCACCCGCCTCGGCGTGGCCGTAGCTCTGGTTTCTCACGATCTCCTTGCCGGGAATGGTGATACTGAACACCAGTTTCACGGCGCCGTACTTCTTCCATACGCTCTTCAGCTTCAGGCGCCAGGCGAGACTGCACTTGGAACGCCCCGTGCAGGACCGCCTGAGATAGAGCGTGTAGTTCTTCGTCGCCTTCTGCTGATCGCGATAGTTCAGTCGACTGCCGGTGGTGTCCAGTTGCGAGATCGGATCGGCGGGGTAGACGTAGGCGTTGGCGTTGCCGCCGTAGACCGGGTCGGCCTGGAGGAAGCGGCCGGTGGTCGGGTCGTAGACGCGGACACCCATCAGGGTGTACCCGGCCAGGCCGTCGGTGGCGCGCTGGTAGGCGCCCAGGGATCCGTACTGTGCCGCGGCGGCTGTGACGTCCAGCGGGTTGCCGTACTCGTCAAAGCGTTGGACCGTGGCGGTGCTGCTCCCCAGATCCAGCTGGACGGAGATGTCACCGTGCAGGTTGGCCAGTTGGAGCACCGCGTCGCCGGTGGCGCTGGTGGTGACGGCCAGCCCGCCGGAGAGGTCGGAGACGTTGCGCCTGACGGTGGGAGCGGAGCCCGCCTGGGTGGTCACCGCCCACGAACTGGTGTCGCAGCCACAGCTGTAGTGGTTCACCGTGGTGCTCGTGGTCGACCACGTGGCGCCGCTGTCACTGGTGGTCGCGGCGGTCGAGGAGGCCAGCCGGCCGGCGGCGTCCAGGTCGAAGGTTTTGCGGCCGGCGCCGAGGGTCTCCGAGGCGACCAGGTCGTTGGTGTAGTAGGTGAGGCCGGTGTTGCCGCTGGTGGTGGTGCGGCCGAAGGCGTCGTAGGCGTAGCCGGAGTTCACCAGGCGGTCGACCGTGTCGTACGTGGACGACGTGGTGGCCGTGGTGGTGTCGGCGGTGCTGCTGTCGCAGTCGTCCGAACTCGCGGTCAGGGCCGTACGGTTGTTGTTCGCGTCGAAGGTGTAGGCGCGGGTGGTGCAGCCGTTGGCCGTGGTGTCGGCGGCCTTGGTGAGTCTGCCCTTGCCGTCGTAGGTGTAGTCGGCCTGGGTGGTGGTTCCGTCGGTCTGGGTGTGACCGGCCTGCTTCTCGTTGATCGTGTAGGTCGCGGCATCCGACAGCACGACGACGCCTGCGGAGTCCGTGTAGGTCACCAAGGTCTGGTTGCCCACCGTGTCGTAGGTCGTGGCCATGGTGTAGCCGCCGGGAAGGGACTGACCGATGAGAGCGCCGTCGGCGTCGTAGGCGGTGGCGGTGGCCGTACCGGCGACGGAGTCGGTGGCGGACAGGACCCGGCCGGTGGTGCCGTCGTAGGCGTAGGTGGAGGTGGAGGGCACCGAGTCGGACATCCTGACCACGCGGTCGAGGAGGTTGTACGCCGAGGTGGTGGTGTTGCCCGTGCCGTCGTTGTACGACGTCTGGCGCCCCAGGGCGTCATAGCCGTACGTGACGGTCTGGCCGTTCGACGTCTGGGTGGCGAGCTGTCCGGTGGTCGCGTCGTAGGTGTACGTGGTGGCGGGGGTGGCCTTGCCGGTGCCGCCGGTGACCGCCGTCTTCGTCGTGCGTCCGACGGCGTCCACCGTGTTGGTGGCCGTGCGGGTCACGCCGTTGGCGGTCTCCGTCTGGGTGGCGATCCGGCCCCAGCGGTCATAGGTGTACACGGTGGTCACCGACTGGGCGGGGTTGGCCCCGCCGCCGGTGATGGCGGCCGCGGGCGTGATCCGGCACAGCAGCCCGTCCCACTCGACGGAGGCACAGGCGCCGGTGGCGGCCGCGTCGTAGTACGTGTACCGCAGCGTGCCCGCGTCCGAGCCGGAAGAGCGGACGGTCCGGGTGCTGGCGACCTGGCCCGCGTCGTCGTACGACGTCACCAGGAAACCGGGCTCGGCGCCTTCGGTGGCCTTCACCTGGCCGGTCGACCAGTCATAGGTCGTGGTGACCGTGGTGGTGTCGGCGTCAGTGGCGTAGCCCAAGATGGCGGCGCCGGAGACCGTGGAGGTGACCAGGTCGGACACCGGCGCATCGCTGGGCCGGTTCTCGTCGTAGGTGTACGAGGTGTGGGCGCGAGCGGGGATCACGGTGCCGGCGGCCAGGGTGGACTCGGTCGTGGTGCCGGTGAGTTGCTTGGTGAGCGTGATCTCGTGCAGCGGACCGTACTCGTCGGTCAGGCGCTTCCCGTCGGAGGAGTACTCGGAGATCGAGCTGAGGAGCTGGGCACGTTCGGCCGTCGACAGGTTGGCCAGGCCCAGGGCCGTCAGCTGGTCGGAGCTGCTGCTCAGTGCCAGCTCACGGTTGCCGGCGGTGAGTTCGGAGACGATGTTGCCGGTCTCGTCGTACTCGGTCGCGGTGATCGAGCCACCCGGGCTCGCGCTGTTGATCTCCTGCCCGTTGGCGTTGATGTAGGTGATGGTGGCCCGGTCGTAGGCGGCGGCCGTCAGAGCGCTGCCGGTGTGGGAGGCGGGGACCGAGTTGGCCGGGAAGACGGCGGTCGCGTCGGTGGGTGCCTCGTCCTGCGCCCAGGTGGCGACGGTCGTGGCGTCCAACTGGTACGGCGCGGCCGTGCCGGAGAGCGGCACGTCGTAGACGACCGAGGTGGCCGCCGTACCGGACGTGGTGCTCGCGGAGCCCTCGGCCAGACCCGGACGGGAGGCCTTGAGCAGCATGCCCGCGCCTGCGGTCAGCGCGGAGCCGGCCGTGCCGTAGGTGAACGTCCAGGGCAGTTGACCCGGCTGGGTGAAGGTGACGACGCGGCCGTTGGTGTCGTAGGTGTACTCCTTCTTCAGCGCGGGGCTGATCCGGGGGTCCCAGACCTGGCGCAGCTGGCCGGAGGCGTTGTAGGCGTAGGAGGCGACCGTCTCGGCGGTTGAGGCGGAGGCGCCGGGGGTGGTGGCCCACAGCTTCACCGACGCGACCTGGTTCAGGTAGTCGCCGAGCGCGCTGGAGGTGGCGGTGGTGGCCGTCGCGTAGACGTACTCCAGGACGCGGCAGCCCTTGGTGGCCGGGGTGGCCTGGCAGGTGGCCGCGGTGACCGCGCCGGTCGGCGATATCACGTACTTCGGACGGGCCAGCGTCTTGCCGCCGACCGTGACCGTCTCCGAGGCGACGGTGACGGTGGTGTCGTCGACGGCGGTCGCGGAGGAGGCGAGCGTCCAGGTCGTCGCGGCGGCGGCCGCCTTGGTGAACACCGTGGTGTTCGCGCCGGTGTCGGTGAGCGTGAAGGACGTCCCGGACAGGGTGCCCGTCAGGGTCAGCGTCTCGGCGCCGGTCTCCGGCTGCCAGCCACCCGCGCTGTTGGCGGCGAAGGCGACCGAGCTGCCGTCCGAGGACAGCAGTTCCACGGACGTGTCGGAGGTCTTGCGCAGTTGCGTGTAGTCGCTGCCGGACGCGGTGACCGAGGAGGTCCAGCCGGGTCCGAAGACCGGCGCCTGACCCTCGGTGTCGGTGCTGTTGGCACGCGAGGAGTACGTCCGGTCCACACTCGCCGAGAAGGCGGAGGCGTCGCCGGCCGACAGGGTGTAGTCACCGGTCAGCTGGTTCACGTTGCCCGGACCGACCTGGGCGGTGGGTGCGGTGCCCGCGTCACGGTCGAGGGTGACCTCCGCGGTCTGGGAGTAGCCGGTGGTGGTGCCGTTGGTGAAGGCGGCCCGCAGCTGGATGACGCCGTCCTCGGTGAGGCTGTTGACGGTGTTCCACACGAGCTTGGTGGCGGTGCCGCCGCTGACGGCGACGGGCCAGGCGGACACGGCGGCGCCGGCGGCGGTCACGTCACCGACCGGTACGGTGCGCCAGGAGTCGGTCTCGCCGCGGCGGTACTGCCAGGTCACACCGGTGTAGGAGGTGAGGCCCCTGGCGGCGAGGGTCAGCCGGCGGGCGGTGTCGTCGCCGTCCTGCGGCGAGAGGATCGCGGCCCCGTCGGCACCGACACCGAAGCTGTAGGCGGTGGTCGCCGTCGAGAGGTTGCCGCCGGAGTCGATGGTGCGCGCGTACAGCGTGTGCCAGCCGTTGGCCGGGTTGATGCCGACCGTCTGCGCGTCGCCGCCGCTGCCGTCCGTCGTGTCCAGCTTCGTGTTCGGCAGCGAGGAGTCGTCCAGGCCCCACTGGAAGCCGGCTCCGTCGGTGGCGGCGGTGTCGAGGGTGCAGTTCACGGCGGCGGAGGCCTTGGCGGTCCAGCCGTTCTGCGTGTACGTGTCGCAGGTGACGGTCGGCGCGGCCGGCTTGGCCGTGTTCAGCACGAACGTCGTGTAACCGGACCAGGCGCCGAAGTCGGTGCCGTCGTAGGCGCGGGCCCGGTAGCGCAGATGACTGCCGGCCGGGAACGCGGACGCCGTCGGGATGGCGAGGGTCGAGGTGCTGCCCGAGGCCACCGTCGTGCCGTAGGCCGTGTACGCGTACGTGGTGTCCGCGTAGGCCGGGTCGGCGGTTATCTCGTACTGCGCCTGCGTTTTGGACCCGTCCGGATCGGTCACCTTCGACGACAGGGTCGGAGTGAGGGAGGTGACGTACCGCTTGCCGTTGTAGGAGTTGACCTGTGACGGGGCGATGGCCGTCGAACCGGGCACCGCGGGGTAGGAGTTGTAGGTGACGGTCAGGTGGGGCTCGGTGGAGCCGTCACCGGAGACGTAGTTGGCGGAGCGGAAGCGGCGCCAGGTGGTGGAGTCGGTCTCCGAGGCACCCGCGATCCGCACGCCCTGGTTGGTGGCACCGTCCGCCCATGCCTGCACGATGGCGTCGATGTCGAAGTTCATGGTGCCGGCCGGGCAGGACGTGTTGTACCCGAGCGCGGCCTTGTTGATGACGGCGCCGGTGGTCGTGGTGGCGGGCTGGACCGCCCAGGTGATGTCGGCCGACGTCCACGTCCCGGTGATCCGCCGTACCTCCGTGCCCGCGCCGGTGGTGTCGCAGGTCGAGGAGTAGTACGAGTACAGGGCGAGGTTCGTGTCGGTGATGTGCTTGCCCTTGAAGGGGGCGACATCGAACTTCATGTAGGAGCGGGCCTTGGTGGTCCCCGCGTCGTACGTACCCGACTTCAGCTCCTCGGAGGAGACCTGCGAGTCGGTGTAGTTGGTGGCCACCCAGGTGTCCGTGGTCACGGCGAGGGTGGTGGTCGGATCGACGGTGACCGGATAGACCAGCTCGTGGGTGGTGAAGTAGCCGGCGTCCGGGGTCAGGACGAGCGTCTGCGACCCGTCCTTCGCCGTCTCGACCTTCGACGCGATCCTGGCCTGATGCTTCGACTCACCGGACTTGCGGTCCTTGGAGGAGTCCCACATCATCGGCGCGGGCGCCTCCGCGACCAGCTTCCCCGCCGAGTCCTTCAGCAGGAGGTGACCGGAGGCGGCCACGGACAGCACAAGTCCCTTGAGCCGCATCGGAATCCGGTACTCCAGCGGACCGGTGGGCGCCTTGTCCAGGATCACGTTCTGGCTGAAACCCTGCGACAGCGCCGTGACCGTCAGCTTCTGCCCGTCACCCAGCGCGTAGGAGGCGGTGTCGTCCTTCACCGACGGTGTCGGCAGCTTCGACTTCCAGCCCATCCCGAACGACCGCGCGCCCTTGGTCACCGACGCCAGCGCGGTGTCCCCGCCGTCGGAGAGGGCGATGTCCGCCGCCGCCACCTCCGGCTCCAGCGACGCCCCCGCGTCCGACAGCGAGGTGTCGATGTTCCGCCAGGTGCCGTCGACCTTCTGCCGGATCGGCGCCACATACGTCGACGTCTGCATCTGCCCGTTCGGCAGCGCATACGTCGTCGAACTGGCCGAACGCTCCGACAGCACCTCGATCTTCCGGCCCTGCATCCGCGCCATCAACAACGCCGCAGCAGCCGAATCCGCCGACGACGCGGCCGACTTGGCGGCCGGCGACGTCACCTTCGCGGTGGCGAAGTCCGCGGCCGCGAAGGCCTGCCCGGTGCCCAGCGACACCAGCACCGTCTCGGCCGCCAGCACGACGGCGACCCCCAGCGCGGTCCGCCTGCGCGAGCCGGCAAACGCCGGCCTCCCCCGCTTTTTCGAGTGAGGGATCCCTCTCCCGGTAAGCCTCAAAGTACATCCCTGTGTTCAACCCGTCACGCAGAGTGCGTGACTTATGCGTAATTACACAGGAGAATTTGTGAAGCATATATGGCTGAATTCTTGCCGTTACCGGAAGGTAGCCCGAACGCGCCGCAGGCGGTCTTGACGGCTGCGGCCACCCCCTCCCGCCGGGCGTCCGGGTGAGGTGTCGACCGGTTCGTTTCGTCGGCGTATGCGCTTACACCGGGCAAAACGCCTGCCAGCGCATGTGTCGCCACCCTGGTTGCGATTGGGGTAGTTGTGATGGGGTTGTTATATCGAAATACCGCTGATAGGGGCCTTGTCGCCCGCGCGGCCCTTGTCGCCCGCGGGACTCGAAGGGGGCTACGGCGATCCCCACGCCCCGAGCAGCATCGTCCTGCCGCCGTTGCCCGGGCGGGCTGCCCAAGCCCTCGAGCTGGTCCAGGGTCAGCGGCCCGGGCACCGGCGCCGTCGTCATCGCCGACCGCTCCTCGGCCAGGACCTTCTACTCCCTGTGGGGCGCCATCGGCGGCGTCGGCGTCATCACCGGCGACCCCGACACCTACGGCCGCGTCTACGTCGGCACCGACGGACGCGGCCTGCCGTACGGCGCCCCGTCCCGACCCCGAGCGGGGCCGCAGGCACTACCGCCCGCGGCCCCGCCATGGCAGAGGTACCTCGTGGACCTGTCAAGCCGGCCCTGCGCGGCGCCGGGTGACGGGCTACGGGCTACGGGCTACGGGCTACGGGCTACGGGCTACGGGCTACGGGCTACGGGCTACGGGCTACGGGAGCGTGGTCCACTTCTGGTTGCTCTGGCCGTTGCAGCTCCACAGGATGACCGGGGTCCCGTTGGCGGAGCCGGCCTCCTTGGCGTCGAGGCACAGCCCGGCGCGGACGTTGCGGACCGACCCGTCGGAGCCGATCGTCCACTTCTGGTTGTCCTGGCCGTTGCAAGGCCAGATGACGACCGGCGTGCCATTGGTGGTGCCCTGGCCGGAGGCGTCCAGGCACTTGTCCCCGTAGACGCGGATCTCGCCTCCGGCCCAGCTGGTCCAGAGCTGGTTGGCGGCGGTGTGGCAGTCCCACAGCAGTGTCTTCGACCCGGCCGCGGTGGCGGCGCCGTCCACGTCCAGGCAGCGGCCGGAGCCGGTACCGCGCAGGCGGGCGGTGGTGGAGGCCAGCGGGCTTCCGCCGGTCATCTTGAACACGGCGACACCGTGTGCCGGGACGCTCGCGGAGATCTGCCCGGAGGTGCTCGACGTGCCGCCGGTCCACAGGTCGGTGAGGGTGAACGACCCTCCGGTCAGGCCGACCTGGGCGGCCGTGGCCGAGATCGTCGTGGTGCTGCTCCCCCGGTTGAACAGGCCCACGGCGACCGAGCCGTCGGACAGGCGCTTGGCGAACACCTCGGTGTCGCCGTCGTCGCGCACCCGGCGACCGCCCGCGCCCAGCGAGTCCTGGTTCACCGCCAGCAGACGCGGGTTGCGCAGGATCGCGCTCACGTCGGCGGACATGGTGCGGATGTCGTTGCCCGCGATGAGCGGGGCGCCCATCAGCGCCCACAGCGCGAAGTGGGAGCGGGACTCGGTCAGTGACAGACCGGGGCGGCCGACGACGAGCATGTCGGGGTCGTTCCAGTGTCCCGGGCCCGACTGGGCCGCCAGTGGCGCGGTGATGTCCAGGACGTTGCCGACGCCCATGGGGTAGCTGTTGGTGTTTCCGTTCTGCCAGATGTCGAGCAGGTCCTCCGTCGTCCGCCACAGGTCGGCGACCTGTCCCCAGTCGTAGGTGGCGCCGGTGGGGGCGTGGAAGCTGTTGGGGTTGATGCTGTAGACGATGGGACGGCCGGTGGCGCGCAGGGCGTCGCGCATGGTCGTGAACTGCGCGATCTGCTCGCTGAGGGTGCCGCTGCCGGAGCACCAGTCGTACTTGAGGTAGTCCACGCCCCAGGAGGCGAACGTGTTGGCGTCCTGGGCCTCGTGGCCCTTGCTGCCGGTGGAGCCGGGGTAGGTGCCCACGCCCTGGGCGCACGTCTTCTCGTTGGGCGCCTGGTAGATGCCGAACTTCAGGCCCTTGCTGTGGATGTAGTCCCCGAGGGCCTTCATCCCGCTGGGGAACTTGGTCGGATTGGACCGCAGGTTGCCCGCCGCGTCGCGCTGGGGGTCGAACCAGCAGTCGTCGACGACGACGTACTGGTAGCCCGCGGCCTTCATGCCCGAGGACGACATGGCGTCGGCGGCCTCGCGGACCTGCGCCTCGGTGATCCCGCACCCGAAGCTGTTCCAGCTGTTCCAGCCGAGCGGCGGGGTGAGCGCGGGGCTGCCCGGCGCGGCCTGGGCGGTGGTGCCGGCGGAGGCGGTGACGCAGGCGCTGAGCGTCAGTGCGGTGGTCGTGAGGAGACGCAGGAGGCGTCTGTGCACGGGGACCATGGGTAAGGGGTTCCTTCCTGGCCCGCACAGCGGAAGCCGCTGTGCGGGCCTTGTGTATACGGGCAGGAGCGCGTGACCAGGTGTCGCGGGTCAGCGCTTCGGGGTGAGCAGGCCCGGCCCCCTTGAGTGAGCGGTTCCGGTCGGCCTCGTCGGAGGCCGTCCGGACTGTCGATGCGCCACGACCCGACCTTGGCGGTCGCCCCGTCGAACGACTATGTTCGTCATTTCGAACAATGGTCGAAGTGGTGCGCAAGGGAGTGGGGAGGGCGATCACAATCTGCTTCCGGCGGGCGTCAGTTCCGCTGTGCCGATGGAGGAACCGGTGGCAGAGGTGGCGGCCGTGGCCCCGGCTGCTTGCAGGAGACGCCGTCTGCTGACGGGGGAAGGCATCTCGCACCTTTCGGCGGGGAAAGGTGACTGCTCGGTCTTCGGTGCGTTCGCTCACAGGTCACCGCTGCCGATGTTCTTCGGGATCCGAACCCCCGGAAAGGGCGCAGATCCCGGAGCGGGGTCATCCGGCGGTCAGAGTGGTCCACTTCTGGTTGGAGCCGCCGTTGCAGTCCCACAGGTGGAGCTGCGTGGCGTCGGCCGTGGAGGAGCCCGGAACGTCGAGGCAGCGGCCCGAAGCGGGGTTGCGGTAGCCGCCGTTGTAGGGCTGCCAGACCTGGTTGGCGCCGCCGTGACAGGACCAGAGCTGCACCTTGGTTCCGTTCGCGGTGCCCCAGCCGGCGGCGTCGAGGCACTTGCCCATGGAGCGCAGCGTGCCGTCGGTGTAGGCGGACCACAACTGGTTGGCACCGCCGCCACAGCTCCACGTCTGGACGGCGGTCCCGTCGGCTGTGGCGGCGCCTTTGACGTCCATGCACTTGCCGGCGATGCCGGACTGTACGCGTGCGGGGGCGGGGGCGGGGTTCTTCAGCCATCCGGCGCTGTCCGCGGCCCGGACGCCGCGGTGGAAGGCGTCGGCCATCTTCTGGTAGCCCGAGTCGTTGGGGTGCAGGGGGTCGGCCAGGTCGGCCGTGGTCAGACTGCTCATGTCGACGTGGGCGACGTGTTTGCCCGCCGCTTGTGCGTCGCTGACGATCTGGCGGGTGGCCTGGTTGTACGCGCCCCGGAACCGTTCCTCCGAGCTGCTGGTGGACACGACCAGGGAGGCGACGAGGACGGTTGCGTCGGGGACGTCGGCGGTGATCTGGTTGACCAGCGACTTCAGCCGGGCGATGGCGGTGTTGACCTCGGAGGCCCCCTGGAGGTCGTTGGTGCCGATATGCAGCGTGACGACATTGGGCCGGTAGCGGGTGAGCGAGGCGTCGGCGAGTGCGGCGATCTGGTCGATGCGGTACCCCGAGTGACCCTCGTTGTCGGGATCGGACATCGAACCGGCCCGCCCGGTGCCTACGAAGTCCAGCGGGTGGCCGTCCGCAGCGAGTCTGTCCCACAACGGCGCCCGGTAGCCGTTGCCCGTGCTGCTTCCCACACCCCAGGTTATCGAGTCGCCCAACGGCATGACCCGCAAAGGCGTGTCGGAGGCGGCGGAGGCAGGGGTCACACCTGCCGCCGTCAGCCCGAGCACGGCGGAGACAAGCGTGACCAGGGGTAGGATCCGGGACTTTTTCATGGAGTTCCTTCCTTTCTGCGAGTGATTGCTGTTCAGCGGGGCTGATCGCCGCCGCCCGGCGGGCATCAGGGCGCGGTGCGTCACGGCGATCCGCTCGGCGTGCGGATCGCCGGACACGAGGGCGCCGCGTCGGCCGTTGCCGCTGAGGAAGGCGGTCTCCCACCGGGTGGCCGGGTGCGGCCGTCAGTCAGGTGCCGTGGACGGTGAGGACGACGCCGATGCCGCTGTCGCGCGTCAGGCGGGCTCCCCGTACTGCACGCCGCGTCCGTTGGTGGCGACATAGACCCGTCCGTACACGCGGGGATCGCCGGTGATGGCGGCTCCGGTCCAGCCCCACTGGTGACGGTCGTCGTTGATCCGTGTCCAGGTCTTCGCCTCGTCGTCGGAGCGGTATACGGCGGTGATGGTGTCCGTGGCGCCGACCATGTAGAGCGCCGGGTAGGAAGCGCCCCTGGCGGCCTTGCCGAAGCCCAGGGTGTGTGAGGCGTGGCAGCTGCTGACCTTGGTGAAGGTCGCGCCGCCGTCGGTCGAGCGGAAGAGCCCGTTGCCCTTGAGGCTGAGCCACAGGTCGCCGGTGCGGCCGGGTGCCGCGACCAGCTGGAACTCGGTGTCGCCCGAGCTGAGGCCGGTGGCCCGCGCGGTGAAGGTCTGGCCGCTGTCGGTGCTGGCGAAGAGTGTGCCGGTGGTGGTGTCGAAGGCGTAGCAGCGGGTGGGGTCGAGGGGGTCGGCGACGGGTGCCGCTCCCCTGGGGAAGGTGGGGATCTCGGTCCAGGTGGCGCCGTTGTCGATCGAGCGGTGAGCGGGGTTGGCGGTGCCGAAGGACCAGAGCAGCACGCTGGCGTCGGCGTTGGTGGCGATCGGACCGGGTGCGCTCTTGGCGGGATCCGGTTGGGTCTCGAAGGGGGTCCAGGTCTTGCCGCCGTCGTGGGAGGAGGCGCCGTTGCCGTGGTCGCCCCAGCCGGCCCGGACCACGTAGGAGGGTTCGGCGGTGGCGAGGGACAGGCCGGTGCTGGTGCCGAAGACGGGGTTGGAGGCCATGCCGCTTGAGGGTGAGGCCGTGAGCCGTTCGTGGTACATCACGCCGATGTCGCCGGAGCCGCTGAGCAGGTGGGCCTGTCCGGTGGGGGGCGAGATCAGCTGGCGTACGGACGCCTCTTCCACACCGCGGATCTGGGGGGCGAAGTGCTTGAGGTCGCGGGTGCCGTAGAGGGTGGCGCCGGTGCCGTGGACGACGTGCCGGGAGTCGAACGGGTCCAGTCCGACGGCCTGGATCCACCAGCCGAACTTCGGCTTGTCGGCACCCCACTTGAGGTAAGGCGTCTCAGACACGTCGAGCACGGCCGTGTCCTTCAGGGACGTCCAGGTGCGGCCACCGTCGGTGGTCCGGTACAGGGTGTCCACCAGCGACCAGCGGTTGTTGGTGGAGACGACGAGCGTGCCCGGGCGGCGGGCGTCGACGGCGACACCGCCGTAGCCGAAGGAGTCAGCGGAGCCGTCGGCCGTCGTGCCCCCCGGCTTCACCGGGGTGACCTCGGTCCACTTCCCGCTCGTCGTGCGCAGCTTGTGCACACTGCCGTCGGACTGCCCGTTCGGGCCGGGGGCGTTGGCGTACGTCACGTACAGCTCGCGCGTGTGCCGGTCGTAGGCGGCCCGGATCGGGACCTTGGCGGCGGTGCCGGTCGGCTGCCCCGGGACGGCCTCCCAGGTGACGCCGTCGGACGTGCGGTAGAGGTTCGCGGAGGTGCCGTCGGAGTCGCCCCAGCCGGCGTAGACACTGCGGCCCACGGCGACCAGGAGCGTGACGCCCTGGCCGGTGGCGCTCGGGGTGGCCGGGAAGCTCACGGCCTGCCAGTGGGCGCCCCGGTCGGTGGACTTGAGCAGCCCGTCGTGCCGGGTGCCCAGCCACAAGGTGTCGCTGTCGCACGGGTCGACGAGGAGGCGCTCCCCGCAGCCCCGGCCGTCCTCGTTGGCCCCGAGCTTCACGCTGAGATCGGTGCGCTTCCAGGTCGCACCGCGGTCCTCCGAGCGGAGCACGGCCCCGTTTCCGGCCCAGGGCTGCGTGTACGCACCCAGGGACAGGTATACGCGGTTCGGATGCACCGGGTCGACGGCCATGGCCTCCACGCCGAGCAGGTTCCAGTCGTCCCAGCCGAGGTGGTCGGTCAGCGGGATCCACCGGTCGGTCCGGTCGTCCCACCGGTAGGCACCGCCGATGTCGGTCCGCAGGTAGGCCAGCCCGCGCACGGAGGGATGGAACAGCACCCCGGTGATGAACCCCGTACCGCCCTGGACCACGTTGCGCCAACGGTATCCACTCTTCGCGGGAGTGGCGGCGGCCTGCGCACGTCCCTGGCCGAGCGGCAGGGAGACGGCCGCGGCTGCGGCAGCGGTCCCGGCGAGTACGGCTCTTCTGCTGATGTGGGGCGTGCGCATGACATACCTCTTTCTTGTGCGAAGGAGACGGAAAGAGCGACGCCCCTGAGGGGCGCGGGGACCTTGCCGGTGCAGTCGGCCGCCGAGCCTTCTCCGACGGAAGGTCCGGCTGTGCCACATCGCCGGCAATGCGCGTCGGGAGCAGCTTGTCGGCGGCCTTGCTGCCCTAGGGCCGCTCGCGCGCTCCACTGTCCGACCTGCCCGAGGCGGTGAGCGGCGACATCCCACCGGCCACCGCTGCGGTGGCGAACGCCGTGGAGGCGAGGAAGCCTCTCCGGCATGGTCCGGAGCAGGCGGAGACGGCATTCGGCGTCATCGCGTCAACCCTTCATGGCGCGCCAGGACACCCGGCGCAGGGCCGTCGGCTGCGGTGTCGTGACTGGAACTGGCTGAGCTGAAAGCAGACATCCCATTACTGCGACGTGATGCACAGTCGAAGCGCTTCGATGTTGCTGCGAGGTTAAGTGAAGGCACGAGGGCGCACAAGGGTCGCTTCCAAGATGCCTCCGGGGTACAACAAAGGGGTCCGCGCGCTTTGTCAACGCGGCGAGGCCGATCTCTTGACACTGCCCCGGACCTCTGACGAGCATCGAAGCGCTTCACTCTTCTTCTCGAGTCCATCTCAGGGGAATCCCATGCGCCTGCCCACGCGCCGCACACAGCACCGTCGTTGCGCGGTCGCAACGACCGTTCCGGAAGCACATCGACAACCTTCCGTCGCGGCTCCGCCTCGACGAGAAGATGGGATCTGAGCCGGCTCCCGCCCGCCGTCGATCGCCTGAGCGTCGACGGGTCACACGCCGGCCAGGAGCCCGGCACGGCTCGCCCGGAGGGGCCAGGCAACCGTCTGGCCCAGGCGGTCGGGTCGGCGAGGCGATCTCCAAGCCGGTTGGGCAGACAGCGTGTTCACTTCACCGTCGCCGCGACGCAGTGCGGCGACCCGGGCTTTCGTCAGGGCGGGTGACCCTCGCCCGTACCCGCGAGGCCTGATGTCAGAGCCTGGAGCGACCCACCGCCGGACCAGGCCGATCCCGCTGGTCGGCATCCAGTCGAAGCCGTTCACCGCAGCACGCGGGCCTGTCGAAGCGCTTCACCACCCGGTCTTCGTCCCGGCCGTGCTGGATTCCAGAAAGGACAGCGTCATGTCCCCGAAGTCCAAGAAGAGAAGCGTCAAGGATGTACTCGTAGCCCTGCTGATGGCGGTCTCGCCGCTGATCGCGGCGCTCGTCCTGACCGGCGCCTCGGCCACCACCGCGTCGGCCGCGTCGCTGAAGGAGGTGACCAACTTCGGCAGCAACCCCGGCAACCTGCGGATGTACGTCTACAAGCCCGACAGCGCTCCGGCACGCCCGGCGGTGCTGGTGGCGGTGCACTACTGCACCGGCACGGGGCCCGCCTTCTACTCCAACACGGAGTTCGCCCGCCTCGCCGACCAGCACGGGTTCATCGTCGTCTACCCGGACGCGAACGTCAGCGGGCAGTGCTTCGACGTCTCCTCGCCCCAGGCGCTCAAGCACGACGGGGGCAGTGACCCCACGAGCATCGCCCAGATGGTCCGGTACACCCTGCAGAACATGAACGCCGACGCCGGCCGGGTCTACGTCACGGGCGCCTCGTCCGGCGCGATGACGACCAATGTCATGCTCGGCTCCTACCCCGACCTGTTCAAGGCCGGTGCGGCGTTCTCGGGCGTGCCGTTCGGCTGTTTCGCCACCACCGACGGCTCCGGCTGGAACAGCGCCTGCGCCACCGGCAAGATCAGCAAGACCCCGCAGGAGTGGGGCGACCTCGTCCGGAACGCCTACCCGGGGTACACCGGCCCCCGGCCGAGGATGCAGCTGTGGCACGGCACCGAGGACGACGCGCTGTACTACGCGAACTTCGGTGAAGAGATCAAGCAGTGGACGAACGTGCTGGGAGTGAGCCAGACCCCGGTCTTCACCGACTCCCCGCAGTCCAACTGGACCCGCACCCGCTACGGCTCCGCCGGCACGCAGGCACCGGTCGAGGCGAACAGCTTCCAGGGGGTCGGGCACAGCCTGCCCGAAAGCGGTATGGCGGCCCGGGCCATCGCCTTCTTCGGACTCGACGGCTCGGGAGGTTCCGGCGGCACCACCACGGGTCCTCTCCACGCCACCGGTTCCGGCAAGTGCCTGGACGTACCCGGCTTTTCGCAGACCAATGGCGCCCAGACGCAGATCTGGGACTGCAACGGCCAGACGAACCAGTCCTGGACCAGTACGCCGGCCAAGCAGCTCACCGTCTACGGCGGCGCGAAGTGCCTCGACGCGACCGGCACCGCGGCCGGCGCGAAAGTCGCGATCTGGGACTGCAACGGCGGCACCCACCAGCAGTGGAACCTCAACTCCAACGGCACCATCACCGGCGTCCAGTCAGGGCTGTGCCTGGATGTGGCCGGCGCCTCCACCGCCAACGGCGCACCGGTCAAACTGTGGGACTGCAACGGCGGCAGCAACCAGCAGTGGCGCCTCGGCTGACACCACCGCCCCAAGGCTGAGAGGCTTCCGCGCTTGCCTCTGCCGCGCCGACGGCCACCTCCGCACACTCGCTGACCAACTCTCGGGCACCCGTGCCTTCGACCTCGACCCGGTCGGCCGCGCCACCGTCGTCACCGCTGACGGCCGGTTCCCCGCCCGGGTCACGAGGCCACCGGCCACCGGACGTACGAGGGCCGACCCGGTCGGCCGCGCCACCGTCGTCACCGCTGACGGCCGGTTTCCCGCCCGGGTCACAAGGCCACCGGCCACCGGCCACCGGACGTACGAGGGCACCGCCCTCACTCGCGCCGGAAACGTCCGCTGTGCATATGACCCCTTGGCCGGGTGACTCTGCGCCAGAGGACCCGCCTGTCCCGCAAGGCGGACACGTGGCGTTTCACACGGGACACCGAAGGGCGCATGACCTCCGTCGTCACCCTCGCGGGACGCGGTGGCGGCACCGTTACGACGCGCTGGGCCGCCGCACTGCCGAGCAGCGCCTCGCCGCCCACGGCAAGACGACCGTTGAGGAGGATTGTCCACACGTGGGACGGTGCGGCACCGTGCGAACAGACCACGGTGTCTCAGGACATGCCCCCCTCCGGTGGCCCTCACGTGGGATCACCGCGGCCTGGCGCCGCTGGCTCGGACCGAGCGTATCCTCAGGACTCACGAATCGCCCGCTGCGAAGAGGCTCACGGCATACCGCTCGGCACCGGAGTCACCAGCCCCCGCCCCGACGCCGTCACCGTCGTGCCGCGCGCGGGCCACGCTCCTGTTCTGCACCGACGGACTGGTCGAGTCCCTTCACCACTTCCATCGATCACGGCCTTGACCGGTTGCGCCGACCCCCGGCCCCCCTCGCGCACCGCTCCCTGGACTCCTTCTGCGACTTGCTGCCGGACCAGGTCCGCCCGAGCGACAACGACGCCGCCGTGAGGTCAGTGACCGTTTCGCGCCCCTGCACGAAGGCTCACAGGGCCTCGAGCGTCGAACGAGCGTCACGGGCATTCCCCATCCGCACTCCCTTTTCGGAAGAAGGCGGGTAGGGGCCGGCTTCGTCGCGTGTGGCCGGCCCACGGTCGACAAGTGCGGCCAGAAGAGGAAGTACCGCTGAAGTCCGCGCGCCCTCCTGGTGGAGGTGGTGCGCGAGGCGAGGGACCGGGCCGCTCACGGGGGTGGGGTCACCAGCGAGCTCCACCTGAGCACCACGGCCAAACTGACGCCGCATGTCGGAGGTCGGGCCCCGCCCTCGACCACGGCTGCCGATTCAGGGCCCGCCGCGAGCGACAGCTCGTGGGTGACCAGCGGCAGCCCGGCTGACCACGGAACCGTTGCCCAACGAGCCTCTCCGGTCACTTCGGACACACCGGATCTCGCCTCCTCCTCGCCTCCTCCTGGCCCGTTCCTCTCTCCCGGTCTGTTTCAGGACCGTTCCCGGACCCCGTTGACAACGGCTGCCACTCCCTTCCATCATCATTCCACTAATCGAGTAGTGGAATGATGATGGAAGGGAGTGGTGGCCGTGGAGTACCGCATCGACAGGCGGAGCGGGGTCCCCGCCTTCCAGCAGATCGTGCAGCAGACCAAGCAGGCCCTGCGGCTGGGCGTACTGGTGCCGGGCGACCGGCTGCCCACCGCCAAGGAGGTCTCCGAGACGAGCGCGGTCAACCCGAACACCACCCTCAAGGCGTACCGCGAGCTGGAGCGCGAGGGCCTGGTCGAACCACGACCGGGCCAGGGCACCTTCGTACGCCGCACGCTGGGCCGCCCCGAGACGGGCACCGACTCTCCGCTGTACGGGGAGCTGGTGGCGTGGATGTCGAAGGCGGCCGGGGCCGGTCTGGAGCAGGAGGACGTGGCCGCGCTGGTCGCGTCGGCGCTGGAGAAGCAGTACGCCCCCGGGACCACGGCGGTCACGGGGGCCACGACAACGAGGAGCACAGGTGAGTGACGCCATGTATGCGGGGGATCCGGCGCTCGAGGCGCACGGACTGGGGATGCGCTACCGGCGGGGCTGGGCCCTGCGGAACTGCACCTTCCGGCTTCCGGCGGGCAGGATCTGCGGGCTGGTCGGCCCCAACGGGGCGGGCAAGACCACGCTGCTGAACATCGCGGCCCATGTCCTGAAGCCGACGCAGGGCTCGCTCAGTCTGTTCGGCGAGGCGCCGGGCTCGGTGGAGTCCGGTCGGCGTACGGCCTTCCTCGCGCAGGAGAAGCCGCTGTTCCGTCGCTTCACCGTGGCGGAGACCCTGCGGCTGGGGCGGGAGCTGAACCCCGGCTGGGACCAGCGCGCCGCCGAGGACATCGTCCGCGCGGGCAACGTGCCCTTCGACGCGAAGATCGGCACCCTCTCCGGTGGCCAGCGCACCCGCGTCGCCGTCGCCCTCGCCTTCGGCAAGCGCCCCGACCTGCTGCTGCTCGACGAGCCGATGTCGGACCTCGATCCGGTCGTGCGCCACGAACTCATGGGCACCCTCCTCGCCGAGGCCGGCGAGCGCGGCACCACCGTGCTGATGTCCACCCACGTCCTCGCCGAACTGGACAACGTGTGCGACTTCCTCGTCGTCGTCTCCGGCGGCGGAGTGCGCCTCGCCGGCGACGTGGACGACCTGATGACCGTGCACGCCGTGGTCACCGGGGTCAGGGAGGGCGAGAGCCTGCCCGCCGCCCTCGGTTACCACACCCTCGTCGAGTCCCGGAGCAGCGGACGGCAGTTCACCGCGCTGATCCGCCCGGAGGGCCCGGTCACCGGCCCCTGGGAGGTGACCGCCCCGAGCATGGAGGAACTCCTGCTCGCCTATCTCCGCTCACCCGACGCACCACCGCTGATCACCCCCACCGCCCAGGTCCAGGGCCAGGCGTTCGGCACCGGGACGGTGGCGGCATGAGCACCTTCGCCCGCCCCTCGACCGACGGCAAGAACAGGACAGCGAACCGGACGATGAACGGCACGATGAACGCGACCACGAACGGACCCAGGCACGGGGCCAGGAACGCCACCACCACGCAGGCCACCCGGCGCCCCCGCCTGAGCGGTATGACCTGGCTGGTCTGGCGCCAGCACCGGGCCGCGTTCTGGACCATGATCGCCGCCACCGTGCTCTGCGTGGCTTGGATGGTCTACCAGCGCGCCCAGATGATGGACTTCCTCGACGCCTACGGCTTTCCCGCCAAGAACCTCGACAACGCGGAAAAGGAGTTCGCGCCGTACATCGGCGCGTTCACTTCCGTCACCACCGGTCTCACGGCGATACCCGTCATCCTCGGTGTCCTCCTCGGCGCCCCGCTGCTCGCGGGCGACCTGGAGAGCGGCACGGCCAAGCTGATCGCCGCCCAGTCCGTGAGCCGCAACCGCTGGCTCGTCACAAAGCTGGCGCTGACCGGGCTGGTGGTGACGGTGACCACGGTCACGCTGTCGGCTGTGTTCGCCTGGTGGTGGAACCCCATCAAGCCCCATTACGCGGACATCGACTGGACCTCCAGGGAGTTCTTCAACACCACGGGCCCGGTGCCCGTCGCCCTCTCCCTCCTCTCCGTGTTCGGCGGGGTGCTGATCGGTGTGATCCTGCGCCGCACGCTGGTGGCCATGGTCGTGACCCTCGGTTTCGCCGTCGCCCTCCAGACGGTCTGGGGCTACTTCAAGCTGTCGCTCGGCGACATCGTCACAGTCACCAGCAAGCCTGCCAGCCCGGGCGGCATATTCACATTTCCGGAGGTGCCCCGCACCGCGGCCCAGCTCGACACCTCTTATGTCACCGGCAGCGGAAAACTGCTCGACTTGAACACCTGCACGGATGCGCCGACGGCTGAGGCGACTGAGCTGTGCATGAAGAAAGCGGACATCGTCGGCTCGTCGATCGATTACATCCCCATATCGCAGATGAGCAGCATGCAGTGGTTCGGGGCGTCGATTCTGTTCGCCCTGACGGCCGGCATCGTGGCGTTCCTCTTCATCTGGGGACGCAAGCGGCTCGTCTGAGGAGCCGGTCGTGCCCCCACAGGGGCACTCGCTCTTCACCATCCCACCGGAGGAGGCGAGCGGGTGAGGCTTCGACGCCCCCTGCTCGCCTCCGCGGCCCTCACCGCGGCCCCGGCACCCCGGTGACGACCCCGTCGGACAGTCCGTGAACGCGCTGTCCGCCTCCTCCGCCGCCCCCTTCGTGATCGCCGCCGGCAACGAGGGTCCCGCCGCCGGCACCGTCGGATCGCCGGGCAGTACCGCCGCCTCGCTCACCATGGGCGCGGTGGTCCGCATCGACGCGATGGCCGACCTCAGGGCCTGTTCGCCCAGCCGCAGCCGTGACCGCCCGGCGACATCGCGGCCAGTCCGCACCCTTCCGAGAGTGCGAGACAGACTTCACCTCACGTACCGCCCTCTCGGACATGGTCCGGCAGTCCTATGGCCCGGAATCATCCATGTTCGCCCGACGCCTTCACCGACCGACTCTGCCGCCCACCTCGACGGCAGCTCGTTCTGCCCGGTTCTGGCCGGCGTGCGCCGGGGGCTACGCAGATGCGTCCGACCCCGTTGGGCGAGACGGCGTCCCGGACCTTGATGTGCGGCAGTCCGTCCCAGCACTTTCCGTTGAACATGAAGCAGCGCTTGTCCTTTCCTTTGCTGAGCTTTTCGTCGTTGGGCGCGAATTTTCAGTCCGTGGTTGTCGTAGAACCACTGCCGCGCTGTGGCCGACCCACACGACCTGATCACCGCCGTCCGGCGAAACTTTCGTCAGCGTCAGTACCGCCACGACGTCCTCGGCGGCTACCTCACCGGAACTGGGCTGGCGCTCAGCCCACCATGCCGACATCACTCTTTCAAGCCAGTAGTTGACTTGAATAGCACAGGACTCTTCACTCCGACCGACCACTCGGTATCCAGAAGCCAGCCGAACGCGCATTGACTTTACAAGTCACCGAATTGACGATGATGTATCGCGCTCATCGATCCCTTACGGCAACAAGGAGATCAGGTGAAACGTCGTCACACCTTCATGGCAACCGGCGCCGCCGGTGCACTGATCCTGGGTGGCGTTGCCATCGCCACCCTGCCCGCATCGGCAGCCACCACCGGCTGCTCGGTCGCGTACAAGGTGCAGAGCGAATGGCCGGGAGGGTTCAACGCGAACCTGGCCATCACAAATCTCGGCTCCCCCGTACGAGGGTGGACCGTGACGTTCGACTTCCCGCACTCCGACCAGAAGGTCAGCAACGGCTGGAGTGCCACGTGGACACAGTCCGGAACCCGCGTGTCCGCTGCCAGCCTCGACTGGAACGGGGCGCTGGATACGGGCAGTTCGGCTTCCATCGGGTTCACCGGTGCGTGGAAGGGCGCCAATCCGGAACCCGCATCGGTTGCGCTCAACGGCGTGACCTGTACCGGCTCGGTGACCTCCCCGTCCCCCAGTCCCACCACCACTCCGACCAGCGGCCCCAGTGGTCCGGCCCCGGAGCTGAAGGTCTCCGGCAACAAGATCGTCACCGCTGGCGGCAAGCCGTACCGGCTGCTGGGCGTGGACCGCTCCAGCGGTGAATACGCTTGTGTGCAGGGCAAGGGGCTGTGGGACGGCGGCCCGGTCGACCAGGCTTCCGTCGACGCGATGAAGACCTGGAACATCCACGCGGTACGCCTGCCGTTGAACGAGGAATGCTGGCTCGGCATCAACGGCTCGCCCAAGGGAACCACTTACCAGCAGGGCGTCAGAGACTACGTCGACCTGCTGGTGGCCAATGGCATCACGCCGATCCTCGACCTGCACTGGACGCGGGGCGCCTATACCGATGGGCCGGACTGGCACTGCAAGGACACCACCGCGACGTGCCAGAAACCGATGCCGGACGCGCAGTACGCCCCCCAGTTCTGGACCGGTGTCGCCAACGCCTTCAAGGGCAATGACGCCGTCGTCTTCGATCTGTTCAACGAGCCCTACCCGGAGATCGCCGCCGACTGGGACAAGACCGTCGGCTGGCGGTGCTGGCGAGACGGCGGTACCTGCACGGGCCTTCCGTATGAGACGGCCGGCATGCAGGACCTGGTCGACGCGGTCCGGGCCACCGGCGCCACCAACATCCTCATGCTGGGTGGCCTGGAGTGGGCCAACGACATGCGCGAGTGGCTGACGCACATGCCGACCGACCCGCTGAACAACATCGCCGCGTCATGGCATGCGTACAGCTTCAACGCCTGTGCGACCGCCTCCTGCTGGGACAGTCAGGTCGCGCCGCTCGCACAAGAGGTGCCGGTCGTCATCGGTGAGTTCGGCCAGGACAACTGCGGCTTCGACTACATGCAGCGGTTGGTGGACTGGGCTGACGCCCACAGCATCGGTTATCTCGCGTGGACCTGGAACCCGTGGGGCTGCGGCACCGGTGGCGTGCTCATCAAGGACTGGGCAGGCACCCCGGAGCCCGGCATCGGCGAGGGTCTGAAAGCTCACCTGATCAGCCAAGACCCCTACACGACCCGGTAACCGCCACCCAACGGCTGCCCAGTGCGTACGACGCCGCCCCGGCCGGATGTCCCACGGCACAACTCGGCCCGGGCGGCTTTCGACAACCAGAAGTGTGAGTGTCACGAGGGGCTCCAACGCCTCCTGCTCGGTCCGCGGCGGCTCCGATCGCCCGTGAAATCGGACGCCGTTCGAGCGGGTGTGCTGCCCGGCCTGCGTATCGGGACCACGCGTGCACCGCTGCCGCGGCCGCTCGGGGCGGCTTTCTCCCGTGCGAGGAGATCGACCGCGGCGGCATGGACCTGGAGTCGTTCTTCCAGGTACGCCGTGGTCCCCCGGTACCCGGAGGTCACGGCCGGCCGGCGATCGACCCGCCCTGTCTGATCCGAGACGACCGCGTCACGCTCCGCCGGAATCAGCGTCGAACGGGCGTCAGGACATTTCCCGAACCCCGCCCCTGACGGAGTGGAGGCAGAGCGTTCTCGACCCGCGCTCCGCTGCGAAACCGCAGGTGAGACGTGTGGCAGGAACCTGCATCATGCTCCACGCGGTGGGCCTGCGGAAACATGTCGGCACGACCCGCCCGCAACCTGGGGAACCAGAAGAACAGCAGGTCAGACGCCTTTTGCTGCGGGCTCAAGAATCGCCACGCACTCCACATGCGAGGTCATCGGAAACAGATCGAACGCCCTCAACGTCCGCACCCGATACCCCCCGTCCCGGAAGTACCCCAGATCCCGGGCCAGCGCCGCCGGGTCGCACGCCACGTACGCGATCCTCCGCGCCCCCAGCGACACGAGGTGTTCCACCGTCCTGCGGCCCGCCCCCGCCCGCGGCGGGTCCAGGACGATCAGGTCGACCTCCGTGATCCCGGTGCGCGGGAGCACGCTCTCGACCTTGCCCTGCTCGATGCGGACCCGCTCGAAGTCGGCGAGGTTGTGGCGGGCGTCCTCGACGGCCCGCTTGCCGGACTCGATGCCGAGGACCGCGCCCTTCTCGCCGAGGCGGTCGGCGAGGGCGCCCGCGAAGAGGCCGACGCCGCAGTACAGGTCCAGGGCCGTCTCGCCCTTGCGCGGCAGGAGGCCCTGCATGACGGCGGTGACCAGGGTGTCCGCCGCCTTCGGGTGGACCTGCCAGAAGCCGCCGCTGCCGACGCGGTGGGTACGGCCGTCCGCGCGCTCGCGGACGAAGGGGCGGCCGTGGACGCGGTGGACGCCGCCGTCCTTCTCCTCGACGCGCATGACGGACACGGGCCGATCCAGTTCGACGATCGGCAGGCGGGCGCCCGGGCGCGGCGTGAGGATGACCTGCCGGTCCTGCGATCCCGTCGCGGCGATCGCCTCGACGGAGGCCATGCCGCTCCAGTCGCGCTTCTCGATACCCAGCTCGCTGACGCCCTCCGCCGCGATCATGCAGTGGTCGATCGCCTCGACCTCGTGCGAACGGTGCCTGCGCAGACCGGCGAGGCCGGTCACCGGGTCCACGGCGTACTGCACGCGCGTGCGCCACTGCGGCACCTGGCCCGCCGGGAGCTTGTCGCCCTCGGCCGGTACGACCGTGCCGTCCCAGCCGGCCTCCTCGGGGGTGAGGCCCGCGAGCCGCTGGAGCTGCTCGGCGATCACCTCGCCCTTCATCCGGCGCTGGGCGCCCGGCTTGGCGTGCTGCCAGTCGCAGCCGCCGCAGCGGCCGGGGCCGGAGAAGGGGCACGGGGGCTCGACGCGGTCCTTGGACGCGGAGAGGATCTCCACCGCGTCCGCCCGCAGGAAGCGGGCGCCTTCCTCGCCGTCGGTCACCCGGGCCACGACCCGCTCACCCGGCAGCGCGTGCCGGACGAAGAGCACCTGGCCCGAATCGGTGCGCGCGATGCAGTGGCCGCCGTGGGCGACGGGGCCGATCTCGACCTCGTACTCCGCCCCCACCAGCGTCTTGTCGGATTCTTCCTGCATGGTGGGGTGACTCCAGGTGCGAGTGGGGGATCGGCGGTGAGAAACACGGCCGGACGACAGCCCACCAGTCTACGTGGGTGCCGCCCGGCCCTCGACCACGGTGTCAGCGCTTGTCGTCCGAGGGCTCCTTCGGGCGTGCCTGCTCCGCCGGTCCGCGCCGCACCGAGCCCGGAGCGTTCCACTCCTGCCGCTTGCGGGCCCGCTTCTTCGCCACCTCGGAGGACTGGAGCTGGTAGGGGACGGACGTGACCATGATGCCCGGCGTGAACAGCAGCCGGCCCTTCAGGCGCAGCGCGCTCTGGTTGTGCAGGAAGTGCTCGTACCAGTGGCCGACGACGTACTCGGGGATGATCACCGACACGGCGTCGCGCGGCGACTCCCGTCGCAGGCTCTTGACGTACTCGATGACCGGCCGCGTGACCTCGCGGTACGGCGAGTCGAGGACCTTCAGCGGTACGTCGATGCCGCGCCGCTCCCATTCGGCGCGCAGTGCCTTCGTCTCGGCCGGGTCGACGTTGACCGTGAGCGCCTCCAGTGTGTCGGAGCGCATCAGCTTGGCGTAGGCCAGGGCGCGCAGCGTCGGACGGTGGATCTTGGAGATCAGCAGCACGGAGTGCACGCGCGAGGGGCGGACGCTGTCGTCGCTGGGGCCCTCGGGGGCGACGAGTTCCGCGGCCACGCTGTCGTAGTGGCGGCGGATCGCGGTCATCGTGCCGTAGAAGATCACCATGCCGAGCAGGGCGACCCAGGCGCCGTGGGTGAACTTGGTGATGAGGACGACGACCAGGACCAGGCCGGTGAAGAAGGCACCGAAGGTGTTGATCGCGCGGGAGCGGACCATGTGACGGCGCTTGCCGGGGTCGGTCTCGGTGGCCAGGTGGCGGTTCCAGTGCCGGACCATGCCGGTCTGGCTGAGCGTGAAGGACACGAACACGCCGACGATGTACAGCTGGATCAGGCGGGTGGAGTCGGCGCCGTAGATGACGATCAGCAGGGTCGCCGCGCCGGCCAGGAGCACGATGCCGTTGGAGAAGGCGAGCCGGTCGCCGCGGGTGTGCAGCTGGCGGGGCAGGTAGCGGTCCTGGGCGAGGATCGAGCCGAGCACCGGGAAGCCGTTGTAGGCGGTGTTGGCCGCGAGGAACAGCACCAGGGCGGTCGCCGCGGCGAGCACGATGAACAGGAAGCTGCCCTTGCCGAAGACGGCCTCGGCGACCTGGGTGATGACCGGGTTCTGGACGTAGTCGGCCCCGACCGCGGCGCCGTTCCGCACCAGGTCGACGGCCGGGTTCTCGGCCATGCGGACGTCGGTGACCAGGGCCAGGACGATGATGCCGCAGAACATGGTGACGGCCAGCAGGCCCATCATCGCGAGCGTGGTCGCCGCGTTCTTCGACTTGGGCTTGCGGAAGGCCGGCACGCCGTTGGAGATCGCCTCCACGCCGGTGAGCGCGGCACAGCCGGAGGAGAAGGCGCGCAGCATGAGGAAGAACAGGGCGAAGCCCGCGAGCCCCTGGTGTTCGGGCTTGATCGTGTAGTCGGCGGTCGGCGCCCGCATGGTGTCGCCCAGGACCAGCGTCCGGAAGGCGCCCCACGCGATCATGATGAAGACGCCCACGACGAACACGTACGTCGGGATCGCGAAGAGCTTGCCGGACTCCTTGACGCCCCGCAGGTTCATCAGCGTGAGCAGGACCACGACGGCGACCGCGCAGGCCACCTTGTGCTCGACGACGAAGGGGATGGCGGAGCCGAGGTTCTCGATGCCGGAGGAGATCGAGACGGCGACGGTCAGGACGTAGTCGACGAGCAGCGCGCTCGCGACGGTCAGGCCGGCCTTGGCGCCGAGGTTGGTCGTGGCCACCTCGTAGTCACCGCCGCCGCTGGGGTACGCGTGGACGTTCTGCCGATAGGAGGCCACCACCGTGAACATCAGCACGACGACCGCGAGGGCGATCCACGGGCTGAGGTGGTACGCCGACACGCCCGCGATGGACAGGACCAGCAACACCTCCCCGGGCGCGTAGGCCACGGAGGAGAGCGGGTCGGAGGCGAAGACGGGGAGGGCGATGCGCTTCGGCAGGAGCGTTTCTCCGAGCCGATCACTGCGCAGTGCGCGCCCGATCAGAATCCGTTTGGGCACGTCGGTCAGTTTGGACACAACAGTGCATCGTAGGCCTTCGAACTGAAGATCGCCCACCTCCCCCCGGGCTCGGTCGAGCCGGATGTCGGAACACCTCTGCCTCACGGGTGAATTCGGCGGGGCGCCCGCTGCGGATTCCGTGGCCGCGCCGATCGTCATGCCTATATGACAATCCCCCGCCCGCTGCCGCCCTTCGGAGGTTCCATGCACGCGACCGCTGAGCTCATCGGCGCCGTCGGCAGCCTCGTCGGCCTCGGAATCCTCACCCTCCTCAGTCTGTGCAGCATCCGCCGTCGCTGATCCGTGTCCCGTGCACGGGGGTGCCCCGCGCGCACCGCGCCTGTGTAGCTTGGTCGACGGTCTGAGACCCTGTTCAGGCAACGTCAGCAACTCCTGACCTCGGAAGGACGGTCGTGCACATCGTCATCATGGGCTGCGGCAGAGTGGGTTCCGCCCTCGCGCAGACCCTGGAGCAGCAGGGGCACACGGTCGCCGTGATCGACCAGGACCCCACCGCCTTCCGCCGTCTCGGCTCCTCGTTCGGTGGCCGCCGGGTCACCGGAGTCGGCTTCGACCAGGACACCCTGCGCGAGGCGGGCATCGAGGAGGCGGGCGCCTTCGCCGCCGTCTCCAGCGGCGACAACTCCAACATCATCGCGGCCCGGGTGGCCCGTGAGATGTTCGGCATCGAGAACGTGGCCGCCCGCATCTACGACCCCCGCCGCGCCGAGGTCTACCAGCGCCTGGGCATCCCGACGGTGGCCACGGTCCGCTGGACGGCCGACCAGATGCTGCGCCGGCTGCTGCCCTCGGGCGCCGAGCCGCTGTGGCGTGACCCCACCGGCGGTGTCCAGCTCGCCGAGGTGCACGCCTCCTCCGCCTGGGTGGGCCACAAGATCAGCAAGCTGCAGGAGGAGACGGGCGTCCGGGTGGCGTTCCTGACCCGCCTCGGCGAGGCCATCCTGCCCACCTCGCAGACGGTGCTGCAGGAGGGTGATCTGGTGCACGTGATGATGCGTACGGACGACGTCGAGAAGGTCGAGGCGTCCTTCGCCGAAGGCCCCGCCGAGGAGGGCGGTCACTGATGAGGGTCGCCATTGCCGGAGCCGGAGCGGTCGGCCGCTCGATCGCGGGCGAGCTGCTGGAGAACGGCCACGAGGTGCTCCTCGTCGACAAGGCGCCGACCGCCATCTCGGTCGAGCGCGTCCCGCAGGCGGAGTGGCTCCTCGCCGACGCCTGCGAGATCACGTCCCTGGACGAGGCGGCCCTCCAGCGCTGCAACGTCGTGATCGCCGCGACCGGCGACGACAAGGTCAACCTGGTCGTGTCGCTGCTCGCGAAGACGGAGTACGGGGTCCCGCGCGTCGTCGCCCGCGTCAACAACCCCAAGAACGAGTGGCTCTTCAACGAGTCCTGGGGCGTGGACGTGGCCGTCTCCACCCCGCGCCTGATGTCGGCCCTGGTCGAGGAGGCGGTGAGCGTCGGCGACCTGGTCCGCCTGCTCCGCTTCAGCCACGGCGACGCCAACCTCGTCGAACTGACCCTCCCCGAGGAATCGGCGCTGGCCGGCACGCAGGTCGGCGACGTGGAGTGGCCCGAGGACACCTCCCTGGTCACCATCATCCGCGGCACGCGTGTCCTCACTCCGTCCCGCGAGGACTCCCTGGAGCCCGGCGACGAGCTCCTCTTCGTGGCCGCCCAGGCCCGCGAGGAACAGTTGGAGGACCTGCTGTCGGTGCGCCGCGAGGACACCACCGGCTGAGCCGAGGCCCCCGCGACTCGCGGGGGCCGACGGTGAAGGGCGCCCCTGATCCCAGGGGCGCCCTTCGTCGTACGGGGTCTGCTACGGGGTTGCAGCGCGGCCCGCGCGGTACCGCGGCAGTGAACGGTGGCTTCCTGGACCGTCCAGCCCAGGAGGGCCTTGTGCGGCGTACGCAGCTCGGCGTACGCAGCTCGGCTCCTACGGCGCGGCCCGCGGGGTACCGCGGCAGTGAACGGTGGCTTCCTGGACCGTCCAGCCCAGGAGGGCCTTGTGCGGCGTACGCAGCTCGGCGTACGCAGCTCGGCGTACGCAGCTCGGCTCCTACGGCGCGGCCCGCGGGGCGTGGCTCGCCGGCCTGCGCCGTGCGGCGACCCGCGCGGCGGGGGCCGATCCCGTGCGTCACGGCAACGCGGCGCGGCCGACCCGGTGCCGCCTACACGTCCCGGCGGTGTCGGCCGCCGCTCACCTCGTCCCGCTCCGCGGCCGCCGCCTTCCGCTCCGCCTCGGCCTTCTCCTCGGCCTCCATCTCGGCGAAGACGTCGATCGGCGCGGGCGCCTTGGCCAGGAACACCCAGGTCAGCCAGACGGCCAGCAGGAACGGCGGGATCTTCAGGGCGACCAGGACCCAGCCCAGCTGCGTCGTGTCGGCCCACCAGTACAGCGGGAACAGGATCGCGCACTTGGCGAGCAGGATCAGACCCCATGCGTAACTGGCCTTGGCGTACGCCTTCTTGCGGCCGGGGTTGCGGGTCCGCCAGGAGAGGTTCTCCTTGAAGACCGGCCCGAGGATCAGCCCGAGCAACGGCACCCCGCACAGCGTCGTGATGATGTACGCCAGTGCCAGACCCAGCGTGTAGAGCATGCCGGGCAGGTAGAAGTCCTTGGCGTTGCCGGTCATCATCGCGAACACGACACCGAAGGCGACGCCGAAGACACCGCTGAAGGCGTGCTTCACGGTGTCCCTCATCGCCAGACGGACCACGACCAGGACCAGCGACACCGCCAGGGCGGCGATCGCCGACATGTGCAGGTCTTTGTTGATCGTGTAGATCGTGACGAAGAGGAGGCCGGGCAGAACCGTCTCGACCATGCCCCGCACTCCGCCGAACGCCTCGAACAGCGCGGCTTCCGTCACCGCCCGCGCGTCGTCCTGCTGAGTGTCTTCGGTCGGCTTGTCGAGTGACGTCACCGGCTACTCCCTACCGAGGGGTCTCAGTTCGTACTTGGGATTGAACAGCACCCGGCGACCCCGGCTCATCGAGATCCGGCCCGATGCGATGAGGCGGCGCCCCGGCTCTATGCCGACGATGGAACGCCGGCCCAGCCACACCACGTCCAGCGCGGCGGAGCCGTCGAACAGCTCGGCCTCCAGGGCCGGGACTCCGGCGCGCGGCCGCAGGGTGACCGTGCGCAAGGTACCAGTAACCGTCACGATCTGGCGGTCCTGGCAGTCCCCGATCTTGATGCAGCCCGCGGTCTCGGCGTCCTCCCGCAGCTCCTCGGACTCCAGGTCCTCCTGCGACGAGGAGAGCCGGTCGAGCATGCGCCGGAACCGGCCCACCGGCTTTTCGGAACGAGGAACAGCACTCATGTCTGAAGCCTACCGGGGCACATCGACCGGGCCGTAGCCGCGGTGGTGAGGCCCCCGAGAGCCTCACTTCTCGAACCGGTAGCCCATGCCCGGCTCGGTGATGAAGTGCTTGGGGTGTGACGGATCCGCCTCGAGCTTTCTCCGCAACTGCGCCATGTACACGCGCAGATAGTTGGTCTCCGTCCCGTACGACGGCCCCCACACCTCCTGCAGGAGCCGTCTCTGGCCGACCAGACGGCCGGTGTTGCGCACCAGCACCTCCAGCAGATGCCATTCGGTGGGTGTCAGCCGCACGTCCCTGCCGTCCCGGTTCACCTTCTTCGCAGCCAGGTCGACGGTGAACGCGTCGGTCTCCACCAGGACGTCGTCCCCCTCACCCCCGGCGGGTTCGGCCCGGCGTACGGCGGCCCGCAGCCGGGCCAGCAGCTCGTCCATGCCGAAGGGCTTGGTGACGTAGTCGTCGGCGCCCGCGTCGAGCGCCTCGACCTTCTCGTCGGAGGAGTGCCGGGCGGACAGCACCAGGATCGGCACCCGGGTCCAGCCGCGCAGCCCCTTGATCACCTCCACGCCGTCCATGTCGGGCAGCCCCAGGTCGAGGACCACGACGTCCGGGTGGCGGGCGGCGGCGAGCCGGAGCGCGGTGGCCCCGTCGTGGGCCGCGTCCACGTCGTACTTGCGCGCCCTGAGGTTGATCACGAGGGCGCGCACGATCTGCGGCTCGTCGTCGATCACGAGCACCCGGGTCATGAGGACTGCCTTTCGGACGGAGGTGCGGGGCGCTCCGCGGGCGCGCCGTCGAGGGCGGGGGGCCGGGTGGGCGCGGCGGGGCCTTGTCCCTCACCGGCCGACGCGGCACGGGCCGCACCCAGTGGTGCCCGCCCCGCGGGCGTCTCGTGGCCGGGGTCCGGCGGACGGCCCGGCCCGGCCGTCCCGCGGTCCTGAGCCGCCCGCACGGTGAGCACCATGGTGAGGCCGCCGCCGGGCGTGTCCTCGGCGGTGAGCGTGCCTCCCATCGCCTCGGCGAACCCGCGGGCGACCGCGAGCCCCAGTCCCACTCCCGCGCCCCGCGGAGCGTCCCCGTACCGCTGGAAGGGCGCGAAGATCCGCTCCTTCGCCTCGTCCGGCACTCCTGGCCCGCGGTCCACCACTCGCACCTCGACCCGGTCGGCGAGGGCACTCGCCGAGACGAGGACCTGGGCACCGGCGGGACTGTACTTCACCGCGTTCTCCACGAGGTTGGCCACCGCCCGCTCCAGCAGCCCGGCGTCCACGGCGACCATGGGCAGGGTCTCGGGCACGTCCAGCTCCGCGCTGCCCTCGGGGACCCCGCCGAGCGCCATCGGCACCACCTCGTCGAGGTCGGTCTCCCGGATGATCGGCGTGACCGTGCCGGTCTGGAGGCGGGACATGTCGAGCAGGTTGCCGACGAGGTGGTCGAGCCGGTCGGCGCCCTCCTCGATGCCTTGGAGCAGCTCCGCCCGGTCCTCCTCGGACCAGTCCACGTCGTCGGAGCGGAGGCTGGAGACCGCCGCCTTGATCCCGGCCAGCGGCGTGCGCAGGTCGTGGCTGACGGCGGCCAGCAGTGCCGTACGGATGCGGTTGCCCTCGGCGAGCGCCCGCGCCCGGTCGGCCTCCTCCCGGAGGCGCCGTCGGTCCAGGACGACGACGGCCTGCGCGGCGAAGGCGGCGAGCACCCGTCGGTCCTCGGCGGGCAGCACGCGCCCGGTGAGCGCCAGCGCCAGACGGTCGCCGACCGGCACGTCCACGTCGGCGTCCTCCGGGCGCCGCACCGGCCGGTCGAGGCCGGCGTGGCCGACGCAGGTCCACGGTTCCCTGTCGTTGGCCCGCTCCAGCAGCGCTGCCGACTCCATGCCGAAGGTCTCCCGCACCCGCTCCAGCAGCGCCTCCAGGCTGGTCTCACCCCGCAGGACGTTGCCCGCGAGGTAGGAGAGGATCTCCGACTCGGCGCGCAGCCGGGCCGCCTGGTGCGTGCGCCGGGCCGCGAGGTCGACCACCGACGCCACGGACACCCCGACGCCGACGAAGATCACGATGGCGACGACGTTCCTGGGGTCGGCGATCCTCCAGTGGTGCAGCGGCGGTGTGTAGAAGTAGTTCAGCAGCAGCGAGCCGGCGGCCGCCGAGGCCAGCGCCGGCAGCAGTCCGCCGAGCAGCGCCGCCGCGACGGTGACGGTCAGGAACAGCAGCATGTCGTTGGCGAGGCCGAGGTGCACGGTGTTCAGCAGCAGCGCCATCAGCGCGGGCCCCGCCAGGCCGACCAGCCAGCCCCAGGCGATCCGGGCCCGCCCGAGCCGGGCTCCGCGGGCCACCGGCAGTCCACGCCCCCTGGCGGCCTCCTCGTGGGTGACGATGTGCACGTCGAGGTCGGACCCCGACTCGCGGGCGACCGTCGCGCCGACCCCCGGACCGAGGACGTACTGCCAGGCCTTGCGGCGGGAGGAGCCGAGGACGATCTGGGTGGCGTTGGCCCCGCGCGCGAACGCGAGCAGCGCGGCCGGGATGTCGTCGCCCACGACGTGGTGGAAGGTGCCGCCCAGGTCCTCGACCAGGGTGCGCTGGACGGCGAGTTCCTTCGGTGAGGCGGAGGTCGGTCCGTCGCTGCGCGCGATGTACACGGCGAGCACCTCGCCCCCGGCGCCCTTCTCCGCCAGCCGCGCCGCCCGCCGGATCAGCGTCCGCCCCTCCGGGCCGCCCGTCAGCCCCACCACGATCCGCTCGCGCGAGCCCCATATCGCCGAGACCCGGTGCTCGCTGCGGTACTGCTGGAGGTACTCGTCGACCCGGTCGGCCACCCACAGCAGTGCCAGCTCCCGCAGGGCGGTGAGGTTGCCGGGGCGGAAGTAGTGGGACAGGGCGGCATCGACCTTGTCCGACCGGTGGACGTTGCCGTGCGCCACTCGTCGGCGCAGGGCCTGCGGTGACATGTCGACGAGCTCGATCTGGTCGGCCCGCCGCACGAACTCGTCGGGGACGGTCTCCTGCTGGCGCACCCCGGTGATCGACTCCACGACGTCGCCCAGGGACTCCAGGTGCTGGATGTTCACGGTCGAGATCACGTCGACGCCCGCCGCGAGCAGTGCTTCCACGTCCTGCCAGCGCTTGGCGTGGCGCGAGCCGGGGACGTTGGTGTGGGCCAGCTCGTCCACCAGGGCGATCCGGGGGCGGCGGGCGAGGACGGCGTCCACGTCCATCTCCGTGAAGCTCCCGCCCCGGTGTTCCAGCTCCTGGCGGGGAACCTTCTCCAGGCCGTGGAGCATCCGCTCGGTGCGGGGCCGGTCGTGGTGCTCCACCACGGCCACCACGCAGTCCGTACCGCGCTCGACGCGTCGGTGGGCCTCGGACAGCATCGCGTAGGTCTTGCCCACGCCCGGTGCCGCACCGAGGTAGATCCGAAGCTTGCCGCGTGCCATGGCCTCATCGTCTTCCTGGGTCTGCTGCCTGCGCAGCGTCGACCTTACGGCCGGAGGAGACGGCGCAACGGGTGTGGAGGAGGGCAGCGGACACCTTTGACGCAACCCTGACGCGGTGGGCACCCCACAGGTCGACCCGGTCATGAGCGCTCCCCCTCGCCTGTCTCGCTTCCCTTCACTCGTTCATCGGACGAGACCCCCGGATCGGTTCACGCGGTGCCGTACCCGTGCGTCAGCCCCCCGGGCGACGGAGAGGTTGTTGCTGCCGGCCGGGCGGTTCCGCGGGGCCGGGTCCGCGGGGCCGGGGTCCGCGTGTGCCGCACAACCGTCTCGGCCTCGAGATGACGAGCCGACCTCGGTGACCGGACCGAGCCCCGGTTTCGGCGCACCCCGGCAGAGCCGGCTCGGGGCGCGGCGCCGAGCCGGTGGCGGGCGTGGAAGCCGCGGGCGGGGCATAGTCGCTCGCCGACGCCCGTGCCGTACCGGTCCTGTCCTTGGATGCGGCTGGTCTCGGCGACGTGGCCGATCGCCGCGACCCCGTGATCGGTGTGCGTGCTCCGTCACCGTCAAGGGAGCGCGCACGACGAAGGGCCGCACCCCCGTCGGGGGTGCGGCCCTTACTGCGTCGGGTCAGCGGACCTCGGTGATCTCCGGTCCGCGCTGCAACTGTCCCATGCCGCCGGAGAACCGGGATCCGGCCTCCTCCTGCTGGACGCCCTCGGGGACCATCTGGGCGTCGTTCGGCAGCTTGAGGACGATGGGGTCGCGGGGGGCCATCGGGCCGTCGCCGCGGACCACGACGGTGTCCCGGAAGATCTGCTCCAGCAGGCCGGCGGCCTGCGGCTGCACCGCGCCCTGGCCGGAGATCACTCCGCGCAGGAACCAGCGCGGGCCGTCGACGCCGACGAACCGCACGACGTGGAACCCGCCCGTGCCGTCCGGCAGCTGCACCGGCACCTGAGCCCGCAGCTCCCAGCCCAGCGGGCCTTCGACCTCGTCGACGATGCCGCCCTGTTGGGTGATGCCGGAGCCGATCTCCTCGCGGACCTCGCCCCAGATGCCCTCGCGCTTGGGTGCGGCGAAGGCCTGCAGCTGGATGGCGCTGTCGCGCAGCACGACGGTGGCCGCGACGATCGCGTCGCCCGCGACCTCGACCCGCAGCTCCATGCCGTCGACGCCGGGCACGAAGAGCCCGCCCAGGTCCACGCGGCCCTCGCCGGGCTCGCGCACCTCCGAGCTGTCCCAGGGCCCGTCGGGCCGCGGCTCGGGCTCGAGCCTCACGCGCTCACGCACGCCGTCTTCCTCGTCCGCCTCAGTGTCGACACTGTCGACGACCTGCTCGGCCTCGCCGGCCGCGTCGTCGGCGGCACCCTTCTTCTTGCGACGTCCGAACACGTCACTGTCCTTCCCGGTCGGATACGACCGAAGCGTATCGATTCCCACCCGTCGCGCCGCCCACGGCGGCCTGACCGATTGTGCCGCCCCCGTCGTCCACGGCGGCGTGGCCACCGGTGGACCCGAAGCCCCCCTCGGCCCGCGCCGAGCCGGGAAGCTCCGCCACCTCATGGAAGCGGACCTTCTCGACCTGCTGGACGACCAGTTGGGCAATCCGGTCGAAGCGCTCGAACCGCACGGACTCGCGCGGGTCGAGATTCACCACGATCACCTTGATCTCCCCACGGTACCCGGCATCAACCGTCCCCGGGGCATTCACGAGGGCGACGCCGCACCGGGCGGCGAGCCCCGACCGCGGGTGCACGAAGGCCGCGTACCCCTCGGGCAGCGCGACGGACACACCCGTGGGCAGTACGGCCCGCTCCCCCGGGGCCAGTTCGCACTCCTCGGTGGTCCGCAGATCGGCCCCCGCGTCGCCGGGATGCGCGTACGTGGGAAGGGGCACGTCGGGGTCGACGCGCCGGATCAGGACGTCCACGGGATCACGGCTCACGGGTTCACCTCGAAGGCGCGGGCGCGCCGGACCTGGTCCGGGTCGCTCATGGCGGCCTGGATCTCTTCCTCACGGCCGTGCTGCACGAAGTGCTGCACCTCGACCTCGATGAACAACGCGTCCGCGCGGACCGCCACGGGCCCGTCCGGGCCGCCGATGCGTCCGGTGGCCGTCGAGTAGATCTTGCGCCCGGCCACCGCCGTGACCTCGGCCTCCAGGTACAGCGTGGTGCCGACGGGCACCGGCCGCACGAAGTCGCTCTCGAGACGGCCGGTCACGGCGATCGTCCGCAGCAGCCAGTTGAGGGAACCGAGCGTCTCGTCGAGCGCGCTCACCAGGACCCCGCCGTGCGCCAGCCCGGGCGCCCCCTGGTGGGCGGGCTGCACGGTGAACTCGGCGGTGACGCTGACGCCTTGGCCGGCCCGCGCCTCCAGGTGCAGCCCGTGCTGCTGCCCGCCCCCGCACCCGAAACACTGTTCGTAGTGGGCGCCGAGAGGCTCGCCGGGCACGGGGGCACCGGGGTGCCGAACCGGTTTCACGGCGTGGGCCGGAGGCTGAAGAGCTGCGGAAGTACCACTCACAGCCGCAGACCTTACCCGCGCGTCCTCCATATCCGGACACCATGCCAAGCTTGAGTCCATGCAGCTCTCCGCCGCCCCCTACGAAGAACGACTCACCGCCCCCCGCTCGTGGTGGCTCATCTCGTTCCTCGTCGGCGTCTCCATGGCCCTGATCCTGCTGCCGTTCGGCACCCTGCCGATGCTCGGCGGCCTCGCGGGCGGCACCGCCGTGGCGGCCGTCATGGCCAGCTCCTACGGCTCCGTGCGCATCCGCGTGGTGGGCGACTCCCTGATCGCGGGCGAGGCGAAGATCCCGCTCGCCGCACTCGGCGAGGCGGAAGTCCTCGGCCCCGAGGAGGCGCGCGCCTGGCGCACCTACAAGGCCGACACCAGGGCGTTCCTGCTGCTGCGCGCCTACATCCCCACGGCGCTGCGCGTGCAGGTCACCGACCCGGACGACCCGACGCCCTATCTGTACCTGTCGACGCGAGAGCCGGAGCGCCTGGCCGAGGCTCTGCGGGCGGCACGGGAGACGGCCGCGTAGACGCAGCACGGGGGCGGGCGGGCGATACGCGGCCTTCGCCGGTGCGCCGCAGACGCGGTGTGAGGATCCCGGCCCGACGTACGTGGCGGCACGGGAACGGGCGGCAGGACACGGCCCCGCCCGCCGGTGCGGTGGGGGCGACGCTGACGGCGTGCGCTGCTGCGTCGGCGAGGCGGCGAGGGCAAAAAATCCGCCTGCGCCGCGCAAAAAAACTCCCCAGCCCCCGAGGTTCAGTTCCCCGCGGCCCCCGGCCCCCGAGTCCTCGGCAGTCCCGCCGGCCTGTCAGCCCTCGAGCCCCTTGGGATTCTCCCCCTCGTCGAGAGGCAACGGGTGCTCCGGCTTCTCCAGCGGTGGGAGGGCGGGCAGGGCGTCCCACGGCACCTGGACCTTGCGCAGGTCGGCGCGGATCTTCGAGGCCAGCTTCTTGGTGTCGCGCCGGTTCATGACCGCGCCCACCGCCGCACCCACCAGGAACGGCATCAGGTTCGGCAGGTCGCGGATCATCCGCTTCATGATCTGCTGGCGGAGCTCCCGCTTCAGCTGGCCGCCCAGGGCCGAGTTGAGCGAGGCGGGTTTGAGCAGGTCGACGCCGCGCTCGCCCGACCACGAGCGCAGGTAGGCGGTGGAGCGCTCCATCAAGGTCCCCGGCGGTCGTACGCCGTAGACCTCGTGCAGTTCGGCGATCAGCTTCAGCTCGATCGCCGCGACGCCGGTGATCTCCGCGGCGATCTCGGTCGGCATCGCCGGCGGCACGGGGAACATGGCCGCCGCGCCGACACCGGCCCCGACGGTGGACGTGGCGTTCGCCGCGCCCGCCACGAGCTTGTCGGCGAGCTGCTCCGGCCCGAGACCGGGGAACTGCCGACGCAGCGTCTGGAGGTCCCGTACGGGGACCCGGGGGGCGAGCTCGATGATCCGGTCGGCGAGGTACGCCAGGCCCGCCCTGGCGCGGTCACCGCCCTTGCGGACGCCTTCCCTGGCCAGATCCACGGCCTTGTCCCGGATGACGGCCGCCCGTCGCCTGGCGACGGGCGCACCGCCCCGGGCCGGAGCCGGGAGGCCGCCCCCGTCCCCCGTCTGTTCGAGCGAGGCCGATCCCGCAGGGAGCATCTCCCCACCGGATGAGCCTCGCTCGTCGTCACGCACGCCGTGAGGGCCGTCGGACGGCCCCTTGTCCGCTGCCCGCAGGGGGAAGCGGCGCTTCCGAGGAGGGGTCGAGCCAGTCATGGCCGACCCGCCCTCAGTCGCAGTCGCGGCAGATCGGCTGGCCGTTCTTCTCGCGGGCCAGCTGGCTGCGGTGATGCACCAGGAAGCAGCTCATGCACGTGAACTCGTCCTGCTGCTTGGGAAGAACCCGAACCGCCAACTCCTCATTGGAGAGGTCGGCACCGGGCAGTTCCAGGCCCTCCGCGGCCTCGAACTCGTCGACGTCCACTGCGGAGGCGGACTTGTCGTTCCGCCGGGCCTTCAGCTCTTCAAGGCTGTCGGAGTCGACATCGTCATCGGTCTTGCGTGGGGTGTCGTAATCGGTTGCCATTTCGCCTCTCCCCCTCTGGGTGTCTGCGGTGTCTCCAGCGCACGTAACGCGTGAGAGGCCGGACTTGTGCCCGCCTCGAGGCGGAGATTTTGCCTCACATCAAGGTCTGTTACTCAATCGACACCCAACCGGACTCCTCACGGGTGATCGGGTTGGATGGCGATCGGGACCGTACACGGTCCGAACGTCGCACTTCAAAGGCACCTCACCGTGTACTTCCCGTGATCAGGACCCCTGAAAACCCGGAGTTTACGGGCTTTTCGAAGGGCAACATGATCACGGAGAGTAGATGGCCGGAAAATTGCCCCTGTGATCGATCACACACACGAAGGTTGCTTCCGAGGTCTGAAAATTCCGCGCAAAGCGAACACCCCCGAGTGTGTCGGCGACATGATCTCAGAGAGGCAGGGAAACCCGCATCACGAGCCCCCCTCCCTCACGCGGTTGGGCCACGATGACCCCGCCGTGCGCCCGGGCCACGGACCGCACGATGGACAGTCCGAGCCCGACCCCCTTGTCGCTTCCCGTGCGCTCCGTCCGCAGCCGTCGGAACGGCTCGAAGAGGTTGTCGATCTCGTACGCCGGCACGACCGGGCCCGTGTTCGACACCACCAGGAGCGCCTGTCCGTGCTGCACCTCGGTGGTCACCTCGACCCAGCCGTCCTCCGGCACGTTGTAGCGCACCGCGTTCTGCAGCAGGTTCAGGGCGATCCTCTCCAGCAGCACGCCGTTGCCCTGGACCACGGCCGACCCGCGCCTGCCGCGGATCTCCACGCCCTTGGCCTCGGCCTCGCCGTGCACCTGGTCGATGGCCTGCCCGGCGACCTCGGCCAGGTCGACCGGTTTGCGCTCGACGATCTGGTTGTCGCTGCGGGCGAGCAGCAGCAGGCCTTCCACGAGCTGCTCGCTGCGCTCGTTGGTGGCCAGCAGCGTCTTGCCGAGCTGTTGCAGCTCCACGGGCGCGTGGGGGTCGGAGAGGTGCACCTCGAGCAGCGTGCGGTTGATCGCGAGCGGTGTTCTCAGCTCGTGCGAGGCGTTGCCCACGAAGCGCTGCTGGGCCGTGAAGGCACGCTGCAGACGCTCCAGCATGTCGTCGAAGGTGTCGGCCAGCTCCTTCAGCTCGTCGTCCGGTCCGTCCAGCTCGATACGGCGGGACAGGTCCGAGCCCGCCACCGCGCGCGCGGTGCGGGTGATCCGGCCGAGCGGGGACAGCACCCGGCCCGCCATCGCGTAGCCGAAGGCGAAGGCGATCACGGCGAGGCCGAGGAGGGCCAGCAGGGAGCGGCTGAGCAGGTCGTCCAGCACGGCCTGGCGCTGGCGGTCGATGCAGTCGCTGATCGCCGCGTTGAACTGCGTGAGCGTCAGACCGCTGGCGTTGTTGATCGCCGGGCAGTTGTCGCTGGCGACGCTGATGTTGGTGCCGCCGACGATCTTGTACAGCGGGGCGTTGCCCGTGTTCACGGCCTGGGCCGCGAGCAGGTAGATGATCGACAGCAGCAGGATGCCGGCGATCAGGAACATCCCGCCGTAGAGCAGTGTGAGCCGTATGCGGATGGTCGGGCGCAGCCAGGGGAACGGCGGCTGCGCCCTGCGGGGATCCCAGGTGGGCTTGGGGGGCGCCTGGGGAGGCGCGGGTGTCGTGGCCACGGGGATCAGATCCGGTAACCGGAGCCGGGCACGGTGACGATCACGGGCGGTTCGCCGAGCTTGCGGCGCAGGGTCATGACGGTCACGCGCACGACGTTGGTGAACGGATCGGTGTTCTCGTCCCAGGCCTTCTCCAGGAGCTGCTCGGCGGAGACGACGGCGCCCTCGCTGCGCATCAGCACCTCCAGCACGGCGAACTCCTTGGGCGCGAGCTGCACCTCCTTGCCGTCGCGGAAGACCTCGCGGCGGTTCGGGTCGAGCTTGATGCCGGCGCGTTCCAGGACGGGCGGCAGGGGCACGCTGGTGCGCCGGCCGAGGGCGCGCACGCGGGCGATGAGCTCGCTGAAGGCGAAGGGCTTGGGGAGGTAGTCGTCGGCGCCGATCTCCAGGCCCTCGACGCGGTCGCTGACGTCGCCGGACGCCGTCAGCATCAGCACGCGCGTGGGCATACCGAGTTCGACGATCTTGCGGCAGACGTCGTCGCCGTGCACGAGCGGGAGGTCGCGGTCGAGGACGACCACGTCGTAGTCGTTGACGCCGATGCGCTCCAGGGCGGCCGCACCGTCGTACACGACGTCGACGGCCATGGCCTCCCGGCGCAGTCCGGTGGCCACCGCATCGGCGAGCAGCTGCTCGTCCTCGACGACGAGTACGCGCACGTCGCTGTCCTTCCTGTGTCCACCCGCGCAGCGCTTCGAGCACCGGCGCGAGCAGGGGTGATGGTGAGTGTGTGCCCTCCATCCTGCCCTTTTCGGTCATAAGTCGGCGGTAAGGGGTCCCAAGGCGGCTGAGGCCCGGTGAGCACCGGATGAAGGGCGGGTGTGAAGCCCGGGAAGGCGAGATTTTCTCGTGCGGTCGAGGTTTCCGCGGGAGGGAGCGGGGGGAGGACGGCTTTACACCCCGCGATCACGCTCTGCATGTGCCGCAGCACCATGTGGTACTCAGCGTTCCGCTTGCCGCAGAGTGGGCGTGGGTGTCCGGCACCGTCGCCGCCCGGCCCGGGCAGCGCTGGGCACCCACAGGAGACGTGATCGCCCCTTCCCACTGGCACACCCCCGTGCCATCGACCCACGACCCAGGACGAGGGGGCGCAGCATGGACGCATTCACCGCAGGACTTCTGCAGCGCATAAAGGCGACCGAGTCCGACCTGACGCGGGCTCGCGACGAGGGCGACGACTTCCTCGTCGAGGTGGAGCAGGGCGAGCTCGACGACCTGCGCCGCCTCGCCGCCGAGCACGGTGTGGAGGTCGGCGCGACGAGCGTCTGAGCGGTTCGCGCACGCGACGGAGGGGCCCCGGCGAATCCAGCGCCGGGGCCCCTCCGTCGTGTCCGGGGCGCGACTCAGTCGTGCCAGGCGCCGAAGTCCTCCAGCAGCCGCTGGAGGGGCTCGAAGACACCCGGGGTGCCCGCGATCGTCAGCTCGCCCGAGGGGCGCTCTCCGGGGCGTCCACCGGTCAGCGCGCCCGCCTCCCGCGCGATCAGGTCGCCCGCCGCGAGGTCCCAGGGGTGCAGACCGCGCTCGTAGTAGGCGTCCAGGCGGCCGGCGGCCACGTCGCACAGGTCGATCGCCGCCGAGCCGCCCCGCCGGATGTCCCGCACCAGGGGGAGCAGCTCCCGCACGACGTCGGCCTGGTGCGCGCGGACCGCGGTGACGTAGTTGAAGCCGGTGGAGACCAGGGCCTGCCCGAGGGGGGCCGTCGGCCGGCAGGCCAGGGCCCGCTCGCCGTCCCAGGAGCCGCTCGCCCAGGCGCCGCGACCGCGCACGGCGTGGTACGTCTCGCCGCGCATCGGGATCGCGACGACGCCGACGACGGTCTCCCCGTGCTGTTCGGCCGCGACGGAGACGGCCCAGGTGGGCAGTCCGTAGAGGTAGTTGACCGTGCCGTCGAGCGGGTCGATCACCCAGCGGACACCGCTGCTGCCCTCGCTGGCGGTGCCCTCCTCGCCGAGGAAGCCGTCGTCGGGGCGGTGCTCGGAGATCAGGCCGGTGATCAGCTTCTCGGCGGCGATGTCCATCTCGGTGACCACGTCGATCGGGCTCGACTTGGTGGCGGCGACCGCGAGGTCGGCCGGGCGGCCGTCGCGCAGCAGCTCACCGGCCCGGCGGGCGGCCTCCCGGGCGAGCTGGAGCAGGTCGCTGTGCAGGGGGTCGGTCACGGTGCTCCTCACGCGTAGGGGCTGTCGGCGCCCGCGGCGGCGGGCCTGGCGGCGCGGGCCGGGCAGCAGCCGACCGGACAGAGATCGTGGCTCGCGCGGAGCGCGCCGAGGGCGCACGGCGTGACGTCCCGGCCGCTCTCGGTCGCGGCGCGCTCCAGGACGAGGTCGCGGACGGCGGCGGCGAAGCGCGGGTCGGCTCCGACGGTGGCGGAGCGGCGCACCGGCAGGCCCAGCTCCTCGGCCTTGGCCTTCGCCTCCGTGTCGAGGTCGTAGAGGACCTCCATGTGGTCGGAGACGAAGCCGATGGGCGCCATCACGACGGCCGGGACGCCGGCCGCGTGCCGCTCCGCCAGGTGGTCGCAGATGTCGGGCTCCAGCCAGGGGATGTGCGGGGCGCCGGAGCGGGACTGGTAGACGAGCTGCCAGGGGTGGTCGACGCCGGTGCGCTCCCGGACGGCGTCGGCGACCGTCCGCGCGACGTCCAGGTGCTGCCGCACGTACGCGCCGCCGTCGCCGTGGTCCCCGACCGGGCCGGAGGTGTCGGCGGAGGCCGTCGGGATCGAGTGGGTCGTGAACGCGATGTGCGCGCCGTCGCGGACGTCCTCGGGGAGGTCGGCGAGGGACTCGGTCACCCCGTCGATCACGGGCTCCAGGAAGCCGGGGTGGTTGAAGTAGTGCCGGAGCTTGTCGATCTTCGGCAGCGGGAGGCCCTCGGACTCCAGGGCGGCGAGCGCGTCGGCGAGGTTCTCGCGGTACTGGCGGCAGCCGGAGTACGAGGCGTACGCGCTGGTGGCGAGGACGAGGACGCGGCGGCGGCCGTCGCCGACCATCTCGCGCAGGGTGTCCGTCAGGTACGGGGCCCAGTTGCGGTTGCCCCAGTAGACCGGCAGGTTCAGGCCGTGGTCGGCGAAGTCCTTGCGCAGCGCGTCCAGCAGGGCGCGGTTCTGGTCGTTGATGGGGCTGACCCCGCCGAACAGGAAGTAGTGCCGTCCGACCTCTTTGAGGCGTTCCTTCGGGATGCCGCGCCCACGCGTCACGTTCTCCAGGAACGGGACCACGTCGTCCGGGCCTTCCGGGCCGCCGAAGGAGAGCAGGAGCAGGGCGTCGTAGGGGGTGGCATCGAGCGCGTCTGGCATGTCTCGATCCTGCCACCCGGCACTGACAGCCGGAAAACCGCGGGGTGTCGCCCGCACGAGGGCGCCGGGCGGCTTCGGCGGGTCCGAAAGGGACCGCCCGATCGAACGGATGCGCGGGTTGTGCGTTAGGGTTGCCTAACTCGTAAGCTGTATGGGCGGTATTGACGCCTTACCAGTCCTGTCACGGTCCCTGCACGCCCCACCGAGCCCCCGCAGAGCCTCGTTCCCTCGCGCGTGCCCAGCCGCCCCGCACGCGTGACCGGACCCACCGGAGACCTCCGTGCCCAGCCCGTACCGCGCCCTGTTCGCCGCCCCCGGCTCCAGGGCCTTCTCCGCCGCCGGGTTCCTCGGCCGGATGCCGCTGTCGATGATGGGTATCGGCGTGGTCACGATGGTCTCCCAGCTCACCGGCCGCTACGGGCTCGCGGGCGCCCTGTCGGCGACCATCGCCCTGTCGGCCGCGGTGCTCGGGCCGCAGATCTCGCGCCTGGTGGACCGGCACGGGCAGCGCCGGGTGCTGCGGCCCGCGACGCTGTGCGCGCTGGCCGCGTCGGCCGGACTGCTGCTGACGGCCCACTTCGGCCGGCCGGACTGGCTGCTCTTCGTGTGCGCCGCCGGCATCGGGGCCGTGCCCAGTCTCGGAGCGATGATCCGGGCCCGCTGGGCGGCCCTGTACCGCGGGGCTCCGCAGCTGCACACCGCGTACTCGTTCGAGTCCGTGGTCGACGAAGTGTGTTTCATCTTCGGGCCGATCATCTCCATCGGCCTGTCCACCGCCTGGTTCCCCGAGGCCGGACCGCTGCTGGCGGCCTGCTTCCTCGCCGTCGGGGTCTTCTGGCTGACCGCGCAGCGGGCCACCGAGCCGGAGCCGCTCCCGCGCGAGAAGCAGGGCGGCGGCACGGCACTGCGCTCGCCCGGTCTGCAGGTTCTGGCGGCCACCTTCGTGGCGACCGGGACGATCTTCGGAGCCGTCGACGTGGTCACCGTCGCCTTCGCCGACGAACGGGGTCACCAGGGCGCGGCGAGCGTCGTCCTGGCGCTGTACGCGGCGGGTTCCTGCGCGGCCGGCCTGGTGTTCGGCCTGCTGCGCCCGGAGGGGGCGCCGGAACGCCGCTGGTTGTTGGGCGTGTTCATGATGGCCGTGAGTATGATCCCCCTCCTACTGGTCGGAAACTTGCCGTTTCTGGCCGTGGCGCTCTTCGTAGCGGGTCTGGCCATCGCTCCCACGATGATCACGACCATGTCCCTCATCGAAGAGCACGTACCACGTGCGCAACTGACCGAGGGCATGACCTGGGTGGGCACCGGGCTCGCGGTCGGGGTCGCGCTCGGCTCCTCACTCGCCGGCTGGGTCATCGACGCGGCCGGCGCGCGGGCCGGGTACGGGGTTCCGGCGATCTCCGGGGCCGTCGCGGTCGCGGTGGGTTTTCTGGGGTACCGCCGGCTCAGCAGGCCGGCGCCGGGTCGTGGAGGCACCGTTGAGCAGCACAGCGAGCGGGAAGAACGGCACGTGGCGTAACTGGGGCGGCAATGTGGTCGCCCGCCCCGCGCGGGAGGTCGCGCCCGCCTCCGTCGAGGAGCTCTCGGCGGCCGTGCGCCGGGCCGCCGAGGACGGTCTGAAGGTCAAGGCGGTCGGCACCGGCCACTCCTTCACGTCGATAGCCTCGACCGACGGTGTGTTGATCCGCCCTCACCTGCTGACCGGCATCCGTCACATTGATCGTGACTCCATGACCGTGACGGTCGAGGCCGGCACCCCGCTCAAGAGACTCAACATGGCCCTGGCACGCGAAGGGCTGTCGCTCACCAACATGGGCGACATCATGGAGCAGACGGTCTCCGGGGCCACCAGCACCGGCACCCACGGCACGGGCCGTGAGTCGGCCTCCATCGCGGCGCAGATCAGGGGCCTGGAACTGGTCACGGCCGACGGCTCCGTCCTCACCTGCTCCGAGAAGGAGAACCCGGAGGTCTTCGCGGCGGCCCGCATCGGCCTCGGCGCCCTCGGCGTCGTCACCGCGATCACCTTCGCCGTGGAGCCGGTCTTCCTGCTCACCGCGCGCGAGGAGCCGATGCCGTTCGACAAGGTCCTCGCCGATTTCGACGAACTGTGGGCCGAGAACGAGCACTTCGAGTTCTACTGGTTCCCGCACACCGGCAGCACCAACACCAAGCGCAACAACCGCAGCGCAGGCCCGCGCAGGCCCGTGGGGCAGGTCGCGGGCTGGTTCGAGGACGAGTTCCTCTCCAACGGCGTCTTCCAGGCGGCCCAGTGGGTCGGCCGGGCGGTGCCGGCCACGATCCCGACGATCGCCCAGGTCTCCAGCAAGGCCCTGTCCTCGCGGACCTACACGGACATCCCCTACAAGGTCTTCACCTCCCCGCGCCGGGTCCGGTTCGTGGAGATGGAGTACGCCGTCCCGCGCGAGGCCGTGACCGAGGTGCTGCGCGAGCTCAGGACGACGGTCGAGCGCTCGGGCCTGCGGATCAGCTTCCCCGTGGAGGTGCGCACCGCGCCCGCCGACGACATCACGCTGTCCACCGCCTCGGGCCGCGACAGCGCGTACGTCGCCGTCCACATGGTCAGGGGCACTCCCTACCAGAGGTACTTCACCGGCGCCGAGCGCATCTTCACCGCGCACGAGGGCCGGCCGCACTGGGGCAAGGTGCACACGCGCGACGCGGAGTACTTCGCCGGTGTCTACCCGCGCTTCGCCGAGTTCACGGCGTTGCGGGACCGTCTGGATCCGGACCGCCGGTTCCACAACGACTACCTGCGAAGGGTTTTGGGGGCGTAGCGGACCGGGTGGCGCGGGGGGCTCGGAGCTGTCGTGCTCCCGGTGGCCGCGCGGGCCGGTTCCGTCGTCGCGGCGCCCGGGTCGCCCTCGCCGCCGGCCGGCCCACCGTCGCGCCGGCACCACCGCCGAGGCCGGTGCCCGACACCGTCTCGTGGTCGGTGATCCCGCTCCTCGTGACCCCGAGGACGACAGCCGCCGCGACGACCGGCCGTGTCCGGCTCCTCTTCACGCGCGCGGTGGACGGTTCCCCGCGAGGACGGGCCGGGGACCGGCGCGGCGGTCCACCTCGGCCGGCCACCACCGCGGCCACGGCGCCGCGCATCGACCTGAGGCACCCTCAGCGCGAACCCGCCACCTCCTCCCCCGTGCTCGAGTCCTCACCGACGAGGGGCCGTTCACGCATTGAGGTGACTTTCCTGACTTTCCCGTCTCAGGCGACTTCTCCCCTTTGATCGACCAACCGCACGAGATGGGGACGCCCGACCGAAACGATGAGTTCCGTTTCCGGGGATTACGTGAAGTACGCCACGTCCAAGATCGCGGAAACCGCTTGCGGTGCGGCCAAGTACCACCTCTTGCCCGAAGTTGGGCGGCGTGCCAATCCACGCACGTGGCCCAAATGGAGTACTGTTGCGAGCCCTGGGTCCGGTCTCCCGCCTGGGCGTCCGGGGCCTTGCCGGACCGTCAGGAGGGGAGATTGTCGCTCAGGGTGACGGAGTTGGTCACTCAGCGTGGCGAAGAAGTAACCGTGCCATAACGGCGATCCAGGGCCCGCGCCCGACACGCCGGGCAACTCGGCAAGGTTGTGGCAGGCTGCACCCGGGCAGGCCACACTCGACTAGCGGAAGCAGCGACGCACGTGACGTCGGCAGGCACCACCCGGGAGGTCCCCATGCCCGAACTGCGTGTCGTGGCCGTCTCGAATGACGGCACACGGCTGGTGCTGAAGGCTGCGGACAGCACGGAGTACACGCTTCCGATCGACGAGCGTCTGCGCGCCGCCGTCCGCGGCGACCGTCCCCGCCTCGGCCAGATCGAGATCGAGGTGGAGAGCCATCTCCGCCCCCGTGACATCCAGGCGCGTATACGTGCGGGCGCCACGGCGGAGGAAGTCGCCCAGATGGCCGGCATCCCCGTCGATCGCGTACGCCGTTTCGAGGGTCCCGTGCTGGCCGAGCGTGCCTTCATGGCCGAGCGGGCCCGCAAGACCCCGGTCCGTCGGCCCGGTGAGAACACCGGACCACAGCTCGGCGAGGCCGTCCAGGAGCGGCTGTTGCTGCGCGGCGCCGAGAAGGACACCGTCCAGTGGGACTCCTGGCGCCGCGACGACGGCACCTGGGAGGTCATGCTGGTCTACCGGGTCGCGGGCGAACCGCACTCGGCGAGCTGGACCTACGACCCGCCCCGGCGGCTCGTCCAGGCCGTCGACGAGGAGGCGCGCTCGCTGATCGGCGAATCCGACGACCTCGCCGCGCCCGAGCCCAGCTTCCCCTTCGTCCCCCGGATCGCCCGGCTGCCGCGCGAGCGTTCGATGGATCGCGCCCTCGAGCGGCCGAGCCTGCCCGCACAGGCGTCCGAGCCGGCCGAGGAGAGCACCCCGGAGCGCGAACGGGACTCGCTGACCAGCCTGTTGGAAGCGGTGCCGAGCTTCCGCGGTGACCTCGTCGTCCCGGAACGCCCCGCGGAGGAGCCCGAGGAGCCCGTGGAGGAGCCGGCCGCCGAGGAACCCCCGGCACCCGCCGCGTCCGCCGGTTCCGCCTATGCCGACGTCCTCATGCCGCCGCGCTCCGTCGGCAGTCACCGCGACCGGCTCATCGGCGCCACCGACCGCCAGGCCGAGGCCGACGGCGTCCGCCCCGGCCGCCGCGCGGCCGTTCCGAGCTGGGACGAGATCGTGTTCGGGACCCGGCGCAAGAAACAGGAGTAGGCCGCCTCGGGGTAACCCGCCCGAGGCGTCCGCCGGTTGCCGACCATCGGTTCGCACACCGGATCATACGTACGGGAGGGCCGCATCCGTTCGACGCGGCCCTCCCGAACCGTGTCCGGGGCAGGGATCACTGCGGGTCGGCGCCCACCGCGACCGGCCGGGACGGGTCCGAGGACCACTCCGACCACGAACCGACGTACAGCGCCGCCGGGATGCCCGCCACGGCCAGCGCCAGCACCTCGTGGGCGCCGGAGACACCCGAACCGCAGTACACGCCCACCTCGACGCCGTCGGAGGCGCCCAGCGCCTTGAAGCGATCCCTGAGGTCGCCGGCGGGCAGGAAGCGGCCGTCCGGACCGACGTTCTCCGTCGTCGGCGCGGACACGGCGCCCGGGATGTGCCCGCCGACCCGGTCGATCGGCTCGACCTCGCCCCGGTAGCGCTCCCCCGCGCGCGCGTCGAGGAGCACCCCGGAACGGGCGAGTACCGCGGCTCCGTCCGCGTCCAGGAGACCCGTCGCCCCCGGTTGCGGCACAAAGTCGCCCTCCGCGGGTGCCGGGACATCGGTCGAGAGGTCCCCCCGCCAGGCCGACAACCCGCCGTCGAGCACCCGCACGTCCGGGTGCCCCGTCCAGCGCAGCAGCCACCACGCGCGGGCCGCCGCCCAGCCCTGCCCCCCGTCGTACACGACCACGGGCCGGCCCGCCGACACGCCCGCGCGGCGCATGGCGGCACCGAACGCCGTCACGTCCGGCAGCGGATGGCGGCCGGACGGGCCGGGCGAGCCGGCCAGTTCCTGGTCCAGGTCGATGTAGACGGCCCCGGGAACATGCCCGGAGGCGTATGCGGCACGGCCGTCGAACGGCGGCTCCCCGGCCGCCTTCGCCATGCTGAGCTGCCAGCGGACGTCGAGCACCACCGGCGGGTTCGGTCCCGTCAGGTCGCTCGCGAGTTCGGATGTGGAGATGATGGCGTCCATGGCCCCCATCCTCGCGCACGGGGTGGCCCCCTCGTCCATGTCCGGCTACTCTGCTCGGCCGGACAGGCCCGATCACAGGGCGTACGGAACCGAGCACATTCCGTACACCAGATCGACATTCGTCGCCCACCGCGTGGACGGGGACGAGGAGCCGGCCGTCGACGTCCTCCGGCTCGGGCCCCTACGGCGCGCTCGGGAGCGCGTCGTGGGGCCGGCGGTGCGAGCATCTGCTCGGGGCCGGAGAGCGGAAGCGACGCGGCCACCGCGAGGGGCCGAGGAGAGGGCGACGATGGCCGAGGAACGTGAGGCGGGCGACCCGAACGGCACAGAGCACCCGCGGTACGCACCCGGCGCACCCTGCTGGGTGAGTCTGATGGCGCACGACTTGACCACGACGCTGGACTTCTACGGCGAGCTGTTCGGTTGGACTTTCCAACCCGGCCCGCAGCAGCTCGGCCCGTACGTCCGGGCCCTGCTCGACGGTCGCGAGGTGGCCGGCCTCGGCCACCTCCCCCCGGACCGCCACCTCCCCGCCGCCTGGACGCCCTATCTCGCGTCCGACGACGTCGACTCCACCGCGGAGACGGTGCGCCTGTGCGGGGGCACGATCGGGGTCGGCCCCCTGGACGCCGCCGACGCCGGGCGTCTGGCGATCGGTTCGGACCCCTCCGGCGCCGTCTTCGGCATCTGGCAGGCGGCCGCCCGCCTCGGCACGTACCTGACCGGTGTGCCCGGCACCCCCGTCTGGCACGAGCTGCTGACGTTCGAGTCGGTGAGCGTCGCCAAGTTCTACGAGACGGTCTTCGGCCACGAGCGGGAGGCCGAGGTCTCCGCCGACTTCGACCGTGTGACGCTGCACGTCGCGGGCCGTCCCGTCGCCACCGTCCGCGGCCTGGGAACCGCGCTGCCCCGGGATCGCGGACCGCACTGGGTGACGTACTTCCAGGTGGCCGACGTGGACGCGGCGCTGGCCCGTGTCGTCGACCTCGGCGGGCAGGTGCTCACACCGGCCGGGGACGGCGAGCACGGGCGCGTGGCCGGCGTGGCCGATCCCGAAGGGGCCCGCTTCTCGCTGCTGACGGCCGACCGCTGACCGGGCCCGGCCGCCGTCTCAGCCCTGCTGGACCGGCAGCACGTCCGGGGACAGGGCCGCCGCCCGGGCCGACGCCGCCGTCATACGGCGGCGGTGGTGCCGACGGCACAGGACCTCGTAGCCGACGGTGTCCGCCTGGTTGACGTCGCCGACGACGACCTGCGCCCCCTCGACGACCATGAAGCCGCCGACCGTGCGGGCATTGTGCGTGGCGCGGGCGCCGCACCAGCACAGCGCCTCCACCTGGAGCACCTCGACGCGGTCGGCGAGTTCGACGAGCCGCTGGGAGCCCGGGAACAGCTTGGAGCGGAAGTCGGTCGTGATGCCGAAGGCGTAGACGTCGATGTCGAGGTCGTCGACCACGCGCGCGAGCTGGTCGATCTGCTCCTCGGCCAGGAACTGCGCCTCGTCGGCGATCACGTAGTCCGCGCGGCCGCCGCGGGAGAGGTGGTCGACGAGGTAGGCGTACAGGTCCTGCCCGTCCTTGACCTCGACGGCGTCGGTGACCAGGCCGAGACGCGAGGACAGCTTGCCCTCGCCGGCGCGGTCGTCGCGGGTGAAGATCATGCCCACGAGGCCGCGCGCCGAGCGGTTGTGCTCGATCTGGAGCGCCAGCGTCGACTTCCCGCAGTCCATGGTTCCGGAGAAGAACACCAGCTCGGGCATGGGAAGGTGAGCACCTTTCGGTGGAGTGCGGGGGGCTTCGGGCTCGAGGGCCACGGCCTTCAGGAGCGTACTTCGAGCAGGGGGACGAACTGCTCGGCAGGGGTCATGGAACCGTGGTTGCCGACCATCGTCGACTCGTTCGGCTCCCGCTCGGAGGCGATGATCAGGACGTCGTCCCGGGCGGCCGCGATCACGTCTCCGAGACGGTCGTACACACGTTCGTCGAGCGTGCCGGGCGGGCCGAACCAGCCGGCGGCGATCGCCTCGTCCCGGGAGGCCACCCAGAACTGCTCGCCGAGCACCTCGCGCCAGCAGGTCAGGACGTCGTTCTCGGCGCCCGGTACGGCGTAGACGTGGCGGGCGCGGCCCTCACCGCCGAGCAGGGCGACCCCGGCACGCAGTTCCCAGTCCTCGTCGAAGTCGATGCGGTGCTGCTCGTCGAAGGGCACGTCGACCATGCCGTGGTCGGCGGTGACGTACAGCGCGCTGCGCGGCGGGAGTTGCTCGGCCAGGCGCTGGACGAGCCGGTCGACGCACATGAGCTGGCCGCGCCAGGTGTCCGAGGCGATGCCGTACCGGTGTCCGGCGCCGTCGAGTTCGGCGTAGTACGTGTAGACGAGGGAGCGGTCACCGGCGGCGAGCTGCTCGGCCGCGAGGTCCATGCGCTCCTCACCGGTGAGACGCCCGTGGAACGTTCCTCCGCTGAGCGCCACCTTGGTGAGCGGGGTGGTCTCGAAGGTGGGCGAGGACACTTGCGCCGCGTGCACACCGGCGGCGTCGGCCAGTTCGAAGACGGTGGGATACGGCTGCCAGGCGCGCGGCGGGGTCCAGGGCTGCCAGCGGAGCTGGTTCATCAGCTCGCCGGTCTCGGGGTTGCGCACGGTGTAGCCGGGCAGGCCGTGGGCGCCCGGCGGGAGACCGGTGCCGACGGACGCGAGAGAGGTCGCGGTGGTGGCCGGGTAGCCGGCGGTGAGCGGGCGGCCGGTGCCGCCGCGCGAGGTGCCGAGGAGGGCGTGCAGGTAGGGCGCCTCGTCGGGGTGGGCCTTGAGCTGCTCCCAGCCGAGGCCGTCGATCAGGAAGACACAGTTGCGGTCGGCCGGGGTCAGTTCCCCGATCCCGGCGGTCATGCCGGGGACGCCCATGCCCGCGGCCAGCGTGGGCAGCAGGTCGGCGAGGGACCCGGAGCCGTACTCGGGGACGGGCGCGGAGGAGACGGCGAGGGGCTCGGGGTGCTCCCAGGCGGCGGGCTGAGCCATTATCGGGTGAGGTCCGCGGTCGCCTCGGACAGAGCCTGCGCGAAGGCGAGCGCCTGGCGGACCGTCTCCGGCCCGTCGCCGGCCTCGCTGACGCGCAGGCTGAGGTCGTCCGCCGTGGAGCTGCCCGTGTAGCCGTGGTCGGCGTCGCAGTTGGGGTCGCCGCAGGCGGCCGGCTCCAGGTCGATGCGGGAGACGGCGCCCCAGCCGATGGTCAGCACGACCTCGCGCGGCAGGGTGCCCGGTGCGTAGGACTCCGGGTTGGCCACCACCCGGCTGACCACGACCGACGAGATACGGCCGATCTTCACGGACTCGGTGGACGTCGTCGCGTACGGTGTCGGGGAGGTGGTGTCGGCGGCCTGCTCGTCGGTGTGGCTGACGATGAAGCGGTTACCGGTCAGGACCAGTACGGTCACGTGCCGGCGCACCTCGTTCTGATCGAAGGTGGTCTCCTGGTGGACCAGGTACGACCGGATGGGCTCGCCGCCCACGGCGGCCTCCACCGCCTCGGCCACGAGGGCCGGGTAGTAGCCGCTGCGCTCGATCGCCGCACGCAGCCCCTGGGTCGTCGTACTGGTCTTGGCCATGACGCCCATCCTACGGGGACCCACTGACTGCGAGGGACCCGTCGCGGTGGCTTCAGTACGCCGGGAGCGTGCGCGGACCGAGGTCGTCGCGGACCGGCGGGGGCGCGAGCCGGACGGAGGCGCCGAGGACGCTCAGGCCGTGCGGGGCGACGACGACGGGTTCCAGGGTGACCGCGACGACCTCGGGGTGGTCGTCGACGAGCCGGGACACCCGCAGCAGCAGTTCCTCCAGGGCGGGGGTGTCGACGGGCGTGGAGCCGCGCCAGCCGAACAGCAGGGGCGCGGTCCGGATCGAGCGGACCAGGGAGGTCGCGTCGCGGTCGGTGACCGGGACCAGGCGGTGCGCCATGTCGCCGAGCAGCTGGGAGGCGGCCCCGGCGAGTCCGAAGGACAGCACGGCTCCGGCCGCCGGATCGATCACCGCGCGGACGACGGTGTCGACCCCGCGCGGGGCCATCGCCTGGACGACCGGGCGCACCTCCTGCGGAGTACCGAAGAGCTCGGTCAGCTCGGCGTAGGCCCGACGCAGCTGGTCCTCGTCCGCGAGGTCGAGGCGGACGCCGCCCAGGTCGGCTCGGTGCCGCAGGTGGGGGGCGGTGGCCTTGAGGGCGACGGGATAGCCGAGGTCGTGTGCGGCCCTGGCGGCGTCGTCGGGGCCGGCGGCGGGGATCGCACGGCGCACCCGGACGCCGTAGCGACCGAGCAGCTCGCAGGTCTCCTCGGTGCCGAGGGTGAGGCCCTGGCCGCGCGCGAGGAGACCGCCGATCAGGCGGGCGGCGCCCTTCTCGTCGATGTCGTCGTACTCGGGCACCTTGCCGGGGTCGGCGGCCTCGCGGCGCCACTGCGCGTACTTCACGGCCTCGGCGAGGGCACGGACCGCGCGTTCGGCGGCCGGGTAGGCGGGGATGAGGTGGGCGCCCTCCGCGGGGGTCCCGGGGGCGGGGACCGGGGGCGTGCCGGGCTCCTGCGGGATGTTCCGCGCGCGGGGCGCGGTGCTCGTCGCCGCCGACAGGGCCTCGGCGAGACCACCGAGTTCGACGTGGACCACGAGCACCGGCTTGGCGGGGCCGGCCGCCGCGGCCGAGCGCAGCGCCTCCGCCAGTTCCAGGTCGCCTGGGGACGTCTCCCCGATGGCCGGGATCGCCGTGACCACCACCGCGTCGCATGACTCGTCGGACAGGGCGCGCACCAGCGCCGCGTGGAAGTCGTCCGCCGACGCCTCGGTGGTCAGGTCCAGCGGCGGCAGCGGGCGCAGCCCCTCCGACAGACACGCGTCGTAGGTCAGCAGTCCCAGCGACTCGGAGTTGCCGAGGATCGCCACGCGCGCGCCGTGCGGCAGCGGCTGACGGGCGAGCAGCAGGCCCGCGTCCACCAGCTCGGTGATGGTGTCCACGCGGATCACCCCGGCCTGGCGCAGCAGGGCGGAGACCGTCGCGTGCGGCAGCCGGGTCGCGCGGACGGCGTGGCCCTGGGGGGCCGAACCGGCGCCCTGCACCACCACGAGCGGCTTCGCCGCGGCCGTGCGCCGCGCGAGGCGGGTGAACTTGCGCGGGTTGCCGATGGACTCCAGGTACATGAGGGCGACGTCGGTGTCGGGGTCGTCGTACCAGTACTGCAGGACGTCGTTTCCGGAGACGTCGGCGCGGTTGCCGGAGGAGACGAACGTCGACACGCCGGTGACGCCCGTGACGCCTCCGCCGCGGCGGTGCAGCCGGGACAGCAGGGCGACGCCGATGGCGCCGGACTGGGCGAACAGGCCGATCCGGCCGGGCCGCGGCATCTGCGGGGCGAGCGACGCGTTGAGCCGTACCTCGGGGGAGGTGTTGATGATCCCGAAGGCGTTGGGGCCGATGATCCGCATCCCGTACGCGCGTGCCTGCCGCACGAGTTCGCGTTGGCGCTCGCGGCCGTCGGGGCCGCTCTCGGCGTAGCCGGCGGCGAGGACGACGAGCCCCTGGACGCCGTGTTCGCCGCACTCGGTGACGACCTCGGGCACGCGCTCGGCCGGGACGGCGACGACGGCGACGTCGACCGGGCCGGCGATGTCGCGCACCGAACGGTGGGCGGGCACGCCGTCGAGTTCCTCGAAGCCGTCGGGGAACGCCTTGTTCACGGCGTACAGCCGTCCGGTGAAGCCGGCCCCGCGCAGGTTGCCGAGGACGCTGCGGCCGACGCCGCCCGGGGTGCGGCCTGCGCCGACGACGGCGACCGAGCCGGGCACCAGCAGGCGTCGTACCGAGTGGGCCTCGGCGCGTTGTTCCCGCGCGCGCTGCACGGCGAGGGAGCGCTCGGTGGGTTCCAGGTCGAACTCCAGGCGGACGACGCCGTCCTCGAAGCTGCGCTTCTGTGTGTAGCCGGCGTCCGTGAACACCTTGATCATCTTGTTGTTGGCGGGAAGCACCTCGGCGGCGAACCGGCGGATGGCGCGCTCGCGCGCGACGGCGGCGATGTGTTCCAGGAGCGCGGAGGCCACGCCCCGTCCCTGGTGGGCGTCCTGCACGAGGAAGGCGACCTCGGCCTCGTCGGCGGGCGCGGAGGCGGGCAGACCGTCGGCGCCGATGCGGTCATAGCGTACGGTGGCGATGAACTCGCCGCCGACCGTGGCCGCGAGTCCCACCCGGTCCACAAAGTCGTGGTGCGTGAAGCGGTGGACGTCCTTGGCGGACAGGCGCGGGTAGGGCGCGAAGAAGCGGTAGTACTTCGACTCGTCCGAGACCTGCTCGTAGAAGCTGACCAGGCGCTCGGCGTCATCAACGGTGATGGGGCGGATGCGCGCGGTGCCGCCGTCGCGCAGCACCACGTCGGCTTCCCAGTGGGCGGGGTACTCCTGCCGGTCCGGCGCGCTCTGCATGGGCCCCAGAGTACGGCTCGCGTACGACAACGGCGCGAGGCACTCTGTGGAGGACGGAACGCCGGATCGAGGCCGCGATCCGGAAGACCACGGCGGAACGGGACTCAGGTCCGTTCCGGCCGTGCTTCACGTGTGGAACACTGGTCTAGACAACCCTGAACACCGAAGGGCAGCATCACATGGCTGAGCGCCGCGTCAACGTCGGCTGGGCCGAGGGCCTTCACGCCCGCCCCGCTTCCATCTTCGTCCGAGCCGCCACGGCCGCAGGCGTCCCGGTGACGATCGCCAAGGCCGACGGCAATCCCGTCAACGCGGCCTCCATGCTGGCGGTCCTCGGCCTGGGCGCCCAGGGCGGCGAGGAGATCGTCCTCGCCTCCGACGCCGAGGGTGCCGACGCCGCCCTCGACCGTCTGGCGAAGCTGGTCTCCGAGGGCCTCGAGGAGCTTCCCGAGACCGTCTGAGCCGCGCTCGCAGCACGCACGGAGCCGCGTCGCCCTTCCGGGCGGCGCGGCTCCGCCGTCTTCGGGGACGTTCTGCAACGACCGGGCCACTGCTGTCTTCGGGGACCTCGTGGGGGCACTGCCGCCCTCGGGCAATGGTCGCGGCGATGGCGCCTCGGGACTTCGGGGCGACACGGCCGCCTCGGGAAAATCGGTGCGACACGGCCGCCGCCCTGGGGTAAGCGTCGCGGCACTGCTGCCCTCGCGGGATTCTCCGACGCCCGCCGGAAATGCCGTCGACAGGCGGCGGACGCACCGCCGGAGAATTCCGGGGCGCGGAAAAAAGGGCAGCGGAAACGCGCCTCCGTCGAATATCCCTTCTTTGTATACGGCCCTCGTGTTAAAGCCGCGGGCCCGACATGTTGACGACGTGTTGCGAAGTCCTCACACGTTCCGCGCGGTCCGCTCCGGAGAACCGCAGCCGGTGCGCGGAGGTCGCGCGCTCGGTGTGCTGCGCCGTGACCGCCCGCGCGCGCTCGCCGTCGCCGCGCGCCACCGCGTCGACGATCGCGCCGTGCTCCGCCCAGGACTCCACGGGGTCGGCCGGCGCCTGCACCGCGTACATCCAGGCGATCTTGTGGCGCAGTTGGGTGAGGGTCGAGGTCAGGGCGGGACTGCCGGAGGCCTGGGCGAGCGTCTCGTGGAACCAGCCGCCCAGGGAGCGCAGGTCGTCACTGTTGCCCCGCCTGGCACGCTCCTGGCCGAGCCGGACGAGACCCCGCAGGACCTTCAGATGCGCCTCGGTGCGCCGCTGGGCTGCCCGGGCGGCGCCGAGCGGCTCCAGGAGCATGCGCATCTCCAGCAGGTCGGCGGCCTCCAGTTCGGTCGGTTCGGCCACGCACGCGCCCGCGTGCCGCCGCGTCACGACGAAACCCTCCGCCTCCAGCGTGCGCAGGGCCTCGCGGACGGGGACGCGCGAGACGCCGTAGCGGCGGGCGAGGAGTTCCTCGGTGAGGCGGCTGCCGCGCTCGTAGACACCCGCGACGATGTCGTCCCGGATGGCCGTGCACACCGAGTGCGCCGGAATTCGCATGACCGACCTCCGCCTTAATCCCCGTGAAACGTCGACGAATGACGTGTGGTCAGTGATGCTATTGCAATGGGCCGGAATTTCCGATGGCGGGCCGGAATCCATGGATATTTTTTGGACAGGGCCGGGCGTGAAACGGCGAAAGCCCCGGCCGTGCGGGCCGGGGCTGGACGATCTGTCGCCGTGCGTCGTCAGTCGTTCACGATCAGACGTTCACGCCGTGCTTGCGGAGGTAGGCGACGGGGTCGATGTCCGAGCCGTACTCCGCGCTCGTGCGGGCCTCGAAGTGCAGGTGCGGGCCCGTGACGTTGCCGGTGGCGCCCGACAGGCCGATGCGCAGGCCCGGGGTGACCTGCTGGCCCACCGAGACCTCGATGGTCGACAGGTGGCCGTACTGGGTGAAGGTGCCGTCGTTCATCCGGATCACGACCTGGTTGCCGTACGCGCCGCCCCAGCCCGCCTCGACGACGGTGCCGAGCCCGACCGCGCGCACGGTGGTGCCGCTCGCGGCGTGGAAGTCGATGCCGGTGTGGCTGCCGGAGGACCACAGCGAACCGCCGGCGCTGTAGCCGGTGGAGACGTAGGAACCGGTGATCGGCGCCACGAAGGTGTTCAGGCGCTTGCGCTCGGCCTCGCGGGCGGCGCGGGCCCTGGCCTCCCGCTCCTCCTTGACCCTGGCGGCGGCCCGGGCGGCTGCCTCCTTGCGCGCGGCCTCCTCCTGGGCGGCCTGCTTCTGGGCGGCGGCCTGGTCGTCGATCTCGCCGGCGACGGAGTGGCCGATGGTGACGACGGGGGTCAGGCCGGTCTGTTCGGCCGGGGTCTCGGCGGCGAGAGCCGGGGAGGAGGCGACGGTGCCGATGACGCCGGTGGTGGTGAGCGCCGCGATGCCCGCGGCGCGGGCGGTGGTGCGCTTCATCCGGCTGGGACGGCGGTGCTTCCCGGTGGCGCAGGTGAACGCCATGAAGTTGAGTGGTCCTTTCCTTCCCTCTCGCCTACCGGGTTAGCTGACGGGTTCGGAGCAGGAAGGTCTCCTACGGCCACCCTCGCGACACGCGCGGGCGTCCGATTCACCCCAGGGACTGCACAGTTGGGTCCCCGGCTCCCCTGGCTCGCGCCGTACGGGGACTCGGCGATGACTGTCCGGTGCCGCGGGTGCGGCGCAGTGCCCGACGAACAGCCCGGACGACGCTAGACGCGCCCGCTGTCAATCCCCAAACGGAACGCGGGTTTTGTAGCGCATGCCACAGGGCAGACAGGCAGCCTCTCCCCCAATTCGGACATCAGGGGGCCCTGGTGACCGTCTCGTCACCAGGGCCCCTCACGCGTGCGTGCCGCAGCCGGTCCCGGGGCGTGTTCCGAAAGGAGCGCCGCCCGCCCGGAGGGCGGGGCCCGCGGCGTCCGGTGCGGTGCATCGCGAGGCGGAGGGCCGTCCGCGCACCGGGTGTGCGCGGACGATCCCGACCACGCGGCGAGGCGCCGTGCCGGGCGTCGCGGACCGGGCGGGATGTTCGGAACACGCCCTGGAAGGCTCCTGAAGATCTCGCTCGGGCCGCCCGGCCGGCCCCGGATCGCCCGTACCCATCAATCAGGTTGAACCGGGCGAACCGGGCGTGATTCCAAGATTTTCAGCGGACTCCTAGTCGGCCCGGACGACCGTCACCTCGCCGATGCCGAGCGCCTCGACGGGCTCCTTGATCTGTGCGGCGTCACCGACGAGGACGGTGACCAGACGGTCCACCGGGAAGGCGCTCACGGCGGCCGCGGTGGCCTCCACCGTCCCGGTCGCCGCGAGCTGCTGGTACAGCGTCGCCTGGTAGTCGTCGGGCAGGTGCTGCTCGACCTGGTCGGCCAGTGTGGAGGCGACGGCCGCGGCCGTCTCGTACTTCAGCGGCGCCACACCGACGAGGTTCTGCACGGCGACGTCGCGTTCGGCGTCGGTGAGCCCCTCCGCGGCGAGGGTCCGCAGCACCTTCCACAGGTCGTCCAGGGCGGGACCGGTGTTCGGGGTGTCCACGGAACCGCTGATGGCGAGCATCGCGGCACCCGAGCCGTCCGGGGCCGACCGCAGGACCTGCCCGAACGCGCGGACACCGTAGGTGTAGCCCTTCTCCTCGCGCAGGACACGGTCCAGGCGGGAGGTGAGGGTGCCGCCGAGGCAGTAGGTGCCGAGGATCTGCGCGGGCCACACGCGCGCGTGCCGGTCGGGGCCGATACGGCCGATCAGCAGCTGCGTCTGGACGGCGCCGGGACGGTCCACGATGACGACCCGGCCGGTGTCGTCGGCGGTCACCGGCGGGACGGGCCGCGGCCGGGCCGAGGAGCCCGTCCAGGCGCCCAGGGTGTCGCCGAGCAGCGCGCCCAGGTCGACGCCGGTGAGGTCGCCGACGACCACGGCGGTGGCCGTGGCCGGGCGGACGTGCTTCTCGTAGAAGGCCCGTACGGCCGCGGCGTCGATGTTCTCGACGGTCTCCGCGGTGCCCTGGCGCGCACGCGACATGCGCGCGGTGGCCGGGAACAGCTCCTTGTAGAGCTCCTTGGCGGCGCGCCGCGAAGGGTTGGCCAGCTCGTGCGGGATCTCGTCCAGGCGGTTGCGGACGAGGCGCTCGACCTCGCTGTCGGCGAACGCGGGCGCCCTGAGGGCGTCGGCGACCAGGCCGAGGGCCTTGGCGAGGCGGGAGGCGGGGACCTCCAGGCTGATGCGGACGCCGGGGTGGTCGGCGTGTGCGTCGAGAGTGGCGCCGCAGCGCTCCAGCTCGGCGGCGAACTCCTCGGCGGAGTGCTTGTCGGTGCCCTCGGAGAAGGCCCTCGCCATGATCGTGGCCACACCGTCGAGGCCGGCCGGTTCGGCGTCCAGGGGCGCGTCGAGCAGGATCTCTACGGCGACGACCTGCTGGCCGGGGCGGTGGCAGTGCAACACGGTCAGGCCGTTGTCCAGGGTGCCGCGCTCGGGCGCCGGGAACGCCCACGGCCTGGCCTCGCCCGCGTGGGGCTGGGGGTGGAACTCCATCGCGGCGAGCTCGGTCACTGGGCCGCCTCCTCGTTCTCGTCCTGGTCGGCGCCGGCTTCGGGGGCGGTCGGCTCGTAGACGAGGACCGCGCGGTTGTCGGGGCGCAGGCGGGCCTTGGCGACCTCCCGCACCTCCTCGGGGGTGATCTCCAGCACGCGCTGGACGGCGGTGAGGGCGAGCTGCGGGTCGCCGAAGAGCACGGCGTACCGGCACAGTTCGTCGGCGCGGCCGGCGACCGTGCCGAGGCGGTCGAGCCACTCGCGCTCCAGCTGGGCCTGGGCCCGCTCCATCTCCTCGGCGGTGGGGCCCTCCTCGGCGAACCGGGCGAGCTCCTCGTCGATGGCGGTCTCGATGACGGGGACCTCGACATCGCCGGAGGTCTTCACGTCCAGCCAGCCCAGGGAGGGCGCGCCGGCCAGGCGCAGCAGACCGAAACCCGCCGCGACGGCCGTGCGGTCACGGCGGACGAGGCGGTTGTAGAGGCGGGAGGACTCGCCGCCGCCGAGGACGGTGAGCGCCAGGTCGACGGCGTCGCACGCGCGCGTGCCGTCCTCCGGCAGACGGTAGGCGGCCATCAGGGCGCGGGCCGGGACCTCCTCCTCGACGACCTCGCGCAACTGCTCGCCGATGATCTCCGGCAGGGAGCCGTCACGCGGCTCGGGCTTGCCGTCGTGGGAGGGGATGGAGCCGAAGTACTTCTCGATCCAGGCGAGCGTCTGCTCCGGGTCGATGTCGCCGACGACCGACAGGACGGCGTTGTTGGGCGCGTAGTAGGTGCGGAAGAAGGCGCGCGCGTCCTCCAGGGTCGCCGCGTCCAGGTCGGCCATCGAGCCGATCGGCGTGTGGTGGTACGGGTGGCCGTCCGGGTAGGCGAGCGCCGTCAGCTTCTCGAAGGCGGTGCCGTAGGGGACGTTGTCGTAGCGCTGCCGGCGCTCGTTCTTCACGACGTCGCGCTGGTTCTCCATGGACTCGTCGTCCAGGGCGGTCAGCAGCGAGCCCATGCGGTCGGCCTCCAGCCAGAGGGCGAGCTCCAGCTGGTGGGCGGGCATGGTCTCGAAGTAGTTGGTGCGCTCGAAGCTGGTGGTGCCGTTGAGCGAGCCGCCCGCGCCCTGGACCAGCTCGAAGTGGCCGTTGCCCTTGACCTGCGCGGAGCCCTGGAACATCAGGTGCTCGAAAAGGTGAGCCAGGCCGGTACGCCCCTTGACTTCGTGGCGCGAGCCGACGTCGTACCAGAGGCACACCGCCGCGACGGGGGTCAGGTGGTCCTCGGAGAGCACCACGCGCAGGCCGTTGGCCAGGCGGTGCTCGGTCGCTGTCAGGCCCCCGGAGCCTGCCTGGGCTGTGGCCGTGTGACCCATGGGCATGTACGTCCCTTCCGATCGCGGACGCGGTCGTCGAAACCGCGCTTTTCCTGCCGGTCCTGCCACTGTATGCAAGCGTGCGGAGCGGCGGCGAAGTTCCCGGACGACGTACGCCGAGAGCGAGATCGCGTAGCCTGCGGGCAGCCGTGGAGGTGGCGCCCCGGCCCGCGGGCCGTCGGTCGAGGCCGGGTCCCGGCCAGCGCTGTCAGTGCCACGGTCCACAATGGTCCGCGTCAGATCCCGTCACACGCTTCAGCACGAGTGAGCCGAAGGGTCGCGTCGACACCGACATGAGCGCCCCGTAGGCGAGTGACCAGAAAACAGGAGGAGCCGGCAGCGATGGCCCGCCGCAGCACGAAGACCCCGCCGCCCGACGACTCGTACGAGGAGAAGATCCTCGACATCGACGTCGTCGACGAGATGCAGGGCTCCTTCCTCGAGTACGCGTACTCGGTCATCTACTCCCGCGCCCTGCCGGACGCCCGCGACGGCCTGAAGCCCGTCCACCGCCGCATCGTCTACCAGATGAACGAGATGGGCCTGCGACCCGACCGCGGCTACGTGAAGTGCGCGCGCGTCGTCGGCGAGGTCATGGGCAAGCTGCACCCCCACGGCGACGCGTCGATCTACGACGCCCTGGTGCGCATGGCCCAGCCGTTCTCCATGCGGGTGCCGCTGGTCGACGGCCACGGCAACTTCGGCTCCCTGGGCAACGACGACCCGCCGGCCGCCATGCGGTACACCGAGTGCCGGCAGGCCGCGGCGACGAGCCTGATGACGGAGTCGATCGACGAGGACACGGTCGACTTCACGCCCAACTACGACGGCCAGGAGCAGGAGCCGGTGGCGCTGCCCGCCGCCTTCCCGAACCTCCTGGTCAACGGCTCCTCCGGCATCGCGGTCGGCATGGCCACCAACATGCCGCCGCACAACCTGGGCGAGGTCATCGCGGCCGCGCGCCACCTGATCCGCTACCCGAACGCGGACCTGGACGCCCTGATGCGGCACGTTCCCGGCCCCGACCTGCCCACGGGCGGCCGGATCGTCGGTCTCTCCGGGATCCGGGACGCGTACGAGACGGGCCGCGGCACCTTCAAGATCCGCGCCACGGTGTCGGTGGAGACGGTGACGGCCCGCCGCAAGGGCCTGGTCGTCACCGAACTGCCCTTCGCGGTGGGCCCCGAGAAGGTCATCGCCAAGATCAAGGACCTGGTCGGCTCGAAGAAGATCCAGGGGATCGCCGACGTCAAGGATCTCACCGACCGTGAGCACGGCCTGCGCCTGGTCATCGAGATCAAGAACGGCTTCGTGCCGGAGGCCGTTCTGGAGCAGCTGTACAAGCTGACGCCGATGGAGGAGTCCTTCGGCATCAACAACGTGGCGCTGGTGGACGGCCAGCCGCTCACGCTGGGCCTGAAGGAACTGCTCGAGGTCTACCTCGACCACCGCTTCGAGGTGGTGCGCCGGCGCAGCGAGTTCCGCCGCACCAAGCGCCGCGACCGCCTTCACCTGGTGGAGGGCCTGCTCACGGCCCTGGTGGACATCGACGAGGTCATCCGGCTGATCCGCTCCAGCGACAACAGCGCGCAGGCCAAGGAGCGCCTCATCGAGCGCTTCGGGCTGTCGGAGATCCAGACGCAGTACATCCTCGACACCCCGCTGCGCCGCCTCACCAAGTACGACCGCATCGAGCTGGAGGCGGAGAAGGAGAAGCTCAACGAGGAGATCGCCGAGCTGACCCGGATCCTGGAGTCGGACGCGGAGCTGCGCAAGCTGGTCTCCGGCGAACTGGCCGCAGTGGCGAAGAAGTTCGGCACCGAGCGCCGTACGGTCCTGCTGGAGTCGTCGGGCACCCAGACCGCCGTCGTACCGCTCCAGGTCGCCGACGACCCCTGCCGGGTGCTGCTGTCCTCGACGGGTCTGCTGGCCCGCACGGCCAACGGCGAGCCGTTCGCGCAGGACACAGACGCCAGGCGCACCAAGCACGACGTGATCGTCTCCTCGGCCCCCGCCACCGCGCGCGGGGAGATCGGCGCCGTCACCTCGGCGGGCCGGCTGCTGCGGATCAACGTCGTCGACCTGCCGCAGCTCCCGGACACGGCGTCCGCGCCGAACCTGTCGGGCGGCGCCCCGCTGGCGGAGTTCGTCTCCCTGGAGGGCGACGAGACGGTGGTGTGCCTGACCACGCTCGACGAGTCCGGCCCGGGCCTGGCGCTCGGCACGGAACAGGGGATCGTCAAGCGTGTGGTGCCCGACTATCCGTCCAACAAGGGCGAGCTGGAGGTCATCACCCTCAAGGAGGGCGACCGGATCGTCGGCGCGGTGGAGCTGCGCACCGGCGAGGAAGATCTGGTCTTCATCACAGACGACGCCCAACTGTTGCGCTACCAGGCCTCCCAGGTCCGCCCGCAGGGCCGGCCGGCGGGCGGCATGGCGGGCATCAAACTCACCGAGGGCGCGAAGGTGATCTCCTTCACGGCGGTGGACCCGGCGGCGGACGCCGTGGTCTTCACGGTCGCGGGCTCGCGCGGCACGCTCGACGACTCGGTGCAGACGACCGGGAAACTGACGCCGTTCGACCAGTACCCCCGCAAGGGCCGCGCCACGGGTGGTGTGCGCTGCCAGCGCTTCCTCAAGGGTGAGGACTGCCTCTCGCTGGCCTGGGCGGGCCCCGCACCGGCTCGGGCCGCGCAGAAGAACGGCACCCCGGCCGAGCTGCCGGACATCGATCCGCGCCGCGACGGATCGGGCGTGTCGCTCGCGAAGACGGTGTCGGTGGTGGCCGGACCGGTCTGAGGGGGCCTTGCACCATGAGCGCCTGATCAGGCCGCGTGGTCCGGTGCCGTGCATCGCAAGGCGCCGGAGAGCCCTGATGGCTCCGGTACGAGGAACCCCCGGCGCCAGGCGATCGCACGCACCGGACGGCGCGAGCCGATCGGCCTCCCCTCGTGTTCGGAGCTCTCCGGCCTGTCGTCTGGGTCATGCCGCCGCGGACGCGGGTCCGGCACGCGTTGTCGTCGGTCGCCGGCCTAGTAGTGCTTCGTTACGTCGGGTGATCTTGCCTGGTGGTGGGCATCTTCTTGGCATGAGGCTGGGGGAGGTGGAACGACTCCGGGGTGAGTT
>NZ_JBVIAY010000020.1:0-159155 GCF_055573695.1 Streptomyces sp. NPDC030143
AAACGCCCGGTTACATTCCGAACCCGGAAGCTAAGCCTTACAGCGCCGATGGTACTGCAGGGGGGACCCTGTGGGAGAGTAGGACGCCGCCGAACTCCTTTTAGAGCTCTGGCTCTTGGGCACCAGCCCAAGAGCCAGAGCTTTTTTGCGTTGAGGTAGGGTCAGGGAGCATCGTTGGCTCGTTTTCTACGGAGGCCCCCGGGTGGAGGTCCAGGAGACCCGTGTTCAGACCGACCGGGTCCTCACCATCCCCAACATCCTCAGCATGGCGCGTCTCGTCGGCGTACCGCTGTTCCTGTGGCTGATTCTCAGGCCTGAGTTCGGGGGCCCGCAGAGCGACGGCTGGGCGCTCCTGGTGCTGGCCCTGAGCGGCATCAGTGACTATCTGGACGGCAAACTGGCGCGGCGCTGGAACCAGATCAGCAGCCTCGGCCGGCTCCTCGACCCGGCCGCCGACCGGCTCTATATTCTCTCGACTCTGGTCGGCCTCACCTGGCGGGAGATTCTGCCGCTGTGGTTGACCGCTGCACTTCTTGCGCGCGAGCTGGTACTGCTGGTGATGGTGGGCATCCTCAGGCGGCACGGCTATCCGCCGCCCCAGGTGAACTTCCTCGGGAAGGCGGCCACCTTCAACCTCATGTACGCGTTTCCCCTTCTCCTGCTCAGTGACGGAAACGGATGGCTTGCGTCACTCGCTGCCATTTTCGGATGGGCGTTCGCAGGATGGGGTACAACCCTCTACTGGTGGGCAGGAGTCCTCTACGTGGTACAAGTCCGCCGCCTGGTCCGTGCGGACGCCATGGCCGACTGAACCCACCGTTTGGCAGATACAGCGGTCGCTCGTTGGCCCGCGGGGGCAAAGTGCGGGACAATCTGGACGGGTGAAGTCGGCCAGACCCTCGTCTCTTCAAGGAGGACGCTTCCGACATGAAGGCCGTCGTGATGGCCGGAGGCGAAGGCACGCGCCTTCGTCCTATGACCTCGAGCATGCCCAAGCCGCTCCTGCCGGTGGCCAACCGGCCGATCATGGAGCATGTGCTGAGGCTGCTCAAAAGGCATGGGCTCAACGAGACCGTTGTCACCGTGCAGTTTCTGGCCTCGCTGGTCAAGAACTACTTCGGTGACGGTGAAGAGCTCGGAATGGAGCTCAGCTATGCCAACGAGGAGAAGCCACTCGGTACCGCAGGAAGCGTCAAGAACGCTGAGGAGGCGTTGAAGGACGACGCTTTCCTCGTCATCTCCGGCGATGCGCTCACCGACTTCGACCTCACCGAGCTGATCGACTTCCACAAGGAAAAGGGCGCTCTGGTCACCGTCTGCCTGACTCGGGTCCCCAACCCCCTGGAATTCGGCATCACGATCGTCGACGAAGAGGGCAAGGTCGAGCGGTTCCTGGAGAAGCCCACCTGGGGTCAGGTCTTCTCCGACACGGTGAACACCGGTATCTACGTCATGGAGCCCGAGGTCTTCGACTACGTCGAGGCCGATGTGCCCGTCGACTGGTCCGGGGACGTCTTCCCACAGCTGATGAAGGAAGGCAAGCCCATCTACGGCTACGTCGCCGAGGGCTACTGGGAGGACGTCGGCACGCACGAGAGCTATGTGAAGGCCCAGGCCGATGTCCTGGAGGGCAAGGTCGACGTCGAGCTCGACGGTTTCGAGATCTCGCCCGGGGTGTGGGTGGCCGAAGGCGCCGAAGTACACCCCGACGCCGTTCTGCGCGGGCCGCTCTACATCGGCGACTACGCGAAGGTGGAAGCCGGAGCGGAAATCCGCGAGCACACCGTCGTCGGATCCAACGTGGTCGTGAAGAGCGGGGCCTTCCTGCACAAGGCCGTTGTCCACGACAACGTGTACGTGGGGCAGCACAGCAATCTCCGCGGCTGCGTCGTGGGGAAGAACACCGACATCATGCGGGCGGCCCGCATCGAGGACGGCGCCGTCATCGGTGACGAATGCCTGATCGGTGAGGAATCGATCGTGCAGGGCAATGTGCGGGTTTACCCGTTCAAGACGATCGAGGCCGGCGCGTTCGTCAACACCTCGGTGATCTGGGAGTCCCGCGGGCAGGCGCATCTCTTCGGTGCCCGGGGTGTGTCCGGCATTCTGAACGTCGAGATCACGCCCGAACTGGCGGTGCGTCTCGCCGGCGCCTACGCGACCACCCTCAAGAAGGGGTCCACGGTCACCACGGCCCGAGACCACTCGCGGGGTGCCCGCGCGCTGAAGCGGGCGGTCATCTCGGCGCTCCAGGCCAGCGCCATCGACGTCCGGGACCTGGAGAACGTGCCGTTGCCCGTGGCCCGGCAGCAGACCGGGCGAGGGAGCGCCGGCGGGATCATGATCCGGACCTCGCCCGGGGTGCCGGACTCCGTCGACATCATGTTCTTCGACGGCCAGGGCGCCGATCTGTCGCAGGGCAGTCAGCGCAAGCTGGACCGGGTGTTCGCGCGCCAGGAGTACCGGCGTGCGTTCCCGGGCGAGATCGGTGACCTCCACTTCCCCGCCAGCGTCTTCGACTCGTACACGGGGTCGCTGCTGCGCAACGTGGACACGACCGGGATCTCCGAGTCGGGCCTGAAGGTCGTGGTGGACGCCTCGAACGGCAGCGCCGGGCTCGTGCTGCCGAGCCTGCTCGGCAAGCTCGGGGTGGACTCGCTGACGATCAACCCCGGTCTGGACGAGTCCAGGCCGACCGAGACGGCCGACATGCGACGCCGGGGACTCGTGCGGCTCGGGGAGATAGTGGCGTCCTCGCGGGCCGCGTTCGGTGTGCGGTTCGACCCGGTGGGTGAGCGGCTGTCCCTGGTGGACGAGAAGGGCCGGATCATCGAGGACGACCGGGCCCTGCTGGTGATGCTCGACCTGGTCGCCGCCGAGCGGCGCAGCGGGCGGGTGGCCCTGCCGGTCACCACCACGAGGATCGCCGAGCAGGTGGCCGCGTACCACGGGACGCAGGTCGAGTGGACGACGACCTCGCCCGACGACCTGACCCGGGTCGGGCGGGACGAGTCGACCATCTTCGGCGGTGACGGCAAGGGCGGGTTCATCGTCCCGGAGTTCAGCAGCGTGTTCGACGGCACGGCGGCCTTCGTGCGTCTGATCGGGCTGGTTGCCCGCACCCAGCTCACGCTGAGCCAGATCGACGCGCGCATTCCGCGGGCGCACGTCCTCAAGCGGGATCTGGCGACCCCCTGGGCGGTCAAGGGCCTGGTGATGCGGCGGGTCGTCGAGGCGGCCGGAGACCGCTTCGTGGACACCACCGACGGCGTGCGCGTGGTGGAGACCGACGGGCGCTGGGTGATGGTGCTGCCGGACCCGGCCGAGGCGGTCACCCATCTGTGGGCGGAGGGACCCGACGACGCCTCCGCGCAGGCCCTCCTGGACGAGTGGGCGTCGGTCGTGGACAGCGCCGGCCGCTGAGAACACGCCCCCCCGCGCGTGCCGGACACGTGCCCTCGACAGGGCCGGTCCGGCACGCCGGTGGGGCCATTCGGAGGTAGTGGCCGCGACATGCGACGATGTGCGGCATGCCGCAGCAGCCCCCCGTTCGGAGCACACCCGCGCGCGTGTCGCGCCCGGACGCGTCCATGTCGCTGCTCACCAACGTCATGGACCACAGCCTCGACGACGGCTACGCCGAAGCCGCCGCCCGCAAGAAGGCCGACGGCGCTGGAGGGCTGCCCAGGACGCTGCGGGCGAAGCTGGGTCTCGCCGCCGGCCTGGTCCTCGCGGCCCTCGTCGTGACCGTGGGGGCGGCGCAGGCGCGGGTCGCGGCACCGGTCGTCGCCAAGGAGCGCGAGGAGCTGATCGACCGCATCGACCGCGAGACGGAGGCGGCGGACAAGCTCGAAAGCGCCGTGGACGAGCTGCGCCACGACGTGAGCGCCCGGCAGCGGGCGGCGCTCAAGTCGAGCGGCGGCGGTGAGCAGGCGGAGCTGATGGGGATCCTGTCGGGCGCCGTCGAGGTGCGCGGGCCCGGCGTGAAACTGGTCGTGGACGACGCCAAGGAAGCCACCACGGGAGGCAACGGCGACCCGCGCGAGACGTCCGGGTTCTCGGACACCGGGCGGGTGCGGGACCGTGACCTGCAGCGGGTGGTCAACGGACTGTGGGCCTCGGGTGCGGAGGCCGTCTCCATCAACGGGCAGCGGCTGACGGCGCTGTCGGCGATCAGGGCCGCCGGCGACGCGATACTGGTCGACAACAGGCCGCTGGTGCCGCCGTACACCGTGCTCGCGGTGGGGGACGGAAGGAACCTCGGCACCCGGTTCCAGGACAGCGCCGACGGGCTGTACCTGCACGCCCTGCAGGAGAACTTCGGAATCCGCACCGCCATCTCCGCGGAGGACGACCTGCGGCTGCCCGCCGCACCGAGTGTGATCGTACGTACAGCACAGCCGAGAACTGAGAAGGACGCATCGTGATCGCCGTACTGGGCCTCGTCGTGGGAGTCGTGGCCGGCCTGTTGGTCCGGCCCGAGGTTCCGGCGGCCGTCGTGCCGTATCTGCCGATCGCCGTCGTGGCGGCGCTGGACGCGGTCTTCGGCGGGCTGCGCGCCATGCTCGACGGGATCTTCGACGACAAGGTCTTCGTGGTGTCGTTCCTGTCGAACGTGGTCGTGGCGGCCCTGATCGTGTTCCTGGGGGACGAGTTGGGGGTCGGCTCGCAGCTGTCCACGGGTGTCGTGGTCGTCCTCGGCATCCGGATCTTCTCCAACGCCGCGGCGATCCGCCGGCACGTCTTCCGGGCGTGAGGCAGATGAGCAACCAGGACGAGACGACCGCCAACCGGCTGCGCAGGGAGCTGCCCGAGGAGGTGCCGGTGGCCGAGGCGCCGGACGCCGGGTCCGCCGAGGGGGACGAGGAGGCGCTGACCGGGCGGCAGCGGTTGGTGAAGGGACTGTGGCCGCCGCGGGTCACCCGTGCCCAACTGATCGTCGCTCTGCTGCTGTTCGGGCTGGGTTTCGGTCTGGCCGTGCAGGTCGCCTCCAACAGCGACAGTGGCAACGCCCTGCGCGGGGCACGTCAGGAAGATCTTGTGCGCATTCTCGATGAACTCGACGCCCGCAGTCAGCGTCTTGAGGACGAGAAGCAGGGACTCGAGAAGCAGCAGCAGGAGCTGGAGAACAGCTCCGACCAGGCCGAGGAGGCCCGCAGGCAGACGGCCGAGAAGGAGAAGCAACTCGGCGTCCTGGCGGGCACGGTGGCGGCCGAGGGGCCCGGCATCACGTTGACCATCGACGACACGAAGGGGACGGTCGAGGCGGACATGCTGCTCGACGCGATCCAGGAGCTGCGCGCGGCCGGCGCGGAGGCGATCCAGGTGAACGGCGTACGGGTCGTCGCGGGGACGTATCTCACGGAATCCGACAGGCGCGTGAGCGTCGACGGGAACAAGATCAACGCGCCCTATCGTTTCAAGGTCATCGGCAAGCCGGAGGACCTGGAACCGGCGCTGAACATCCCGGGGGGCGTGGTGCAGACTCTCGAGAAGGAGCAGGCCACCGTGACCGTCCAGCGATCGACCAAGATCGTCGTGGACGCCTTGCGAGTGGCGAAGCAGCCTGACTACGCTCGGTCGTCCTCCCAGTGAACCGGCGGTGCATGGGGGTCATCCGGCAGGGGCATGAGGTTGCGGGGGGTCGGCGCACCGATCGGGTGGTGCGTGGTGGAAACTGTCTGGTGGATACGGACGTTGTGAAGGTGTCCGGGTCGGCCGGTGTATTCAGTCAGGGTTCGTCCTGCCCCACGGGCGGGTCTGTTTCGGTCAAGGGGAATCGCCCGTGAAGTTGTTTGCGAAGTTGTTCGGCAAGAGCGCGCGAGAGGGCAGCGACAACGCGACCGCCCGTCATCGCGCACAGCCCGATGCAGAGGGTCAGCGGCCGCTGTTCCGGGACCAGGTGGGTGGTCCGGGCGGGGACATTTCCGGAGGTCAGGGCGCGGCGTCTGTTGACCCTGCCCAGTCCGGCGGCATAGGTTTCGGCCAACCGTCAACCTCAAGTACGGGTGGAGGGTTTTCCCCTATGTCGGCCCTGGTGTGTACGAGGTGCGGTAACCGCAACGCGGAGAACAGCCGCTTCTGCTCCAACTGCGGTGCTCCGCTGCGCCCCGGTGTGACGCCGGAGCGCGCGTCGGAGACGACTTCCACGATCTCGATCTCCGGTCTCGAGGCCTACGACTCCGAGGCCACCGGTCAGACGCAGTTGCCGTCGCTGTCTCCCGAGGCGCAGGCCGCGGTGGACGCGCTGCCGCTCGGTTCGGCGCTGCTGGTCGTGCGCCGGGGGCCCAACTCGGGTAGCCGCTTCCTGCTGGACGGCGACCTGACCACGGCCGGGCGTCACCCGCAGAGCGACATCTTCCTGGACGACGTGACCGTCTCGCGTCGGCACGTGGAGTTCCGGCGTCGTCCCGACGGCTCGTTCACGGTGGCGGACGTCGGCAGTCTGAACGGCACCTACGTCAACCGGGAGCGGATCGACGAGGTTCCCCTGTCGAACGGTGACGAGGTGCAGATCGGCAAGTACCGGCTGGTCTTCTACGCGAGCCAGCGAGGCTACTGACCCTCCGGACTCCGTCCGGGGGGACCCCCAGGGAAGGCCCATGCTTCGAACACCGAGGGGCGGTGCCGGACACGGCACCGCCGCCGCGGACGGTGGCCTGATGAGCATCGGCACGGTGCTGAACGTGCTGCGCGACGAGTTTCCCGAGGTCACCATCTCCAAGATCCGTTTCCTGGAGTCGGAGGGGCTCGTCGAGCCGCAGCGGACGCCCTCGGGGTACCGCAAGTTCAGCGCCCGTGACGTCGAGCGTCTCGGCCACGTACTGCGAATGCAGCGGGACCACTATCTGCCGCTCAAGGTGATCCGGGAACACCTGGACGCCATGGAGCGCGGCGAGGCCGTGCCGCTGCCGACGGTGGGGCGTCAGCGGGACGGGGAGGCGATCCCGGAGCCGTCCGAGGTGCCCACCGCAGCCCGGATCGGACGGGCCGAGCTGCTGGCGGCGGCCGGTATCGGGGAGCGGGAACTCGAGGAGTGGGAGTCGTACGGACTCCTCGTGCCGCTGGAGGGCGGGGTCTACGACGCCGAGGCGGCCACGGTCGCCTCGTTGATCGCCGAGCTGGGGCGGTTCGGGATCGAGCCCCGGCACCTGCGGGTGATGAAGGCCGCGGCCGATCGTGAGGCCGGGCTGGTGGACCAGGTGGTCGCCCCGCTCAGACGGCATCGCAACCCGCAGACCAGGGCCCACGCCGAGGCCCGGACGAAGGAGCTCGCCGGGCTCACCGTCCGGCTGCACGCGGCGCTGGTGCAGACCGCGCTCGGGGTGCGGCTGCCCTGAAGCGCCGGTGGCCTCGGGCGGCCGGATCGGTCACCCGTTCCCGGCCCGACTACCCAAACGTCCCGAGCACGGCCTAGGGTTGCTGTGTGAACGAGCTCGATGTCGTAGGTGTCCGGGTCGAGATGCCCTCCAACCAACCGATCGTGCTGCTGCGTGAAGTGGGAGGCGACCGCTACCTCCCCATCTGGATCGGACCGGGGGAGGCGACGGCCATCGCCTTCGCCCAGCAGGGCATGGCCCCCGCGCGGCCGCTGACCCACGACCTGTTCAAGGACGTGCTGGAGGCCGTCGGCCAGGAGCTCACGGAAGTGCGCATCACGGACCTGCGTGAGGGCGTCTTCTACGCGGAGCTGGTCTTCGCCAGCGGGGTGGAGGTCAGCGCCCGCCCGTCCGACGCCATAGCGCTGGCCCTGCGCACCGGGACGCCGATCTACGGCAGCGACACCGTGCTGGACGACGCGGGGATCGCCATTCCCGACGAGCAGGAGGACGAGGTGGAGAAGTTCCGCGAGTTCCTCGACCAGATCTCGCCGGAGGACTTCGGGACCAGCAACCAGTAGGTGCGCAAGGACTGTGCTCCCGGCCGGCCCGGCCCGCCGCCACCGCGCCCCTTGCAGGCAATTGCCAACGGCGAGTGAGAGCGTCCTGCGGCCTCCGCTGAGGGCATTCGGCTAGCCTTTCCCCGCGGTGGGGTGCGGGAAACCACTCTTAGGGTGATTATCACTCGGCGTGGCGAGTGTGGCGATCGTTGACGCACCCCTGGTGACTGCCTACCGTCGAGAAGGCAGGTCAAGGACGGAGGTCGGCGTGGGAAGCAGCGGCGACGGTACGGCTGGGGGCGCCCCCGGACTCGGTGTCGGGGTGAGCGGTCCGTACCCTTCCCCGAGCTCTCGGCTCCGCTCGAGCGGGGGGTACCCCCCTCACGGCGGCGCGGCCGATCACGTCCCCCAGCGACCGGCGGCCGTGCCCAGCAGCGGAGGGGCGACGTCCATGGCTTCCGAGCAGATCGGCTACCGCGGTCCGACGGCCTGTGCGGCCGCCGGCATCACCTACCGGCAGTTGGACTACTGGGCGCGCACCGGGCTCGTCGAGCCGAGCGTGCGGCCCGCGTACGGGTCCGGCACGCAACGCCTGTACAGCTTCCGGGACGTCGTCGTCCTGAAGATCGTCAAGCGGTTCCTCGACACGGGCGTGTCACTGCAGAACATCCGCACCGCCGTCCAGCATCTGCGGGAGCGCGGGTTCCGGGACCTGGAGCGCATGACGCTGATGAGCGACGGCGCCACGGTCTACGAGTGCACCTCGCCGGACGAGGTCCACGCGCTGCTCCAGGGCGGTCAGGGCATCTTCGGGATCGCGGTCGGCGTGGTGTGGCGGGACGTGGAGAGCGCGCTGTCGCAGTTGCACGGGGAGCGTGTGGACACCGGCGAGACGCTCGTCGGCCACAACCCGTCGGACGAGCTGGCGCGAAGGCGCAACCGGGCGGTCTGAGGCCGGCCCCGCCCGGGGCGGGGTGAGGGTCCGCCGGGCGGCGGGTGGGCTGTGTGACGTCATTGTCAGTGGCGTGGTGCAGCATCGGAGATGTGAGAAACGCGCCCACGATCCTGCATCTCGACATGGATGCCTTCTTCGCCCAGGCGGAGCAGGCGTCCAAGCCGAGTCTGCGCGGGAAAGCGGTGGTCGTGGGCGGCCTGGGGCCCCGGGGCGTGGTGGCGACCGCCTCGTACGAGGCGAGGGTCTTCGGGGTGCACTCGGCGATGCCGATGGCCCAGGCGCGCCGGCTGGCGCCGAACGCCGCCTACCTCGTCCCGCGCGGCGGGTTCTACCGGTCGATCAGCGATCAGGTCATGGGGCTGCTGCGGGCGCTGTCGCCGTTGGTGGAGCCGCTGAGCCTGGACGAGGCCTTCGTGGACCTGGAGGCCGGGGGCGCGGCCTGGGACAGCGCGTCGGCGCGGCTGGCCGGCTCGCGGCTGCGCGCGGACATCCGGGCCGTCACCGGGCTCACCGGGTCGGTGGGGCTGGCCGCCTCGAAGATGCTCGCGAAGATCGCCTCCGAGCAGGCCAAGCCGGACGGGCTGGTGTTGATCGAGCCGGGGACCGAGCGGGCGCTCCTGGGGCCGATGCCGGTGCGGACCCTGCCCGGGGTCGGTCCGGCGACCGGCGACCATCTGAGACGGGTGGGCATCACCACGGTCGACGAACTCGCCGAGGCCGGTGAGGACGAGCTCGTCCGGCTGCTGGGCAAGGCGCACGGACACGCGCTGTACGCCATGGCGCTGGCCCGCGACGACCGGCCCGTGGTCGCGGAGCGGGAGGCCAAGTCGGTGTCGGTCGAGGACACGTACGACGTGGACATCCATGACCGGGTGCGGGTGGAGCTGGAGGTGCAGCGGCTGGCGGATCGGTGTGTGCGCAGGCTGCGGGGGGCGGGGCTGTCGGGGCGGACCATCGTGCTGAAGGTGCGGCGCTACGACTTCTCGACGCTGACCCGGTCCGAGACGCTGCGCGGGCCGACGGACGATCCGGCGGTGGTGCGGGAGGCGGCGGCGCGGCTGCTGGACTCCGTGGACACGACGGGCGGGGTGCGGTTGCTCGGTGTGGGGGTCAGCGGTCTGGCGGACTTCACGCAGGAGGACCTGTTCGCGCAGGCGGCCGAGGAACGGGCGGAGGGGCCCGAGGAGGAGGTTGTGCAGGAGCGGGCTCCCGAGGAGCCGGTACCGGCCGAGCAGCGGTGGCGTCCGGGGCACGACGTGCGGCATGCCGAGCTGGGGCACGGGTGGGTGCAGGGCAGCGGGCTGGGCCGGGTGACCGTGCGGTTCGAGACGCCCGACTCCGAGCCGGGCAGAGTGCGGACCTTCCGCGTCGACGACCCGGATCTGGAGCCGGCGGAACCGTTGCCGTTGGTGCGGCGGGGAGAGGGGGAGGAACCCGCACAGGGGGTGTCGAGCGCGGCCGACGGGGTGTCGGCGGGTGAGGGGCGAAGGGGGCCGGCGGGGGCGAGGTGAGCCGGTGGCGGGGTCTGGGGGGCCGCGAAGCGGTGGGGAGGGAGGGGAGGGCCGGGCGGTTCACCCGTCGGGCCGAAGGGCGTGCGGACGGTGTGGGGGTGCGGCTCGTGCGGTTCTGTGCCGGCCGGGGCGCGCGGGGCCGGTGCCGGTGTCGGTGTCGGCTCAGCTCTCGTCGGTGCCGGCCAGCCTGCCGAAGTCGTGGTCCGGGACCGACGGAGGAGAGGACACGTCGAGGCCGTAGTGGTGGTAGAGCTGGAGTTCCTGCTCCGGGGAGAGGTGCCGGCCCACCCCGAAGTCCGGGGCGTCCTTGATCAGGGCCCGGTCGAAGGGGACGCGCAGGGTGCCCTCCACCAGCTCGCTGGGCTCCAGAGGGACGAAGGCGTCCCGCGAGAACAGACCGGTCCGTATGGCCGCCCACTCCGGTACCCCGGTCGCGTCGTCGAGGTAGACCTCGTCGATCGTGCCGATCTTGGTGCCGTTGCGGTCGAACGCCTTGCGGCCGATCAGGTTGCGCGGGTCGATCTCGGTCTGCACGTGCCCTCCAGGTGGTCGCACATCATCCGTAAGCACTACAAAAGAGCACATCGGGACGAGCGGCCACTCGAAGTCGGCATCATTGACCTCGCTGGTAGTCTGGCAAAGGCTGCTGACCCCGTGCGGGAGAGTCCTCCGGAGATCTCCGGAGGCGCCGAAGGAGCAAATCCTCCCCGGAATCTCTCAGGCTCACGTACCGCACGGACGAGGTCACTCTGGAAAGCAGGGCGGGTGTCGACGGCTTCCGCTCTCACCGACGGTGAAAGCCGGGCGCCCGTGGGCGGCCGGTGAAGCTCTCAGGTTGAGATGACAGAGGGGGAGGCCGTCCGGGTACCCGCGCCGTGGTGCCCCTCGAAGGTCGTGTCAGACCAGGAGGCCTCCGCAAATGACCGCCCATCGCATTCCGCTCTCCGAGCTCGAGCAGGGAATCCCGTTCGAGCAGCGCCACATCGGGCCCGACCAGGAGGCGCGGGCCAAGATGCTCGCGCAGGTCGGGTACGGCTCGCTGGACGAGCTGACCGCCGCCGCGGTCCCGGACGTGATCAAGAACGCCGACGCGCTGGACCTGCCGGGCGCGCGGACCGAGGCCGCGGTGCTGGCCGAGCTGCGGGCGCTGGCCGACGGCAACCAGGTGCTCGACTCGATGATCGGCCTCGGCTACTACGGGACGTTCACCCCGCCCGTCATCCTGCGCAACGTCATGGAGAACCCCGCCTGGTACACGGCCTACACGCCGTACCAGCCGGAGATCTCCCAGGGGCGGCTCGAGGCGCTGCTGAACTTCCAGACGATGGTCGCCGACCTCACCGGGCTGCCGACCTCCGGTGCCTCGCTGCTCGACGAGGGCACGGCCGCCGCCGAGGCGATGGCGCTGTCCCGGCGCATGGGGAAGAACAAGAAGGGTCTCTTCCTGATCGACGCGGACGTGCTGCCGCAGACGATCGCCGTGATCGGGACCCGTGCCGAGCCGACCGGTGTCGAGGTGGTCGTCGCCGACCTCAGCGAGGGCATCCCGGCCGAGATCGCCGCGCGGGAGATCAACGGCGTGCTGATCCAGTACCCGGGCGCCTCCGGTGCCGTCCGCGACATACGGCCGGTCGTCGAGCAGGCGCACGCGCTGGGGGCGCTGGTGACCGTCGCCGCCGATCTGCTGGCGCTGACGCTGCTGAAGTCGCCCGGTGAGCTCGGGGCGGACATCGCCGTCGGGACGACCCAGCGGTTCGGTGTGCCGATGGGCTTCGGCGGACCGCACGCCGGCTACATGGCCGTCCACGAGAAGTTCGCGCGCAGCCTGCCCGGGCGGCTGGTCGGCGTGTCCGTGGACGCCGACGGCAACAAGGCCTACCGGCTCGCGCTCCAGACGCGGGAGCAGCACATCCGGCGGGAGAAGGCGACCAGCAACATCTGCACGGCGCAGGTGCTGCTCGCCGTCATGGCCGGCATGTACGCCGTCTACCACGGGCCCGAGGGGCTGCGGACGATCGCCCGGCGCACCCACCGGTACGCGACCGTCCTCGCGGCGGGGCTCACGGCCGGGGGAGCCGAGGTCGTCACCGGCTCCTTCTTCGACACGCTGACCGTTCGCGTGCCCGGCAGGGCCGCCGACGTCGTGGCCGCGGCGCGCGGCAACGGCGTCAACCTGCACCTCGTCGACGCCGACCATGTGTCGATCGCCTGCGACGAGACCACCGGGCGCGCCCAGGTCGCCGCCGTCTGGGGCGCCTTCGGGGTCGACGGGGACGTCGAGGCGCTGGACGCGGTCGCCGAGGACACGCTGCCGGACGGGCTGCTGCGCACCGACGACATCCTCGCCCACCCCGTCTTCCACCAGCACCGCTCCGAGACCGCGATGCTGCGCTACCTGCGTCGGCTCGCCGACCGTGACTACGCGCTGGACCGCGGCATGATCCCGCTGGGCTCCTGCACCATGAAGCTCAACGCGACCACCGAGATGGAGCCGGTCACCTGGCCCGAGTTCGGGCAGCTGCACCCCTTCGCGCCCGCCGAGCAGGCGCAGGGCTACCTCACGCTCATCCGCGAGCTGGAGGAACGCCTCGCCGAGGTCACCGGGTACGACACGGTGTCCCTCCAGCCCAACGCCGGGTCGCAGGGCGAGCTGGCCGGGCTGCTGGCGGTCCGCGGATACCACCGGGCCAACGGGGACGAGCAGCGCACGGTGTGTCTGATCCCGTCGTCCGCGCACGGGACCAACGCCGCCAGCGCCGTCATGGCCGGTATGAGGGTCGTCGTGGTGAACACCGCCGAGGACGGCGAGATCGACGTCGAGGACCTGCGGGCGAAGATCGACAAGCACCGGGACGAGCTGTCGGTGCTGATGATCACCTACCCGTCGACGCACGGGGTGTTCGAGGAACACGTCGCCGACATCTGCGCGCAGGTGCACGAGGCCGGCGGGCAGGTCTACGTCGACGGCGCAAACCTCAACGCGCTGGTCGGGCTCGCCAAGCCGGGGCACTTCGGCGGCGACGTCTCCCACCTGAACCTGCACAAGACGTTCTGCATCCCGCACGGCGGCGGCGGTCCCGGCGTCGGTCCGGTGGCCGTGCGCTCGCACCTGGCGCCGTACCTTCCGAACCACCCGTTGCAGCCGGCCGCCGGGCCGGAGACCGGTGTGGGGCCGATCTCCGCGGCGCCGTGGGGCTCGGCGGGCATCCTGCCGATCTCCTGGGCCTACGTGCGTCTCATGGGCGGTGAGGGGCTGAAGCGGGCCACGCAGGTGGCGGTGCTCAGTGCCAACTACGTCGCCAAGCGCCTCGAGCCGCACTACCCGGTGCTGTACACCGGTCCCGGTGGTCTGGTCGCGCACGAGTGCATCATCGACCTGCGTCCGCTGACCAAGGCGACCGGCGTCACCGTCGACGACGTCGCCAAGCGGCTCATCGACTACGGGTTCCACGCGCCGACGATGTCGTTCCCGGTGGCCGGGACGCTGATGATCGAACCGACCGAGTCCGAGGACCTGACCGAGCTCGACCGGTTCTGCGAGGCGATGATCGCGATCCGTGCGGAGATCGAGAAGGTCGGCGCCGGGGAGTGGCCCGCCGAGGACAACCCGCTGCGCCACGCCCCGCACACCGCCGCCGCGCTCGGTGGCGCGTGGGAGCACGCGTACACGCGCGAGGAGGCCGTCTTCCCGGCCGGGGTGTCCGCCGCCGACAAGTACTGGCCGCCGGTGCGCCGCATCGACCAGGCCTTCGGCGACCGCAACCTGGTCTGCTCGTGCCCGCCGCTGGACGCGTACGAGGACTGAGCGAAGCGTGTGAGGGGCTCCCGGCCGGGTCAGGGCCGGGAGCCCCTCGGCGTGTCACGGCGTGGCGAGTGCGACGTCGGTCGACTTGATCAGGGCGACGACGGCGGAGCCGGGTGCGAGGGCGAGGTCGGTGACGGCGTCCGCGGTGATCACGGTGGTCAGTTCCGCGTCCTGGACGGACACCTTGACGGCGGCCATGGCGCCGCCCGTCCTGACCTCGGTGACCGTGCCCGGAAGCTGGTTGCGTACGGAGAGACCCTCGACGCGGGCTGTGGCGAGGGAGACCTCCGTCGACTTCACCAGGGCGCGGACGGCGGAGCCCGCGGCCAGGGCGAGGTCGTCGGCCGCCTCCCGGGTGATCGCCGCGGTGAGGTCCTGCCCGCCGGTCAGCCGGATCGTGACGGTGGCCATGGCCTCGCCGGTGGTGACGGCGGTGACGGTGCCGTGCAACTGGTTGCGGATGCTCAGGGTCATGGCGACCCACCGTAGTGCTCGGGGCCGTCCGGTCCGGGCAGGTGACGGTCCGCACCGCCTCGGCCGTCGCCCCACCGGGGGAGGAGGATGGGCCGGCGCAGGGATCAGGCGCGGTCGATGTGCACGTTCGTCGACTTCACACGGGCCGTCGCCTCCATCCCCACCTCGAGGCCCAGCTCCTCGACGGCCTCCCGGGTCAGCAGGGAGACGAGGCGGTGCGGGCCGGCCTGGATCTCCACCTGGGCGGCGACGTCGCCGAGCTTGATCGCGGTGACGATGCCGGGGAAGGCGTTGCGGACCGAGGTGTGGGGCGGGCCCTCCTCGGCGCCGCCGGACCCGGCGAGTTCGACGGAGAACGCGGCGAGGTCCCTGCCGTCGATGAGGCGTCGTCCGGTGTCGTCGCGGTGGGTGGCCACCCGGCCCGCGTCCGCCCAGCGGCGCGCGGTGTCCGGGCTCACGCCGAGCAGCCGCGCGGCCTGGCCGATGGTGTAGGACTGCATGCCGGTCACGATAGGGCCACGCGGGCCCCCGTGTGCCGTCCGGGCAGGTCGGAGGCCTCCCGCACGGACTGGGAGATCGCGTCGCCGGTCCGCACGGTCGTTCGCTGCTCGGCGCGGTCCGGCGCGGGCGGGACGATCCTCGCCGACGCCCTCGCCGGGCAGGACGGCGTGCTGCCGGTGGCCGGTCAGCCCGTGTGGACGCGGGGGCGGCGGTCGCGGTCCGGTTCGGCCTCCCGCAGGACCTCGCGGGTGACCGGGGCGACCTCGCCCTGCCCGAAGAGGAAGAAGCGCAGGAAGTTCGCGAACGGGTTGCCCTCGGTCCACTCGAAGTAGATGTGCGGTGTGCGGCCCGTGGTGTCGCGGACGTGGAGGAGCAGGGCCGCCAGGGCGTTGGGGATGGAGGAGGACTCCAGCGTCAGGACGCGGTAGCGGTCGTGGAGTACCTCGCCGCGCACGGTGAGGCCCGCCTCGAACTCGGACGGGTCGAGGACCGTGACCTCGACGAAGACGAAGTCCTCGCCGGGGATGTCGTTGTCCTGCCGTATCTGTTCGATCTTGTCGCGGTACTCGGCGGTGTCGCGCCGGTCGGGCTCGTTGGCGATGAAGCGGATCTTCCGGCTGGCCATGTCCCGGATGAACCGTTCCGCCATGGGGTCGAGCGTCACGCTCGTCACCCGCAGTTCGAAGGCGCGGGCCAGGCGGGACAGGAGGGAGACGAGGATGATGCCCGCGATGAAGCAGGCGCCGATCTTGACGCCGTCGGGACGCTCGATGACGTTCGCGACCGTCGTGTAGAGGAACACCGCGGAGATCACGGCGAAGGCGATGGTCCAGCCCCGCTGCCCGGCCTTGCGGGCGGCGATGGTCACGGCGATGGCGGCGGAGCTGATCAGGACGAGGACACCGGTGGCGTAGGCACCTCCCTGGGCGTTGACGTCCGCGTCGAAGAGCCAGGTGACCAGGAAGGCGATCAGGGTGAAGACGATGACCATCGGGCGCACGGCCCGGGCCCAGTGCGGGGCCATGCCGTACCGGGGCAGGTAGCGGGGCATCAGGTTGAGCAGGCCGGCCATGGCGGAGGCGCCCGCGAACCACAGGATGGCGATCGTGGAGGCGTCGTAGACCGTGCCGAAGGCGTTGCCCAGGTAGGCGTGGGCCAGGTACGCCAGGGCACGGCCGTTGGCCTCACCGCCCGCCTCGAACTCCTTCTCCGGGATGAGGAGGGTGGTGATGAAGCTGGTGGCGATCAGGAAGCCGCTCATGATCAGGGCGGCCGTGGTGAGCAGCTTCCTGGTGTCGCGGACACGGCCGGTCGGCCTCGCCTCGGTGTCGTCGGGGTCGCCCTCGACGTGAGGCATGACGGCGACGCCGGTCTCGAAGCCGGAGAGGCCGAGGGCGAGCTTCGGGAAGACGAGCAGCGCGACGCCGATCATGACGAAGACGTTGCCGTGCTCGGCGGTCAGGGCGTTCGACCAGTCGGTGACGACGTGGCCCGCGGTGATCACGTGCCACAGGCCGACCACGACGACGACGGCGTTCAGCGCCAGGTAGACGCCCACCAGGGCGACGGCGACGCCGACGGCCTCCAGGAAGCCCTTGAGGAAGACCGCGCCGAGCAGAGCCACCAGGACGAGGGTGATCAGCAGTTGGCGGCCGTGCAGGGCGGCGGTCAGGTGGGGGTTCTCGACCAGGTGGGTGGAGGCGTCCGCCGCGGAGAGGGTGATGGTGATCAGGAAGTCGGTGGCGGCGAAGCCGAGGAGGGTCAGGACGAACAGCTTGCCCTGCCAGAACGACAGCAGGCGCTCCAGCATCGCGATCGAGCCCTCGCCGTGGGGACTCTCCTCGGCCACGCGCCGGTAGACGGGCAGGGCACCGGCCAGGGTGACGATCACCAGCACGATCGTGGCGATCGGGGAGAGCAGTCCGGCGGCGAGGGCCGCGATGCCCGGCTGGTAGCCGAGGGTGGAGAAGTAGTCGACGCCGGTCAGACACATGACCCGGTACCAGCGCTGGCCCTTGTGCGGTGACTCCGGTCGGGCGTGTGGTCCCTTGAGTCCGCCGTCCCTGCCCATGTCGGACAGGCCCTCCAGCATCCAGGCGCGCAGACGACTGGCTGGGGGGTGTTCGGTGGTGGCCATCGGCGTGCTCCTGATCAACGGCTCAGCGTGCGGTAATCCGGCCATCACGCGGACGGCGGCACCAGCGTAAGCAGAGCGTGACGCCTGGGCCCATGGCTGAGGGGGGCGACTGCGTCAAGCTTCCGTTAAGACCCGGCGGGTGGTGACCGGCGTCACCGCAGCCAGTGGGCGCACGACGGAGGTGCCGGCCCCTGAGCGAGGGTGCGGGTGCGGGGTGGGGCGGGCCGGCGGCCGGACACCGAGCGTCATGGTGGGCGGGGGGCCGAGGTCTGGCCGCCGTGGGGGTCGTGCCAGTGGCCGGGGCTCGGGGAACCTCCGTGTCGGCTTCGTAATGTTCGGCCTTCAAGTCGAATGTTTCGGGAGCCCGGTCATCGGCGACCATACGGCTGGAGTGGGTGCCGGTCCGATTCCCGGACCGTCCGTTGCGGATTCTCTGCGTTCAAGGGGTTGTCACCTCTTGGAGGCTGTCTCTAGGGTGCGGCAGCAGCGAAGCTTTCTGAGTCTGATCCGAAACTTTCGAAACCTGATCCAAGGAGCGCATGATGGGCGACCCGGCACTGTCCCGCCGCGGCTTCCTGGCGGCCTCCGCCGCAGCCGGTCTGAGCATGACGGCACTGAGCGCCTGCGGTGGCGACTCGGACGGAGGGTCGTCGTCAGGGACGACCACCATCGAGTGGTGGAACATCTCCACCACCCAGCCCACCAAAGACGTCTGGGCCGGCCTCGCCCGGCGGTTCGAGGCCCAGAACCCCAAGGTCAAAATCAAGATCGTCCAACTGGAGAACGACGCCTACAAGTCGAAGATGACGGCGCTGACCGCCTCCGGCAAGCTGCCCGACATCTTCCACACCTGGGGCGGCGGCGTCCTCAAGCAGCAGGTCGACGCCGGTCTCGTCGAGGACCTCACCGACCGCACCAAGGACTGGGCGGACGGCCTGCTGTCGGTCGCCCGTGAGCCGTACCTGATCGACGAGAAGGTGTACGGCATCCCCTTCGACATCGGCATGATCGGCTTCTGGTACAACAAGGCCCTCTTCCGGCGGGCCGGCATCACCGCGCCCCCCACCACATGGACCGCCTTCCTGGACACCGTGCGCAAGCTGAAGGCCGCCGGCATCACCCCGCTCGCCCTCGCCGGCAAGGAGAAGTGGCCCGGCATGTACTACTGGGCCTACCTCGCGATGCGCACCGCCGGCGTGGACGCCCTGCGCACGGCGGGCGACGAGAAGGACTTCACCGGTCAGGGCTTCGTCCAGGCGGGGCAGCACCTGAAGGAGCTCGTCGACCTCCAGCCGTTCCAGAAGGGCTTCCTCGGCGCCGCCTACTCCAGCCCCACCGGCCAGGCCGCCGCCGTCGGCAACGGCAAGGCCGCCATCGAGCTCATGGGCCAGTGGGCCCCGGTGGTCCAGGCGGACGCCGGCAAGGGCCTCGGCGCGGACCTGGGGTTCTTCCCGTTCCCCGAGGTCGAGGGCGGCAAGGGCGCGCTCACCGAGGTGTTCGGCGGAGGCGGCGGACACGCCCTGCGGGCGGGCGCCCCGCAGGCCGCCGTCGACTTCCTGAAGTTCTTCGCGACCGCCGCCACCGACACCGAACTGGTCAAGAAGACCGGCGTGCTGCCCGTCGTCCCCGCCGCCGAGAGCGCCCTCACCGACGTCAACCTGAAGGCCGTGCAGACCCAGTTGAAGGCCGCGACCGGCTTCCAGCTCTACCTCGACCAGGCCTACGCGCCCGCCCTCGGCCAGGAGGTCAACGACAGCGTCGCCGCCCTCATCGCCGGTTCCAAGTCGCCCGAGCAGGTCACCGCGTCGATCACCAAGGTCGCGAAGGAAGAGCAGTAACCGGCGATGACCTCCACCTCCCTCGAAGAGCAGCGCAGCGGGCCCGACGTCGGCCTCCCGCCCCCGGACACGGGGGCGGTGGCCCGGGGCCGGACCCGGCGGCGCGCGCTGCACTGGCTCACCGCCGTCGCCTTCCAGGTGCCCGCCCTGGTGCTGTTCGGCGTGCTCGTCCTGCTGCCGATGCTGTTCGCGCTGTACGCCTCGTTCTTCCGCTGGGGCGGCTTCGGCATGCCCGAGGACTACGTCGGCGGCGACAACTTCACCCGGCTCCTCGACGACCCGGTCTTCCTCGGCGACCTGTGGCGCTGCCTCGTCCTCATCGTGCTCTCGCTCGCGCTCCAGCTGCCGTTCGCCCTCGCCCTGGCGGTCGCCCTCAACCAGCGCATCCGCGGCCGGGCCGTCTACCGCATGCTGTTCTTCGCGCCGTACATCCTGTCCGAGGCCATCACCGGCGTGCTCTTCGCGATGATCTTCGCGCCCGACGACGGTCTCGCCGACCACGTCCTCGGCGCGGTGGGACTCCAGGGGCTCGGCGGCCAGTGGTTCGCCGACCCGGACACCGTCATGGCCACCCTGTTCCTGGTCATGATGTGGAAGTACTTCGGCTTCCACATGATGCTCTACCTGGCCGGACTGCAGTCCATCCCGGCCGAGCTGACCGAGGCCGCCCTGATCGACGGGGCCGGCCCCTGGCAGCGCTTCCGCAACATCACCCTGCCGCTGCTCGCGCCCACGCTGCGCATCAGCGTCTTCCTGTCCGTGATCGGCTCGATCCAGCTCTTCGACCTGGTCTGGGTCACCACCGCGGGCGGCCCCGACCACCACTCCGAGACGATGGCCGTGACCATGTTCCAGTACGGCTTCAAGCGCTACCAGGTCGGCTACGCCAGCGCGATCAGCGTGGCCATGTTCGCCATCAGTCTCGTCTTCGCCCTCGCCTACCAGCGGTTCGTGCTCCGCCGCGACCTGGAGGGGGCCACCACGACCCTGCGAGGAGGCGGCACGTGAGCGCCCGCAAGACCGGCGGCCCGGTGAGGGCCCGTGTGACCGGCGGCCCGGATGCGGCCACCGGGACAGGTGGCACGCAAGGGTCCCGTGGGACCGGTGGGCGGGGGGCCCGCAGGAGCGGCCGTAACCTCCCGCTGCACGTCGTCCTCATCGCCGTCGGGACGGCGATGGTCGTCCCGCTGCTCTACGCCGTCCTGTCCGGCTTCAAGTCCACCGCCGAGCTCTCCCGCAATCCCATCGGCCTGCCCGACTCCTGGGTCACCTCCCAGTACACGGACATCCTGGGTTCCGGTTCGTTCTGGCGGCTGCTCGGCAGCAGCACGCTGATCGCGGTGGGGACGACCGTGGTGGTGGTCGCGGTCTCCGCGCTCGCCGCGTTCTCCTTCGCCCGGTTCGCCTTCCGGGGCCGGGAAGCGCTGTTCACCCTGTTCACGATGGGGCTGATGTTCCCCTTCGCGGTGGCGGCCCTGCCCCTGTTCCTGCTGCTGCGCTCGATGGACCTGCTCGACAACCCGCTCGGCGTGATCCTCCCGCAGGCCGCCTTCGGCCTGCCGATGACCATCGTCATCCTGCGCGGATTCTTCCGGGAGATCCCGGCGGAGCTGGAGGAGGCGGCCACCCTCGACGGTTGCGGCCCCCTCGGCTTCTTCTGGCGGGTGCTGCTGCCCATGGCCCGCCCGGCCCTCGGCACCGTGTCCGTCCTCGCCGTCGTGGGCAGCTGGAACAACTTCTTCCTGCCGCTGCTGGTCTTCACGGACTCCACGTGGTGGACCATCCCCATCGGCGTCCAGCAGTTCCAGGGCCAGTACTCCGCCGAGTACGCCCGTGTCTTCGCCTACCTCGTCCTCGCCATGGTTCCCGCCCTGGCCTTCTACTCCGTCGCCGAGCGCCAGCTCGTCGGCGGTCTCACCGCCGGCGCCACGAAGGGATGACCCGCGCCCGCGGACGTACGGCTCACCCACACCCCTGAACGCGAGGAGTCGCACCCATGTCCCGCACCTCCCGCACCCGGCTTCGAGCCGCCGCAGTCCTGGCCGCCGCCCTGGTCGCGGCCGGCGTCCTGAGCGGCCCGGCCGCCCAGGCCGACGAGCAGCGCCACCGTGCGACGCTCGCCGACCTCGCCCAGCGCCACGGCCGCTACTTCGGCAGCGCCACCGACAACCCCGAACTCACCGACACCGCCTACACGAAGATCCTCGGCCGCGAGTTCGACATGATCACCCCCGGCAACGGCATGAAGTGGTACGCCACCGAGCCGCAACAGGGCGTCTTCGACTTCTCCGCGGGCGACGAGATCGTGAACCTCGCCCGCGCCAACCGCCAGAAGGTCCGCGCCCACACCCTCGTCTGGCACAGCCAGCTGCCCGGCTGGCTGACGGACAGGGAGTGGACGGCCGACGAGCTGCGGGCCGTGCTGAAGAACCACATCCAGACCGAGGTTCGGCACTACCGCGGCAAGGTGTACGCCTGGGACGTCGTCAACGAGGCGTTCAACGAGGACGGCACCTACCGCGAGACGATCTTCTACAAGACGCTCGGCCCCGGCTACATCGCCGACGCCCTGCGCTGGGCCCACCAGGCCGACCCCAGGGCGAAGCTGTACCTCAACGACTACAACGTCGAGGCCGTCGGTCCCAAGAGCGACGCCTACTACCGGCTCGCCAAGGAGCTGAAGGCCCAGGGCGTCCCGCTGCACGGCTTCGGCCTCCAGGCCCACCTCGCCCTCCAGTACGGCTATCCGACGACCCTGGAGGACAACCTCCGCCGCTTCTCCCGTCTCGGCCTGGACACCGCGCTCACCGAGGTCGACGTACGGATGCTGCTGCCCGCGACCGAGGAGAAACTCGCCCAGCAGGCCGAGTGGTACCGGGACATGACCGAGTCGTGCCTCGCGGTACGGCGGTGCGTGGGCATCACGATCTGGGACTACACCGACAAGTACTCCTGGATCCCGGCGTTCTTCCCCGGCGAGGGCGCTGCCCTGCCGTGGGACGAGCAACTCGCCCCGAAGCCGGCGTACTTCGCCATCCGGCAGGCCTTGAGTTAGCGGGTCCTTGCACCAGGGGCGCCTGATCAGGCCGCGCGGCCCAGGCGGGCAAAGTGCAAGGCTCCCTCAGTCCTTCGCACGATCCGGAGGGCGCTGTGGCAGGCCCTCTGGAGTGAGCCCGCGGGCGCTGGGGCAGGCCTACGGGCGAGCCCGCGGGCGTTGGACGGTCCTCAGCGCGGTGCGGTCGGCGGTGCGGTGCTGGAGCGCACCACCAGTTCCGTGCCCAGCTCCACCCGCGGCGAGTCGGGGTGCTCGCCGCGGGCCAGGCGCAACACCGTGCGGACGGCGAGCTTGCCCATGTCGGCCAGCGGCTGGCGGACGGTGGTCAGCGGCGGGGCCGACCAGCGGACTTCCGGAAGGTCGTCGAAGCCCACCACGCTCATGTCCTCCGGGACCCTCAGGCCGCGCCGGCGCAGCGCCTCGATCGCGCCGAGGGCCATCTGGTCGCTGGCCGCGAACAGCGCGGTCGGCGGCTCGGGCAGATCGAGCAGGGCGGCGCAGCCGGTGAAGCCGGACTCGGGGCGGAAGTCGCCGGGGACCACCAGGTCGTCGTCGACGGCCAGGCCGGCGGCCTCCAGGGCGGCCCGGTAGCCGTCGAAGCGGGCGCGGGAGCACAGCAGGCGCGGCGGACCGGCGATCAGCCCGATCCTGCGGTGGCCGAGCGAGAGCAGGTGCTCGGTGGCGGCGAGTCCTCCGGACCAGTTGGCGGCCCCGATGGTCGGGGTGTCGAAGGCGGGGGAGCCGACGGGGTCGACGACCACCAGCGGGACGCCCAGGATGCGCAACTGCTCGTGCAGGGTCGGTTCCAGGGCCGAGGTGACGAGGATGACGCCGTCGGAGGCGCGGGCGTGCAGGTTGCGCATCCACTCGCGGGCGTCGCCCGAGCGGCCGTGGATCGCCGAGACCACCGTGCCGACGCCGGCCGCCTGGGCGACCTCCTCGACCCCGCGGATGATCTCCACCGCCCAGGGGCTGTCGAGGTCGTTGAAGACCAGATCGAGCAGGGCGGCGCGGGCCGGGGCGGCCGCGGGGCGCTTGCGGTAGCCGTGCAGCCGCAGCAGGTCCTCGACGCGGGCCCGGGTGCCGGGCGAGACGTCGGAGCGGCCGTTGACCACCCGGGACACGGTCGGCACGGAGACGCCGGCCTGCCGGGCGATCTCGGTGATGGTGACCCGTCCGGCGCCTCGGGGCGCGGATGCCGTCTCGTCCACTGCCACTTCGCCACCTCCGTCGCGCCCCCGTGGACGCCGCGTCGAAACTTCCAGGAGTCTTCCGGAAGACGAGCGGCCCTGGGAAGAGGGGAAGCGGACGGGACACCGGAGAGACACCGTGAGTGACCGTGTCCGGGCACGCGTCGGGGCCGGTCCCGCGGCGTGTGGTCGCGGTCCGGCCCCTCGGATCGCCGGGCGGCGCGGGTCGGGCGCCGTCCGGAGGATGGCTCAGGCGGCCGTCACGACCCGGCCGGCGTCCAGCGGGCGGTGCGGAGCGATGATCCGGCCGTCCGGCAGGAGCTCACCGGTGTCCTCGAAGAGCAGGACGCCGTTGCACAGCAGGCTCCAGCCCTGCTCCGGGTGGTGCGCCACCAGCCGGGCGGACTCCCGGTCGGCGGAATGGGCTGTCGGGCACGCTGGCTGGTGCTGGCACATGGAGGAGTTCTTTCGCTCTGTCATGAGATGTGAGGTTGCTGTCGCGTCTGTTCCGCGGCGTGAAACGTCGTTCATGGCCGCCCCCCGTTGTGATAAGTCGGTCGGAACCCAGTGTTGCCCCACGAGCGTCTTTCCGCAGGGATTTCGTGGCACCGCTTCTCACAGGTTGATGACGCATCACCCGCGCGGGCGGTTCATCTCAACTGCACGGTCACTTCGGATGGTTCCGAGTGGCCGGATGGGGCTAGTCCCATCGGGCGGGACCGGCCCGGGCCCCGCCCGGCACGCTCCGGACGCCGCCGTACCCCGTCGCCGGGGTCCGCGGCGACGGAGGACGGCGGAGGGCGGGTCGGCCCCGGTCGGGCTCATGCGGCCGGAGCCTGTGAGTCGAGGAGGGGGGCGGGCGGGGTCACCCGAAGGGTCAGTACCGGCAGCAACTCGGCGACCCGGTGCGGACGGTGGGCGGCGATCCCCGGGGGTGCCGGGGCCAGCGGCACCAGGAGGTCGGTCGCGGCGGGGTGGCCGGTCGTGCCGTCCGAGGCGAAGTCACCGTGCAGCCAGAGGGTGAGCATGTACAGGCCGGGCACGGACAGCAGGCGTGCCTGGTAGGGCTGGCCGACCGACTCGGCCTGGCGCAGGGCGAGTTCGGTGGAGGCGACGTAGGGGCCCTCGAAGAAGTGCGAGAAGGCCCAGCCGTCCCCGGTCAGCCGGGTCTCGGCCGCGGCCACGGCCCGCTCGCCGCAGCGGATCAGGAAGCGCCAGCCGGCCAGCCGGGTCGCGGACACGCCCTCGGGGGTGATCGCGTCCAGGACGTGGACGGGCAGCGGGAGGTCGGGGGTGGTCGGCCCCTGGGCGGCGCGCAGGGACGGGGTCCGCGCCTCGCGGACCGCTGTGGGAGAACCGAGTGCCATGAGGACGGAGCGCAGGGCGGGCGCGGGAGCCGGGGGGACATGCAGCGGCATGGTGGGTCGCCTCTCATCGGACAGGCACGGTGGAGCGAGGGCGTGGGGCGGACGACGCTGTCAGCTCTCAGGAGAAGGTCGGAGAGGCGGGGGCCGGGGCCTGGGGTGCGTGGGTACGCGAGCGGCCTGCCGACCGTCACCTGGACGACGACAGGCTCCTTCGACCGGGCGCCCACCTTCTCTGCCTTGTCCGCGGAGTTTATACGAGACGTGTTCAGACTGTGTTTCATCTAGCCGATCCCGGGACACTCGGCAAGAGTCCATTCGGTCGGCGATACGTGTGAATCATCCCGATTCAGGGTGGGGAGGAGCGCGATGACCTCGGCAAATACAGGCGTAGCGGTCGGCCCATTCTCGTCGGCGTTTTTCACGAGTAACCACTCCGTGAAATTGCGCTACGCCGTATGCCCGGTGAATGTGCCTCCGGTCACCCGCCGGGGGGCATCCGGACAGCGTAGCGGGTGTGAGCATCGACGGGGGACGTTATCGATCGTCCGGGCTGGGCATCATCCCCCCTAGCCCGGCAGACCCGGCGGCCGGGCGACCGGCCCGGCACAGCGAGGAAGGACCCTTTCATGGGGGAGAAGGTCGTGGCAGGCGCGTTCGACCTGTCCGATCGTCAGCGCTACCGCGACAAACTGCGGCAGTGTCTGACGGGGCTGGAGCGGCTCCTGGCCCAGCAGCGCTTCGACCGTCCGAAGAACCTCATGGGGCTGGAGATCGAACTGAATCTGGCAGGCGCCGACGGACTGCCGAAAATGCTGAACGGACAAGTACTGGAGCGCATCGCCAGCCGCGATTTCCAAACAGAACTCGCCATGTTCAACCTGGAAGTCAACATCGCCCCACACCGATTGGGTGAGCGGGTATTCGATCGGCTCGCCGAGGAACTCCGCACATCGCTGGCATATGCCCACCGAAAGGCGGGTGAGGTCGACGCGGGAATCGTGATGATCGGTATTCTGCCGACTCTCGACCGTGACGACCTGGTCTCCTCGAACCTTTCCGACGTCGACCGCTACACGCTCCTCAACGACCAGATCGTGGCGGCGCGCGGCGAGGAGTTCACGCTGGAGATCGACGGCGTGGAGAGCCTGTCGTGCACTTCCAAGTCGATCGTCCCCGAGGCGGCCTGCACCTCGGTGCAGCTCCATCTCCAGGTCACACCGGCGCGCTTCGCCGACGTGTGGAACGCCGCGCAGGCGGTCGCCGCCGCGCAGATCGCCGTCGGCGCCAACTCGCCGTTCCTCTTCGGTCGCGAGCTGTGGCGGGAGTCGAGGCCCCCGCTGTTCCAGCAGGCCACCGACACCCGGCCGCCGGAACTCAAGGCGCAGGGCGTACGCCCGCGGACCTGGTTCGGCGAGCGCTGGATCAGCTCGGCGTACGAGCTGTTCGAGGAGAACCTGCGCTACTTCCCGGCCCTCCTGCCCATCTGCGACGACGAGGACCCGCTGGAGGTGGTGGCCGCGGGCGGGGTCCCCAAGCTCGCCGAGCTGGTCCTGCACAACGGCACGATCTACCGCTGGAACCGCCCGGTCTACGGCATCGCCGACGGCGTCCCCCACCTGCGGGTGGAGAACCGGGTGCTGCCCGCCGGCCCCACGGTCACCGACGTCGTCGCGAACGCGGCCTTCTACTACGGCGTCGTCCGCGCCCTCGCCGAGGAGTCGCGGCCGGTGTGGACGCGGATGCCCTTCGAGACGGCCGCCGCCAACTTCGACGCCGCCTGCCGGTACGGCATCGACGCCCGCCTCCAGTGGCCCCGGCGCGGCCGGCTCGGCGGCACGACCGAGGTCGAGGCGGTGAACCTCGTACGGGACGAACTGCTGCCGCTCGCCGAGGCGGGTCTGGACGCGTGGGGAGTGGAGCCCGCGGACCGTGACTTCTATCTGGGCGTCATCGAGGAGCGTTGCCGGCGGCGCACCAACGGGGCGGCCTGGCAGGTGGCCACCTTCCACCGCGCCCTCGAAGCGGGCCTGCCCCGCGACGCGGCCCTGGCGGCCACCACCCGCCGCTACGCGGAGCTGATGCACCACGGCGACCCGGCGCACACCTGGCCGGTGGGGTTGCCGGAGTCGGTCGGAGCCGGCAGCGGCTGAGGCGCCTCACCCACGCTCCCCCCGAGGGAGCGGGGGCGTCGTGCGGGCGAGGGCGAGGCGGGCCGGGGTGGGCCAGGGTGGGCCGGGGTGATGGGCGCCCCGCGGGCCCGGTGTGCACGCCGGGCCGGCCGGTGAGGTGGTCGGGCCGGTCCGGTGAGGGGGCCGGAGGTCCGGGGGCGGCCGGCTGGAGGGGGTTGCGTCCGGTCGGGACGGCGGCCGCCGCGTGCGTCGCGGAAGGCCGTGGCGCGTGGGGAGTGGGGGCGCGTGGGGAGTGGGGGCGCTGGTGCTCTCCCCGGGGTGATCGGGCAAGCTGTGACCTCCCATGACGGTGTGCGGCCTGGAGACAGGCGCGCTGGGGGAGGAGGGGCCGGTGGCCGACACTTGTCCGCAGGAGCGGCTCTCGCGGCGGATCGTCCGTGACGAGACGCTGCTCGTGCTGGGCGTCTCGCTCGGGGCGAGCGGTGTGTCCGCGCTGATCAGCTTTGTCGGGTCGGTCACCAAACCGGGCGGCCTGAAGGACCAGGCGGCGACCCTCAACGCCTCGGCCGCGCCCGGGCGGCCCTGGCTGGACCTCGCCTGGCAGCTCTTCGGGATCGCCACGGCCCTCATCCCGGTCGCGCTCGTCGCGCACTTCCTGCTGCGCGAGGGGCAGGGCGGCCTGCGCTCGCTCGGCTTCGACCGCACCCGCCCCTGGTTCGACCTCGGCCGGGGTGCCGCGATCGCGGCCGTCATCGGCAGCACCGGCATCGCCTTCTACCTGGCCGCCCGGGGCCTGGGCTTCAACCTCACGGTGGTCCCGGAGGCGCTGCCCGACGTGTGGTGGAAGTACCCCGTGCTGATCCTCTCGGCGCTGCAGAACGCGATCGTCGAAGAAGTCATCGTCGTCGGCTACCTGCTGCGCCGGCTGGACCGGCTGGGCTGGACGCCGACCGCCGCCCTGGTGGGGAGTTCCGTACTGCGCGGCTCCTACCACCTGTACCAGGGCGTCGGCGGCTTCGTCGGCAACATGGTGATGGGCGTGGTGTTCGTGTACCTGTACCGGCGCTGGGGCCGGGTGGGCCCCCTGGTCGTCGCGCACTCGCTGCTCGACATCGGCGCCTTCGTGGGGTACGCGCTGCTGGCGGGGAAGGTGGGTTGGCTGCCCACCGCCTGACCCCCGGGCCCCTCAGGCCAGCAGTTCGCCCTCGATCACGGTGACCGCACGGCCCTGGAGCAGCGTGCGCTCCCCCCGGAGCCCGGTGCGCACCCGGCCGGAGCGGGGAGAGGCCTGCAGTCCGGTCAGGTCGGGCCGGCCCAGGCGGGCGGACCAGTAGGGGGCCAGAGCGGTGTGGGCGCTGCCGGTGACCGGGTCCTCGTCGATGCCGAGGTTCGGGAAGAAGCAGCGGGAGACGAAGTCGTAACCCCGCGCGGGGTCCTCGGCGCGGGCGGTGGCGATGACGCCGCGCGCGGAGTGGGCGCCGAGGGCCTTGTGGTCGGGGGTCAGGGCGTGGACCGTCTTCTCGTCGGCCAGCTCGACCAGCAGGTCCCTCACGTTGGGGCCGGTTTCGCTGACGGCGACCGGCTCGGCGCCGAGGGCCTCGGCCACTCCGGCCGGGATCTCCACCGGGGTGAGCGGTGCGGTCGGGAAGTCCAGGGTGATCGTGCCGTCGTCGGCCGGGGTCGCGACCAGGACGCCGCTGCGTGTCGCGAACCGCACCCGACCCTCGTGGGCGCCCGTGCCGTGCAGGACGTGGGCGGTGGCGAGGGTGGCGTGACCGCACATCGCCACCTCGGCGACCGGGGTGAACCAGCGCAGCGCCCAGTCGGCCTCCCCGCCGGCGGGGAGCGGGTGCGCGAACGCCGTCTCGGCGTGGTTGACCTCCCGGGCCACGTTCTGGAGCCAGGGGTCGTCCGGGAAGGCGTCGAGGAGCAGGACCCCGGCCGGGTTGCCGGCGAAGGGGCGGTCGGTGAAGGCGTCGACGATTCGAATCCGCATGGCGTCGACCGTAGGGGGTGCGCGTGGGCACGGACCAAGGCCAATCCGGGAGATCTGGCCTGGGCCGCGCGGGACGGACCGGCACGCCGGTCCGGGAGGGACGGCCTCCGTTGCGACGGCGGGCCGGCCGAGTCCGGCCCGGTGAGCCGGGGCTCCGCCCGAACGACGGGTTCGCGCGGGCCGAGTCCTTGGGTTCGCCGGGGCCCCGACCCGTGGGTTCGCCGTGGGCCGCGGGGGCCTCGACCTGTGGGTTCGCGGGGCCCGGACCGTGAGTTCGCTGGGGCCGGACCCGTGAGTTCGCGGGGCCGACTGCGCGTCGCCGGGGTCGACCCGGGAGAGCCTGCCCCGGGCCCGGCCTGCCCCGGGCCCGGCCTGCCCGGCCTGCCCGGACTGAGCGGGGCCTCGGCGGCGGCACCGGTCCCGCTGGCGGGCACGGCGGCGGCGCCGGTCCGCCTGGCGGGCCGGAACCGGCGGCGCCGGTCCCGTGCACGGGCCGGAACCGGCGGCGCCCGCCCGGACGTTGACGGGACGACCGGCCTCGCAGGGCGAGGCGGAGAAGGGGGAGGGACCGGCCCTGAACGGCACGACGGCGAAGGACGACGACGGTGAGACCCGGCTCACGGGCGCGGGGGCGAACGACGACGGTGCGATCGTGCTCACCGGCGCGAGGTCGAACGACGACGGTGAGACCGAGCTCACGGGCGGGACCTCGAACGACGACGACGGAGCGATCGTGCTCACCGGCGCGACCGGTTTCATCGGCTCGCACGCCCTGCGCGCGCTGCTGGACCCAGCCCGGGGTGACGGCCGTGTTCCCCGGGTGCGTGCGCTGGTCCGTCGCGTCCCCGACCGCCCCTGCCTTCCCGGCGACCGCCCTCCCGTCACGTGGGTGCGCGGCGACCTGACCGCCCCGGACACCCTGCGCGGGCTGTGCGACGGCGCTCGGGCGGTGGTGCACCTGGCCTCGTACGTCGGCGCGGACGAGCGGCGCTGCGAGGCGGTGAACGTCGACGGCACCCGCGCGCTGATGGCGGAGGCGGCCCGCGCCGGCGTCCGCCGCGTGGTGCACCTGTCGACCGCCGCGGTGTACGGCGCCGGCCCACACGCGGGCATCGCGGTCGACGAGACGCCTCCCGCGCCGGTCTCCGCCGTGAGCAGGACCCGGCTGGCGGGGGAGGCCTACGCGCGGGAGGCGGGCGCCGTCGTCCTGCGGTCGGGGATCGTTCTGGGGGAGGGGGACCGCTGGGTGGTGCCCGGCCTGCGCGAACTGGTCGAACGGGTGCCCGCCGAGTGGGACGGCGGGCGGGCGCTGCTGTCGGTCGTCGACGTCGGCGACCTCGCCCGTCTGATCGCCGCCGTCGCGGCGGGCCCGCTCCGAGTGCCGCCCGGCGTCCACCACGCGGCCCATCCCGACCCGGTCCGCGTCCGGGACCTGCTGGCCACCCTCTCGGCCCACGGTGTCCTGCCGCCCCGCCCGTCCGCCGACTGGCCGTGGCCCACCTGTCTGGAGCGCCTGCGCGCCACCCCGGGCCGGGCCTCGGAACGCCAGTTCTCGTTGGTCGGCAGGGACCACTGGTACCGCGCCGACGACCTCTGGGAGCTGACCGCCGAGCCGGCGGGCCCCGGTCCGCTGAGCCGTCTCGCCCGGTCGGCGTCGTGGTACCGCGCTCACCTGGGACTTTCCTCCACGGGCTGAGACCGGCACCCACGTCCTGTCCCGTTCAGGGGTCCTTGCGCTTTGAGCGCCTGGTCAGGCCGCGCGCCGGGAGGAGCACAGTGCAGGACCCCCTGGTCAGTCGTCACGGCCTACGATCGGGGCGACATCACTCCACCGACTCCAGAACGCGCTCGAGCGTCCGGCGCCCCATGCTGCTCATTGTCGGATTGCTCTCGGCGTAGTACCAGACGACACCCATCGCCTGTTCGAACGCCCACGCCTTGCCGCGCTCCCACTCCAGCTCGTCACAGGCCAGTGTCCGCCGGAGCACTTCCCGCGGGCCCGGCTGCAACAGGTGCCAGGCACTGACCAGATCGAGCGCGGGGTCGGCCGGGCCGAAGCCGCCGGTGTCGAGCACGCCGCTGAGCCGGTCTCCCGCGACCAGTACATTGCCGGGGATCAAGTCACCATGGCTCATCACGTCGGCACCCGTGCGTGGCAACTCCCGAAAACGGCTCCACACCCGGCGCAGCCGGGGCACGTCGAGCAGCCCCTCACTCTCCTCGAAACACTCCGCCATCCAGTCGTCGTGGTGAGCGAGAACGCCGCCACGACCTCCGCCGTGGAAAAGCCGCCCCCGCGTCTCGGCGTCACGCAGGGCCGCGATGAAGGCCGCAAGGTCCTCGGCAAAGGCGTACGACCCGCTCGGGTCGGCCTCGAAGGCGACCGTTCCCGGCAGCCAGGTCTGGACCGACCACGGCATGGGGTAACCCGCTCCGGGTTTTCCCAAGGCGACAGGTTCCGGGGCGGGGAAGCGAGACAACTGTGCCAACTCCGCGCTCGCCCGGGCTTCCTGTTCCAGGACCGCCAGTGCCTCGGCGGCGTCGGCCAGACGCAGTGGGAAACGCGCAGAGAGGTCGTTCCCGATGCGGAAGATGGCGTTGACCGTCCCGGTCGACGACACGAGTCGGATCGCCCTGCCGCTCCACTGAGGGAACTGTTCTCGGATCAAGGTCGCAACGATTTCGGTGGTCACGTCCACTTGGTCATCGTGCATGGCCATCTCTTGCAGGCTCTTCCACTGGTCCGACGCGAAACGTCGGAAGCAGATCGGATACGGGGACGACAGCCAGTATTCCTACGCCAGGGTCCGGATCAACTGAGATCTTTTCGGCCGCCCAGGCGTCTCGAGCGTTCCGGTCGCCCCAGGTCACAGCCGCGACCTCGGAGAGATCACCTGGTGTGGTCCCCGGTCCAGAGGCGGTGCGGGAGACAGACGTTGCGGCATGAGTGGTCCAGCGGGTCACGGCAGCAGCCATCCCGCGCACCCGAGACGGGACGCGGGTGTCCCGTCGCACCGAACCTTGAGTGAATCTCATCGAAGACTGACGGATTGCAGTTCCTCTCATCGAAGGTTAAGTACGCAGGTCAAGGCGTTGCGGCAGCGGACCGCGTGCTTGCCTGGCCGCCGCGCCTCGATCGGCTAGAAATCCACGCTGCCCCGCTGGCCTTTGTGCTCGTAGCGTTGGTGGAGTCGGCGAGCCGAACTTTCGAGTGTCCCAGCGGTAGTGGCCCGGTGGCTGTCGGCACACGACTGCGGCGCAACTGCATCGGAAACTAGGCGTTTTCACGCGCGGAGATCTGCGATTCTCCTCGTGACCTCTGGGAGCGACGACAGGAAGGACGCGGGGGATGAGCGGAAGCGGGGGCGGGGCGCCGTGGAATCCATACGGAGGAGGGCAACCGCCGGAACCGGGTTCGCCCCCCGTGCCGCCAGCGGGCCCGTGGCCGCCGGGTCCGGCGCGCCCGCTGACCTTCGGACGTCTCTTCAATCCGATCGCTGTGGGGCGTGTGGTGTTCACGCCGTCCAGGCCGGACCGTGTGAACGACCCGGTAGTGAAGAGGGTGCAGGTCTTGCGGACGGTCGTCGGCCTGGTCGGTGTCACATGGATGCTGTTGTCCTACGGGCTGGCGTCAGACGCCGACTCCGTGGTGGACCACCGCTTCGACCAGATCCGCACCACCCTCATTGTGCTGGGGGTGACGTTCCCGGTCGCCGTCGCCGCCTTCATCGCGGCGGCCCGCCCACCCAACCGGCGCCTATTCTTGCGCCGCGTGGGTAAGCCCGCCGGGGCGCTGCTCGCGTTGGTAGTCACGCTCGCTGTGCCAAGACTCATCACGGGGCTGGGTTACGTGGACGAGGAAACGAACTGGACGGCGTCGGCAGGGCGGGTGGCGCTGCTGTTCGCCCTAGGCGCCTTCATGTTGTGGCTCGCCCCCTTTGGTCTCTACGGCATCGCGCAGTCACTCGTGCACGTCTTCCGGACAGCAGACCTCCACGAGACGGTTCCACCGCTGCTCGCGACGCTGCTCGTTTGGGAAGTCGCCCTCTTCGACGTATTCCGGGGTGCCTACGACGGTGTGCCCTTCGGAGTGCGGGTGGCCTTCATCCTGGGAGCCCCGCTGACCGTCACCGCCGTGGCGCTGTGGGAACTGCGGCGGCTGCGTACGAGGCACGGCATCACCCTGCGTGCAGCACTGCTCCGCTGAACCGTCGCGACGAGGGATTGCCCTTTGGTCTGCTGCTCCCGGCCGCCGCCCAACCCGTACCTGTGCAGTATCGACCGCGATCATGTGGTCCGCTGCCACAACGCCCTGACCTGCGTACTTAACCTTCGATGAGACGAACTGCAATCAGTCAGTCTTCGATGAGATTCGCTCAAGGATCGGTGCGACAGGACAGCGGGCCCGCCCCACAAGGGGTTGTCATACGAACAGTTCCGATATATCGTTGACGCATCGCGACAGATCAACGATGGAATGAACGGAGTGATGGCGATGCGTACCCACGGATACGAGCACGGACATCGACAGGGCGGTCCCTTCCGGCGCGGCGCGGGCGGCCCCGGCGGTCACGGTGGCTTCGAGGGGCCGGGTGGCTTCGACGGTCGGCGCGCGGCCTTCGGGCCGTTCGGGCCGGGCGGTCACGGCGGCTTCGGGCCGGGGTTCGGCCCTGGGCCCTGGGGCGGACGCGGGCGCGGAGGTCCGAGGGGAAGGGCCCGGCGCGGTGACGTGCGGGCCTCGATCCTGGCCCTGCTCAAGGACCGGCCCATGCACGGCTACGAGATGATCCAGGAGATCGCCGAGCGCAGCGGCGGCGCGTGGAAGCCCAGCCCCGGCTCGGTGTACCCGACCCTCCAGCTGCTGGAGGACGAGGGCCTGATCAGCAGTGAGACCGAGGGCGGTGGCGGCAAGAAGCTGTTCTCGCTCACCGAGCCGGGCCGCGCCGCAGCCGAGGAGGGGCCGGACGCCCCCTGGGAGGAAGCCTCCCGCGGGGTCGACTGGGAGGCCCTGAGCGAGATCCGGCAGGCCGGTGTCGGTCTGATGGAGGCCTTCGGGCAGGTCTGGAAGACCGGCAGCAAGGAGCAGCGCGAGAAGGCGCTGAGCGTCATCAACGACGCCCGCAAGAAGCTGTACCTGATCCTCGCCGACGAGGACTGATCCGGCTTCCGGCCGTCGTGCGGCGGTCGAGCCCCGGGCGGCCACTCCGGCTCCACGGGCGCCCCGCGTGAACCCGCGCGGGGCGCCTTCGCGCGTCCGCCCTCAGGCCACCAGCGCCTCCAGCCTGCGCAGCGACTCGGTGAGCGCGGCCGTCGCCGAGTCCTTGAGCTTGCCCGCCATCAGCGAGACGGCGGCACCCGTGAACTCGCCGTCGATCCGCACGGCGGTGGCGTCGCCCTCCGGGGTGAGCGTGTAGCGGGTCGCCACGGTCACCGCCATCGGGCCCTTTCCGCGGATCGCCAGCAGCCGGGCCGGCTCCAACTCCTCCACGGTCCACTCGACCTCGGCCGGGAAGCCCATCAGCTTCATGTTCTCCCGGAAGGTCGCACCCGCCTCGAGGCGCTCGGGGCCGCCGCCGGGGAAGTCGGTGTGGGTCGCGTTCCACTCGCCGTACGCCGGCCAGTCCGTGAGCCGGGCCCACACCTTCTCGGCCGGTGCCCGGATGTGTGCCTGCGCGCTGACTTCGGCCATGCGACCACCTCTTCGTGTCGGGCGATGCGGGCTGCGGTGTCGCGGAACGTAGCCCCGGGGCGCCGAACATTCAATACTGACGAACCGTCAGGAAGTCGCGGGGCAGGCCTCCAGATGGCTTGATCTCCTCCCTGAGGAGGAGAACCGGCCCGCCGCGCTCCACTCTGTGCGGGACGCGAAGATGCTCCCCTCCGTGGATGACGGGGGCCGCCGCGCCTGATGGAGTGGGGGTGTGCGACCCCGTATTCCCCGGCAGTCGGCCCTCGACCGGACGGCACACGCCAAGGACGACGACGCCGGACTCAGTGCCGAGCTGGCGGCGGCGGTCGCCGGCGCGCGCCGCAGGGCGGTTCGGGACGCCGACCGCCAGGCCGACACCGCGCACCTGTTGCACTCGCTCCTGGAACACGACCCCGAGGTGCGCGCAGCCTTCGACGGCCCCCAGGTCGCCCGCCTCCTGGGCTACCTCGTCCAGCGCAGCATCGGCTACGGCCTGCGCTGGCAGGGCGGGGTCGAGGACTCCGGCGCCCTGCCCGACGTGCCGGCCGCCCCGGACGCCGTCGAGGGTTTCTCGCCGCTGGCGTGCGCCGCGATGCGCGAGGCGCGGCTGCGGGCCGTCGGACGCGGCGGCGCCGGCGCGGCCCGCGGTCTCGACCTGCTGGCGGCGATCGTCTCCCACCCGCAGGCCCGCGCCGTCGAGGTTCTCACCCGCGCCGGCGTCGACGTGCGGGTGCTGCGCATCCGCGTCGAGGGCGGCCTCGACGAATGTGTCGGGGGCGGCGAGCCCGTCTGCTGAGCCGGCCGGGCCGCGCGGTCCACACGGCAGGCCGCACCTTCCATCCGGCCAGGCCGCACGCATCGCCCGGCCGGGCCGCTCCTCTCCCACCCGGCCGGGCCACCACCCCGTCGGGCCGGGCCGCCACTGCATGGGGCCGGGCCGTCACCGCGTGGGGACGGGCCGCTCCCTCCCGCCGGCCGGGCTGCTCCCTCCGTCGGGTCGGGTCGCCCCCTCCCCTGCGGCCGGGCTGCCGCGCCGTCCGGCCGATGAGACAGGTGTCAACGGGGGTGACGCTCATGTCGTGGCCTGTCATCATGTGCCGGTGCATACGTCTGTGAGCAGTCAGGGCAACCGCGGAAAGAGCCTCGGGCTCGGTCTGGCGATCGGGTCGGCCATCGCCTTCGGCGGATCCGGGGTCGCGGCCAAACCGCTGATCGAGGCGGGACTCGACCCGCTGCACGTGGTGTGGCTGCGGGTGACGGGTGCGGCCCTGGTGATGCTGCCGCTGGCCGTGCGTCACCGCGCGCTGCTGCGCCGCCGCCCCGCTCTGCTGGCCGGGTTCGGTCTGCTCGGCGTGGCCGGCGTGCAGGCCTTCTACTTCGCGGCGATCTCCCGCATCCCGGTCGGTGTCGCGCTGCTCGTCGAGTACCTCGCGCCGGCGCTGGTGCTCGGCTGGGTCCGGTTCGTGCAACGGCGGCCGGTGACCCGCGCCGCGGCGCTCGGTGTGGTCCTCGCGGTGGGCGGACTCGCCTGCGTCGTCGAGGTCTGGTCGGGGCTCGGCTTCGACGCCCTCGGACTGCTCCTCGCGCTCGGCGCCGCCTGCTGCCAGGTCGGCTACTTCATTCTGTCCGACCAGGGCAGCGACTCCGGCGACGGCGCCCCGGACCCGCTCGGCGTCATCGCGTACGGTCTGCTCGTCGGCGCCGCCGTGCTGACGGTCGTGGCCCGGCCCTGGGGCATGGACTGGTCGGTGCTCGCGCACTCCGCCGCCATGGACGGCAGCGACGTCCCGGCCTGGCTGCTGCTCGCCTGGATCGTGCTGATCGCCACGGTCCTCGCCTACGTCACCGGCGTGGTCTCCGTGCGCCGGCTCTCCCCGCAGGTCGCGGGTGTGGTGGCGTGTCTGGAGGCGGTCATCGCGACCGTTCTCGCGTGGTTCCTGCTCGGCGAGCACCTCTCGGTACCGCAGATCGCGGGCGGCGCGGTGGTGCTGCTGGGCGCGTTCATCGCGCAGGCGTCGGCGCCCGCCAAGGGCTCGGCCGAGCCGGTGGCCGCCGGGAGCCCGGAGCGGGAACTGTCCGCCCGGGGGACCTCGGCCTAGAACGATGATCATGTCGTACGACGTGCTCGGTCCGTCGCCCCCGGCCGCCTGAGGCGGCCCTCCGGCAACCCGCCCTGGCGCCTGGTGCCGTGCGCGACGGGGCCGCCCGCGGAAGAAATCCCCGGCCCGCCGCGCGCGGCGGTGCCTTCCGGCCTTCCGCACCCTGGGGAGAGGGCGAGTCCGTCGCCGTTACCGGGCCCACGGAGGGCGCCACCTGACCGGCTGACCGGTCGGCGACCGGCCGGGCGGCGGGCTCACCCGGGCGCCCCGCCCGCCCGGCCGCCGGGGTCCTCACAACGACGTGAGGTAACCCGGGAGTTCGACGCCGGGCGCCAGGTCGGCCGCGGGGTCGGGGGTGTCGTAGCCCTTGCGCAGCGGCACCACGCCCGCCCAGTGGGGGAGGGTGAGGTCCTCGGGCTCGTCGTTCACCCCGCCCGTGCGGGCCTTGGCCGAAACCTCGTTCAGGTCGAGGCGGACCACCGCGGTGGCGGCGAGTTCCTTCTTGTTGGCGGGCCGGGAGTCGGCGGCGCGGCCGGGGATGACGTGGTCGACCAGGGCGTCGAGCGCCGCCTTCTTCTCCTCCGGGTCGGTCACGTCGTAGGCCAGGCCGTGCACGACCACCGAGCGGTAGTTGATCGAGTGGTGGAAGGCCGAGCGGGCCAGGACCAGCCCGTCGACGTGCGTCACCGTCAGGCACACCGGCAGCCCGGCGTCGGCCCGCCCCGCCGCCCGCAGCGGGCGCGAGCCCGTCGAACCGTGGACGTAGAGCGTCTCGCCGACGCGGCCGTAGAGCGTGGGCAGCACGACCGGCGCGCCGTCGCGGACGAAGCCCAGGTGGCAGACGTAGCCCTCGTCGAGTATCGCGTGCACCAGTTCCTTGTCGTAGGCGGCCCGCTCGGGGGAGCGGGTGGGGACCGTGCGATCGGTCGGGGTGTAGGCGGCGGGCGTCGTCTGCGGGGTCCCCTGCATGGCGGTCTCCGTTGCGGTGGTATTTGTACTAGTGCATACTGGGCTTTGTGCTAGGAGAGTATCGGATCACGGGCCGTCGCGCAGCAGACATTTCGGCGAGCATCGAGCGCGCGGTGGGCGCGGGGGAGCTGGAACCCGGTCAACTGCTCCCTCCGATGCGGGAGTTGGCGGAGGCGCTCGGGGTGAACCCGAACACCGTCGCGGCCGCGTACCGCACCCTGCGCGAACGCGGGGTCATCGAGACACACGGGCGGCGGGGGAGCCGGGTGCGGCCCAAACCGGCCACGACGGGACGGGAGCCGGAGCGCCTGGACCTCCCGGCCGGCGTGCGCGACCTGGCCGACGGCAACCCCGATCCGGCCCTGCTGCCCCCGCTCGCCCCGGCTTTCGCAGCGGCGGCGGGGGAGGGCGACCGGCGGCCGGTGCTGTACGGCGACGACCCCGTGGAGCCGGAGCTGGTCCGCCGTGCCCGGGCCGGCCTCGACGCCGACGGCGTGCCGCCCGGACCGCTCACCGTGGCCTGCGGGGCCCTGGACGCCGTCGAGCGCGTGCTCGCGGCACACCTGCGGCCGGGTGACGCGGTCGCGGTCGAGGATCCCGGCTGGGGCCGCACCTTCGACCTCGTCGCCGCGCTCGGACTGCGCACGCTGCCCGTGGGCGTCGACGACGAAGGGCTGCTCCCGGACGGCCTGCGCGCCGCCCTGGTGGCGGGGGCCCGGGCCGTGATCGTCACCGACCGCGCGCAGAACCCCACCGGGGCCTCGTTGACCGCTCTCCGTGCGCGGGACCTGCGCGCCGTTCTGGCCGAGTATCCCGGGGCCCTGCTGATCGAGGACGACCACGGTCACGGCATCGTCGACCTGCCCCTGCACCCCCTGGCCGGCGTCACCCGGCACTGGGCCTTCGTCCGCTCGGTCGCCAAGGCGTACGGCCCCGACCTGCGCCTCGCGCTCCTCACCGGGGACGAGGTCACCGTCGACCGGGTGCGCGGACGGCAGCGACTCGGTCCCGGCTGGGTGAGCCTGCTGACCCAGCGGGCCGTGGTACGGCTGTGGCAGGACGGCGCCGTGGACGGACCGTCGGTCGCGGCCGCCTACCGGGAACGGCGTGACGCGCTGATCGACGCCCTCGCCGAGCGGGGGATCGCCGCCCGCGGGCGCAGCGGCATGAACGTGTGGGTCCCCGTCCCCGACGAGACCGGCGCGGTCGCCCGCCTCCTGCACGCCGGCTGGGCGGTCGCCCCCGGTGCCCGCTTCCGCCTCGGGACGCCGCCCGCAGTCCGCGTCACCGTCTCGACCCTCACCCCCTCCGACACCGCCCCCCTGGCGGAGGCGATCGCGTCGGCGCTGGGGGCGGGGAGGGGGCGGGGGTACGTCTGAGCGGGGTCCGCGGGCGAGTGGGGGGGCGCGGGCTGACGACGGGTGACGTCGGGGCGGTGCTCGGGGCGGTGCTCGGGGTGCCTGGGGTGGATGCCGTGGACGAGGGCGCTCGGTGGAGCGTCTGGCGGGTGACTTGGGGAGGGGGCTTCCGACCGGCGGCGCCCGGTGCGGTGTCCGGGGGTGTGCGGACAGGGTGCGCTGTGGTGGGGCGAGGTGGTGGTGGCGGTGTCCTGCGAGGCGTCCGGTGGTGTGGTGTGTCCGACGGGCGGGCCCCCGGCGGCGTGTCCGGGGGCGGCCAGGTGCCGGGGGTGGACAGGTACCGGGGGCGGCGGCTGCCGTGTCCGGTGGGGACGGTCATGTGCGGTGCCCGTCCCGGTTCCCGCCGGTCCCCGTCCCGGTTCCCGCCGGTCCCCGTCCCGGTTCCCGCCGGTCCCGTCCTGGTCGCGGGCCCCGTCCCTGCCGGACCGGTCCGCTTCCGGCACCCGTCTCCGCGTGGCCGGTCCGGCCGGTCCCGTCCCGGGCGCGGGCTTCAGGTCGTGTTCTCGCGCCTTCCGGGTCGCGCCTGGGTGAGTGCCGCGCCCGCCAGGACGATCACCGCGCCCACCGGGGTCGACCAGGCCAGGGGTTCGTGGAGGAGGGCGACGCCCGCCGCGGTGGCGATGACCGGGATGAAGTAGGTGACCATTTGAGCCGTCGTCGGGCCGACCTCGGTGACCAGGCCGTACTGGATCAGCACGGCGAGGCCGGTGCCGAGGGCGCCGAGGGCGGCGATCGCCAGCAGCGGCAGGAGGGAAACCTCGGCAGGGAGGGTGGTGAACAAAGGGGTCACCAGGGTGAGTTGCAGCGTGGCGAGGAGCAGTTGCGCGCCGGTCATCGACAGGGCGGAGGATCCGCTGTCCGCCAGGGTGCGGCGGACGTAGATCCAGCCGATCGGGTAGCTGAGCGAGGCGAGCAGGGCCAGCGCGGTGCCCCGGGCGTCCAGGCCCTCGAAGCCCTGCCAGGCGCCCAGCACGGTGAGGACGCCGAGGAAGCCGAGGCCCAGGCCGGCGACCCGGACCCGGGTCGGACGGTCCTCGGAGAGTGCCACGAGCGACAGGGCCATGCCCCACAGCGGGGAGGTCGCGTTGCAGATGCCGGCGAGCGTCGACGGGATCGTCAGCTCGGCGTAGGCGAACAGGGAGAACGGCAGGGCGTTGAGCAGGAGCGCGGCGACCGCCAGATGACCCCAGGTGCGCGCCCCGCGCGGAAGCCGCTCCCGCTTCACCGCCATCGCCGCCGCCAGCACCGCCGTCCCGAACACCAGTCTGCCGAGCGTCACCTGGAAGGGCGCGTACGCCTCGGTGCCCACCTTGATGAGCAGGAAGCTGAAGCCCCAGATCAGCGACAGGGCGACGAAGCGCAGTCGCCAGTCCAGGGAGCGGCGGGGGCGGGGTGCCGCAGCCGGGGTGCGGGCGTTGGAGGCGTCGGTGGTGGAGGTGACGGTGGTCATGGGCATCACGGTGCTGGACGAGAACCTTGTAGCACAAGCGAGAATTCGCACGCCGTATCTCGTAGCATCGCTTACATGTTGAACCTGGAGCGCCTGCGCACCCTCGACGCCCTCGCCCGGCACGGCTCGGTCAGCGGCGCCGCCGCGGGGCTGCACATCACGACCTCGGCGGTCTCCCAGCAGATGGCCAAGCTGGAGCGGGAGGTCGGACAGCGGCTCCTCGCCAAGAACGGGCGCGGCGTGCGGCTGACGGACGCGGGCCGGCTGCTCGCCGAGCACGCGGCCCGCATCCTCTCCCAGGTCGAGCTGGCCCAGTCCGACCTGGAAGCGCAACGCGGCCAGGTGGCGGGCGAGTTGAGACTGTCAGCGTTCCCGACCGCCGCACGCGGCCTGTTCCCCGGCGCGCTCTCCGCACTGCGCAGGGAGCACCCCGAGCTGCGTCTGCGCTCCTGCGAGCTGGAGCCGGAGCACGGCATCGCCCAGGTGGTGCGCGGCGACCTCGACCTCGCCGTCGTCCTGGACTGGTACAACAAGCCGATGCCGCTGCCCGACGGCCTGGTCAAGGCGTCCCTCCTCGACGATCCGGCCGAGGTGGCGATGCCGGCCGGGCACCGGCTCGCCGGGCGGGACGAGGTGGACCTCGGGGAGTTCGCCGAGGACGAGTGGATCACCTGGGGCCAGGGCGAGTTCTGTCACGAGTGGCTGATGTTCACGCTGCGCTCACGCGGGATCGAGCCGATCGTCGGCCACCGCGCGGCCGAGACGCACACCCAGCTCGGCCTGGTCGCCGCCGGTCTGGGCGTCTGCGTCGTGCCCCGGCTCGGGCGGCACCCGGTCCCCGAGGGGGTCGTGACGGTCCCCCTGCGTCAGCGCGTCCGCCGCCACGTCTACGTCGTCTGGCGGGCGGACGCCGACCGCCGCCCCTCGATCCGGGCCGCCGTGGCGGCGTTGCAGGAGACGGCCCGCCGACTCGGCTGACCCCGGCGTGCCGAGCCGCTTCCGGCTGTCCGCGGTGTGCCGGTGCCGCGTGAGGCTGGCCTCGGTGTGCGGTGCTGCTTTCGGCTGTCCCCGGCGTGCCGAGCCGCGTCCGGCTGTCCCCGGCGTGGCGGTGCCGCGTGAGGCTGGCCTCGGTGTGCGGTGCTGCTTTCGGCTGTCCCCGGCGTGCCGAGCCGCGTCCGGCCGTCCGCGGTGTGCCGGTGCCGCCGTCGGCGGGAGCCGTCAGCCGGTCACCCGGTCGCCCAGCTTGCGGAAGTCCCAGGAGACGACCTTCTCCGGCCGCAGTCGCAGCCAGGCGTGGCGGCCGTCGTGGGGCATGGCCTCCAGGCCGAAGTTCTTGCGGGCGAACAGCGTCTCCACGGTGTCGAGTTCCGCGCACAGCTCCCCGGTGCGCGGTATCTCCCCGACGAACTCCACGGTGCCGGACAGCTCGACGCCGCGCAGCGACTCGTACTCCTCGCCCGTGTCGATCACGATGGCGACCCGCGGGTCGCGGCGCAGGTCCGCCCAGCGTCTGCTGCGCACCACCGAGTACAGCCACAGCGCGCTGCCGTCCCACAGGAACCACAGGGCGCTGACGTGCGGGGTGCCGTCGGCGGACACGGTGGCGACCCGGCAGGTGCGCTGGGTCGTGAGGAACGCGTCCAGTTCCCCCGGCGTCATCATGATCCTGCGGCCCCGGCGCTGGGTGACGGTCATGCGGCCCCTCTTCTCTTCTCTCACGTCGTGCCAGAGACAGTCTCTGACATCACGTCAGAAAAGGATGGGTCTTCTTCCCTGCTCACGCAACGGTGGCTATCCTCACCCGACTTCGCCCACGCCGGCCCCCAGGGGGAGCCATGCCGACCGGACCACAGCTCGGTGACCAGCTCGCCCCGGCGAGCACCGTCCTGCTGACCGTCGAGTGTCAGCAGGGGGTCGTCGGACCCGATGCCGCCCTGCCCGAACTCGCCCGCGCGGTCCGCTCGTCGGGTGCCCTCGACAACGTCGCCCGGCTGGTCGCCGGCGCGCACGCGAGCGGCGTCCAGGTGATCCACGCCGTCGCCGAACGCCGCCCCGACGGCCGGGGCGCCAACCGCAACGCCCGGCTGTTCCGCGCCGCCGAACGCCTGCCCGTCCGCCAGCTCGCCGGCACCGCCGCGGTCCGTGTCGCTCCCCCCATCGAGGTCGCCGAGGAGGACCTCGTCGTCCGACGGCTGCACGGGCTGTCGCCGATCCAGGGCACCGAGGTCGACGCCCTGCTGCGCAACCTGGGCTGCCGCACCCTGGTCGTCGCCGGCGTGTCGGCCAACGTGGCGGTCCCCAACGCCGTCTTCGACGCCGTCAACCGCGGCTACACCGTCGTCGTGCCGAGCGACGCCGTCGCGGGGGTGCCGTGCGACTACACCCCCGCGATGATCCGCCACACCCTCGCCCTCATCGCCACGGTCGCGACCACGGACGAGGTGCTGGCGTGCTTCGCGCGGCCCGGCGCGCCCGTCAGGCGAGCGTGATCGAGTCCCCGCTCACGGTGATCTTCACCTCGGGCAGCGCCGCCTTCGCCGGTCCGCTCTTCACGCTGCCGTCCGTGATCGAGAAGTTGCTCTGGTGGCAGGGACAGTTGATGAGCCCGTCGGCGACGCTCTTCACCGCGCAGCCCACATGCGTGCACACGGCCGAGAACGCCTTGTACTCGCCCGCCGTCGGCTGGGTGACGACCACCTTCTGGCTGCCGAAGATCTTGCCGCCGCCCTCGGGTATCTCCGAGGTCTTCGCGAGCGCGCCGCCGGTGCTCGCGGCCCCGGAGCCCCCGGTCGACCCGCCGGCCCCCGTCGAACCGGTCGACCCGCCGGCCCCCGTCGAAGCGGTCGATCCGCCGGAGCCCGAACCACCGGAGGCGGCCGACGGGCTCGGGTCGTCGTCCGAGCCGCCGCACGCGGTCAGCGCGACGGTGAGCCCCGCGGCTCCGGCGGCCGCCACGACGGTACGACGGGCAGGCCCCGACACGGGAGGGAGCGATGCGCTGGTCATGCTGAGGTTCCCTTCAGGGGGGATCGATGATCTGTTCAGAGGTACGGGCCGGGCGTGCCGCTTGTTCAGCGACCGGAACGGTCCCGGACGGTGTCGAGATGGTGACCCGTGCGACGTGAGCCGGGCGTAAGGGGTCCTTGCGCTGTGCCCGCCCGGGCCGCGCGGCCCGGCACCCGCACCTAGCCCGGCTGCCGCAAAGCCCTGCTGGCTCCGCTACGAGGGCTCTCCGGCGCCTTGCGATGCACGGCACCCGACCACGCGGCCGGATCGGACGCTCTCAACGCCAGCCCCTGAGCCACACCTGTCGTGGCGCTGTCGGCCGGGCACGGCGGGCCCGGGCCGCCCCAGTAGCCTGGGGCGATGCTCAAGGAAGTGATCGCGACCCGCTTCGTCACGCCCCTGCGTGAGGGCGGCTCGCTGCCGGGGCTCGTCGAGGCCGACGACCTCGGCACGTACGTCCTGAAGTTCACCGGCGCCGGACAGGGCCGCAAGACGCTCGTCGCGGAGGTCGTCTGCGGGGGACTCGCCCGCCGGCTCGGCCTCAGGGTGCCCCGCCTGGTCACCGTCGAGCTGGACCCGGTCCTCGGGCTCGGCGAACCCGACCAGCAGGTGCAGGAGCTGCTGAGGTCCAGCGGCGGCACCAACCTCGGCATGGACTTCCTCTCCGGAGCCCTCGGCTACGACCCGCTCGCCTTCCCCGTCGACGCCGAGGAGGCCGGCCGGATCGTCTGGTTCGACGCGCTGGTCAACAACGTCGACCGGTCCTGGCGCAACCCCAACCTGCTGGTGCGCCGCGGCGACCTGTGGCTCATCGACCACGGCGCCACCATGATCTGGCATCACAACTGGCCCTCCGCCGAGTCCTCCGCGGCCCGCCCCTACGACGCCTCGGACCACGCACTCGTCCGCTTCCGCCCGGACGTCGCCCGGGCCGCGTCCGATCTGGCCCCCCTCGTCACCGCCGACCTCCTCGCCGAGGTCACCGCCGAGATCCCCGATGTCTGGCTGACGGACGAGCCCGGCTTCGACACCCCCGACGCGCTCCGGCGTGCCTACGCCGCACCCCTCCTCGCGCGCGCCTCCGTCATCCACGACCGCATCAAGGGGACCGAGTGAGCGACGACCGCCACTTCATCAGGCCGGGCCAGAGCGGCGACCGGGACGTCTTCGAGTACGCGCTGCTGCGCGTCGTCCCCCGCGTCGAACGCGGCGAGTGCGTCAACGCCGGCGTCCTCGTCTACTGCCGCGCCCAGGGCTATGTCGGCGCCCGGACCCACCTCGACGAGGCGCGGCTGCTGGCCCTCGACCCGGAGGCGGACGTGGCGGGCGTGCGGGCGGCCCTGCGGGCCGTCGAGGGCGTATGCGGCGGTGGCGAGGGCGCCGGCCAGGCGGCCGGGGACGACGCCGGCCGGCGTTTCCGCTGGCTGGTCGCGCCGCGCTCGACGGTCGTCCAGCCGGGGCCGGTGCACACCGGCCTCACCACCGATCCGGCGGCGGAGACGGAACGGTTGCTGAACCTGCTCGTCAGGTAATGGATCACACGGGCGCGGATGCCGTTGACACCGCGTGCCAGGGCTTCTAGCGTCACGTCGTACTGAAGGTACTAAGCGGTCGCTCACCCGAGGAGAAGCAGCAATGTCCACCACTGAGCAGCGGGTCGCCGTCGTCACGGGCGCGGCGCGGGGCATCGGCGCCGCCACCGCCGTACGGCTGGCCGCCGAAGGCCGTGCGGTCGCCGTGATCGACCTCGACGAGGCCGCCTGCAAGGACACCGTCGAGAAGATCACCGCGGCGGGCGGCAAGGCCGTCGCCGTCGGCGCCGACGTCTCCGACGAGGCGCAGGTCGAGGCGGCGATCGCACGCGTCGTCGAGGAACTCGGCGCCCCGACGATCCTGGTCAACAACGCGGGCGTGCTCCGCGACAACCTGCTGTTCAAGATGAGCGCCTCCGACTGGGACACGGTCCTCAACGTGCACCTGCGCGGATCGTTCCTGATGACCAAGGCCGTCCAGAAGCACATGGTCGACGCCGGCTTCGGTCGCATCGTCAACCTCTCCTCGTCCTCCGCGCTCGGCAACCGCGGCCAGGCCAACTACTCGGCCGCCAAGGCCGGTCTGCAGGGCTTCACCAAGACCCTCGCCATCGAGCTCGGCAAGTTCGGCATCACCGCCAACGCCGTCGCCCCCGGCTTCATCGCCACCGACATGACGGCCGCCACCGCCGAGCGCGTGGGCATGGGCTTCGAGGAGTTCAAGGCCGCGGCCGCCACCCAGATCCCGGTGCAGCGCGTCGGCGAGCCCGACGACATCGCCCACGCGATCGCGTTCTTCACGGGAGAGGCCGCCGGCTTCGTCTCCGGCCAGGTGCTGTACGTCGCCGGCGGACCGCTCAACTAGCCCCAGGGGTCACGGACATGACTGAACTTCCCGCTCTCTCCGGCAAGGTCGCCCTCGTCACGGGCGCCAGCCGCGGCATCGGCTACGGCGTCGCCGAGGCGCTCGTCGCCCGCGGCGACCGGGTCTGCATCACCGGCCGCAACGAGGAGGCCCTCAAGGAGGCCGTGGACACCCTCGGCGCCGACCGGGTCATCGGTGTCGCCGGCAAGGCGCACGACGTCGAGCACCAGGCCGCCGCCGTCGAGGCCACCATGGAGGCCTTCGGCCGCGTCGACTTCCTGGTCAACAACGCCGGCACCAACCCGGTGTTCGGCCCCATCGCCGACCTCGACCTGGCCGTGGCGCGCAAGGTCTTCGAGACCAACGTGATCTCGGCGCTCGGCTTCGCCCAGCGCACCTGGCACGCCTGGCAGAAGGACAACGGCGGGGCGATCGTCAACATCGCCTCCGTCGCGGGCCTGTCGGCCTCGCCCTTCATCGGCGCCTACGGCGTCAGCAAGGCCGCGATGATCAACCTGACCCAGCAGCTGGCGCACGAGTTCGCGCCGGGGGTCCGGGTCAACGCCATCGCCCCCGCCGTGGTGAAGACCAAGTTCGCACAGGCCCTGTACGAGGGCCGCGAGGCCGAGGCTGCCGCGGCCTACCCGCTGGCCCGGCTCGGCGTGCCCGCCGACATCGGCGGCGCCGCCGCGTTCCTCACCTCCGGGCAGTCGGACTGGGTCACCGGCCAGACGCTCGTCGTCGACGGCGGCATCTTCCTCAACGCCGGCGTGGCCTGACGCGCCTCCCGTACCCGGACCGGGCGCCCCCCCCGCGCAGGGGGCGCCCGGTCCCGCACACCACGCCCACCACCTGATGACAACGTCGTCACACCTCGAGTGATCAAGAACGCCCCACCGGGGCGGAGCCACCCGGCGTGGCGCTGCGGTATGGTCTGCCGACCCTTGGTATGGCAGATCGAGGAGCGTGCGCGTGTTCAACCGGAACCGATCCATGCAGCAACTGGCGGCGATCGTGTCCATATCCCTGGTGGCCGGATGCAGTCTGCTGGGCGAGGAGGGCTCCGAGGACGCCGGGCCGATCGTCGTGGGGACCACGAGCGCCCCCAGCACGCTGGACCCCGCCGCGGCCTGGGACGGCTCCTGGGAGCTGTTCCGCAACGTCTACCAGACGCTGCTCGCCTACCCCAACGGGGCGACCGCGCCGCAGCCCGACGCCGCCAAGAGCTGCTCGTTCACCGACTCCTCCAGCCGCACCTACCGCTGCACGCTGCGCGGCGACCTGAGGTTCTCCAACGGGGACAAGATCGACGCGGCGGCCGTGAAGCACTCCGTCGACCGGATCCGCGCCATCAACGCGCCCTCCGGCCCGGCCGCCCTGCTCGGCAGCCTCGACGAGGTCCAGGTGCTCGCCGACGACGAGGTCGTCTTCAAGCTGAACAAGGCCGACGCGACCTTCCCGTTCGTGCTCGCCACCCCGGCCATGTCCATCGTGGACCCCGACGACTACCCCGCCAAGGCCCTCCGCGAGGGCGACGACATCGTCGGTTCGGGGCCGTACCGGATCGACTCCTACAAGGAGGGCGACCGGGCCGTCCTCGTCCGGTACGACGGCTACAAGGGCTACGCCGACCACAAGAACGACGCGGTGACCATCCGGTACTTCCAGGACTCCGCCGAGATGGTCAAGGCGCTGCGGAGCCGGCAGATCGACATCACCTACCAGGGGCTCGCCGCCGACGACGTCCTCGAACTGGGCAAGGACGGCGCCGACAACGAAGGCCTCCAGGTCGTCGAGGGCACCAGCACCGCCATCAACTACCTCGTCTTCAACCCCAAGGACCCGTGGGCCGACAAGCTCGCCGTCCGCCGGGCCGTCGCCCAGATCGTCGACCGGGCCGCGATCGCGCACAAGGTCTACAAGGACACCGTCGACCCGCTGTACTCCATGGTCCCCAAGGGACTCACCGGCCACACCACCGCCTACTTCGACAGCTTCGGCGAGCCGGACCCGGCCAAGGCCCGCGAGATCCTCTCCGACGCCGGCATCAGCACGCCCGTCCCGCTCACCCTCTGGTACACCACCGACCGCTACGGCTCCGACACCGCTCTGGAGTTCAAGGAGCTCAAGAGGCAGCTGGAGGCCTCGGGCCTGTTCAAGGTCACCCTCAAGAGCCGCCCGTGGAAGACGTACGTGGTCGGCTACCAGAAGGGCGAGTACCCCGTGTTCGGCCGCGGCTGGATGCCGGACTTCCCCGACGCCGACAACTTCATCGCGCCGTTCGTCGGAGAGCAGAACGCCCTCGGCACGCCCTACCCGGTGAAGGAGATCACCGACGACCTGCTGCCCCGCTCCCGCCAGCAGAGCGACCGCGCCGACGTGGTCAAGGAGCTCGAGGAGGCGCAGCAGATCCTCGTCGACGACGCCCGGCTGCTGCCGCTGTGGCAGGGCAAGCAGTACATCGCCGTGCACGAGGACGTCTCCGGCGGCGAGCGGTCCCTCGACCCGTCGACGATCATGATGGTGTGGCAGCTGTCCCGCAAGACCAGCTGGTAGGCGCTCCCGGGACGCCGCTGTCAGTGGTCACCTGTAGGTTCTGTGACCTGGAAGTGACCGCACGACGAAGGACGTTGACGTGACCGACATCGCCATGCTGCCCGAGTCCTGGCGCGGGGTCCTGGGCGACGAGCTGCAGCAGCCCTACTTCAAGGAGCTGACGGAGTTCGTCGAGGAGGAACGGGCGAAGGGTCCCGTCTACCCCCCGCGCGAGGAGGTCTTCGCCGCGCTCGACGCCACGCCGTACGAGCGGGTGAAGGTCCTGGTCCTCGGGCAGGACCCGTACCACGGCGAGGGTCAGGGGCACGGGCTGTGCTTCTCGGTGCGGCCGGGCGTGCGGATCCCGCCGTCGCTGAGGAACATCTACAAGGAGATGCACGCGGAGCTGGGCACGCCGATTCCGGACAACGGCTACCTCATGCCGTGGGCCCGGCAGGGCGTGCTGCTGCTGAACGCGGTCCTCACGGTCCGCTCCGGCGAAGCCAACTCGCACAAGGGCAAGGGCTGGGAGAAGTTCACCGACGCGGTGATCCGCGCCGTGGCCGACCGGCCCGACCCGGCCGTGTTCGTCCTGTGGGGCAACTACGCGCAGAAGAAGCTCCCGCTGATCGACGAGAGCCGGCACATCGTGGTCAAGGGAGCCCACCCCTCCCCGCTGTCGGCGAAGAAGTTCTTCGGCTCCCGCCCCTTCACCCAGATCAACGAGGCGGTTGCGAGCCAGGGCCACGAGCCGATCGACTGGACGATCCCGGACCTGGCCTGAACATGCCGCCGGGCCGGTCCCTCACCGGACCGGCCCGGTCCTGCCTGACCCGGATTGCCGCCGCCTGCCGTTAGCGTCTTCGCGAGGACGAACACGGAGCCGGTGCCGCGTGCCGGGGCGACCGGGACGACCAGGACTGTCGACGAGGTGCGGAGGACGCGTGGCGGAGCATCGACAGGGGCAGGCGACGCCGGACGCCGTGCTGACACGGATCGGGCAGGTCGTGATGCTGCACCACGGCGGGGACCGCGAGGAGGCCCGGCGCCGCTTCCTGGAGCTGTGGGCGGAGATCGGCGAGGACGGCGACCCGCTGCACCGCTGCACCCTGGCCCACTACCTCGCCGACACCCAGGACGACCCCTTCGACGAGCTGGCCTGGGACCTGCGCGCGCTGACGGCGGCGGAGGAGCACGAGGGGTCGCCCGAGGTGCGGGCGCTGTACCCCTCGCTGCACCTGAACCTGGCGGCGGACTACGTCAAGCTCGGCCGCACCGAGGCCGCCCGCACCCATGTCCGCAAGGCACGCCGAGCGGCCCGGGCCCTGCGGGACGACCCGTACGGGGACGGCATGCGGGCGGCGATCAGCAGGATGGAACTGCGGCTGGGCGAGAACGCCGGCCCCCGCACCGACTGACCGCTCACCGCCCGGGACGTCCCGCAGGCGTGTGGGCGGGGGCGGATCCCCGCCCGGACCGTCCCGTGGGCCTGCTTCCCGACACCGGTCCCCGCCCCGTCCCCGCCCTGTGGACGTGCCGCCCGCTCCCCGCCCGGACGCCCGGTAGGTCTGTCGGCGATCACCGCCGGGCACCCGCAGCCCTGCTGCCGGATCACCGCCCGGACGTCCCGTAGGCCTGCTCACAGATCACCGCCTCCGGGCTGTCCGACCGCCACCCCCCGTACGTCCGGCCCAGGGCGCAGACGTCGGTGTTCCGGCGGATCTCCTTCTCCACCTCGCCCGCGTCGGGGACCTCCACCCGGGGCCGCTCCGGACGGTTCGGGCGGGGGTGGCGCGACTGCGAGGGCGGCTGCGGGCGGGAGCGGGTGGCCGGCGGTCGCTCGGCCGGCTCCGCCCGTCCGGCCGCCGGGGTGTGACGCCGCCCCTGCGCGGGCGCCGTGGACTGTGGCGTGCGCGGCGGCCCGACCCGCTCCAGCGCCTCCAGGACCGGCGCCTGCACGACCCGTGTCCCGCTGCGCCCGTCCGGCCGCGGCACGGACGGCTGGGAGGGCACGGCGGGCGGGCCGGGCACGGGCGGGCGCTGCACGGTCACGCATCCGGTCAGGGCCGAGACGGCCACAATCAGCAGGAGCGTTGCGGTAGTCGTCGTTCGCTGCACCCGCGTCACTCTGCTCGGTCCGGCACCCCGGGACACGGCGGACCCCCGGGCAATGCCCCGCACGGGTGAGCGGCGGCTGTCCGGAGAGGAACCCGCAGACCTCGACGAGGGCCGTCCGCGGCGCCCCGGGGGACCGCGGACCGCGGTCCCCCCGGGTGCCCGGCTGTCGACGGCCGCGATCCGTGCCGCTTCGGCGGGATCGTCGGCCGGCCGCCGTCACGGCCCCCGTATGCTGCGGTGCAGGCGGGCGCAGACGAGCAGTGAGGGAGAGTCCCCGTGAAGGTCGGTTGCATCGGACTCGGAGACATCGCGCAGAAGGCCTATCTGCCGGTGCTCGGCGCGCTGCCGGGGCTCGAACTCCACCTCCACACCCGCACACCGGCCACCCTCGACCGGGTCGCCGACTCCCTGCGCCTGGCCGCCGCACAGCGCCACCGCGGCCTCGACGAGCTCCTCGGCCAGGGCCTGGACGCCGCCTTCGTGCACGCCTCCACCGTCGCCCACCCGGAGATCGTCACGCGGCTGCTGGAAGCCGGCGTCCCGACGTACGTCGACAAGCCGCTGGCGTACCGGCTCGCAGACTCCGAGCGGCTCGTACGGCTCGCGGAGGAACGTTCCACGAGCCTCGCCGTCGGCTTCAACCGGCGGTTCGCCCCCGGGTACGCGCAGTGCGCCGACCATCCGCGGGAGCTGATCCTCCTGCAGAAGAACCGCGTCGGGCTGCCCGAGAAGCCGCGCACGATGATCCTCGACGACTTCATCCACGTCGTCGACACGCTGCGGTTCCTGGCGCCCGGGCCGGTGGACGACGTGACCGTGCGGGCCCGCGCCGAGGACGGGCTGCTGCACCACGTCGTCCTCCAGCTCTCCGGGGAGGGCTTCACCGCGCTCGGCGTGATGAACCGGCTCAGCGGGTCCAACGAGGAGATCCTCGAGGTCTCCGGGCAGGACACCAAGCGTCAGGTCGTCAATCTCGCCGAGGTGATCGACCACAAGGGGCAGCCGACCGTGCGGCGGCGCGGCGACTGGGTGCCGGTGGCCCGCCAGCGCGGCATCGAGCAGGCCGTCCTCGCCTTCCTCGACGCCGTCCGCGCCGGCAAGGTGCTCAGCGCCCGGGACGCGCTGGCGACTCACGAACTGTGCGAGCGGGTGGTGCGGGCAGTGGAGGAGCGCTCCGCCGCGGCCTGACCCTCCGCGCCCCCTCCCACAGCCCCAGCAGCGCCAGGACGAGCAGGGCGCCGTGGGCGACCCAGTCGCCGAAGCGGACGTACAGGGTGGTGCCGTCGGCGAGGGGGACGTCGTGGACCGCCGTGGTGCTCGCGTCCGTGCCCTGCCACGGGCCGGTCGGCCGGCCGCTCGCGTCGTACACGGCGGAGACGCCCGTCAGCGTCGCGTGCACGAACGGCCGGCCCGTCTCCGCGGCCCGCAGCGCGCCGAGCGAGGCGTGCTGCTCGGGCGCCCAGCTCCGCTGGAACGTCGACGTGGACGACTGCGCGACCAGCACGTCGGCACCGTCCTCGGCGAGATGCCGGCTCATGTCGGGGAACGCCGTCTCGAAGCACACCATCGGCCCGATCCGCAGCCCCGGTCCGATGTCCATGACGACCTGTCCGCCGCCCCGCCGACGGTCCTCACCCGCGGCCTTGCCGACCGAGGTCGCCCAGCCGAGCAGCGAACGGGCCGGGACGTACTCGCCGAAGGGCACCAGCCGCATCTTGTCGTAGCGGTCGCCGGTCGGGCCGTCCGGTCCGACCAGGATGGAGCTCTTGTAGATGCCCGGCCGGTCCGAGCGCCGTGCGTCCACGTTCACCAGGATCGCGGCGTCGGTGGCACGGGCCAGCTCGGCGAGACGGCGGGCCAGGTCGGGCCGGTCGTCAAGGTCGTAGCCGACGCTGCTCTCGCCCCACACGACCAGATCGACGTCCTGCCCGACGAGCCGGCGCGTCAGCTGCTCCTCGCGGTCGAAGCGGCGGTCGGGGCCGGGCACCACCCCCGGCTGCACGACCGCGATCCGCGCCTGCCCGTCGCCGTGGGGACGCGGCGCGCCCGTCCACGCGGCCGAGGCCGCCGCGGCGGTCGCGACGAGCCCGGCGACGGCCGGCACCCGGTGCGCGGGCACCGCGACGAGCACGGCGAACGCCACGTTGACCGCCACCACGAGGAAGCTCAACAGCCACACCCCGCCGACGGAGGCCAGCCGCAGCGCCGGCTCCACCTGCCACTGACTGGCCCCGAGCATGCCCCACGGCCCGCCCAGCCCCTGCCAGGAGCGGACGATCTCCACGGCGAGCCAGCCCGAGGGCAGCACGGCGAGCGAGGCCGAGACCCGGCCCCGGGAGGGCACCCCGGCGAGGAACCGGCGCACCAGCCAGCCCCACGGCGCCCACAACGCGCCCAGCAGCGCGGCGAGGAGGAACGTGAACACGTGCAGGCTCGGCAGCAGCCACAGGTGCATGGCCAGCATGAACCCGAAGCCGCCGCTCCAGCCGTCGTACAGCGCCCGCCTGCCGGTAGGCGCCGAGCGGGCGAGCAACAGCCAGGGAACCAACGCCGGCAACGCCCACCACCACAGGGCAGGCGCCGGGAACGCCGGTACGGGCAGCGCGCCCGCCAACGCCCCGAGGACCGAGCGTCGCCACGGGGAGGTGAGCCAGGGAGCGAACGTGTTCATACGGCACCTCCCTACCCGCTGATGGCTCCAGTGTGCGCGCGGCGGACGATCTCCGACCAGATGGCCTGTACCCGCCGGTCGCTTTCCGGTCAGCCGGCCGCGGCCCGCCGGGCGGGGCGGCGCCACTTCTCCTCCACCACCACCTCGCGCACCCGCCAGCCGTCGGGTGTGCGCAGCAGGGCGAAGGAGTACCGGCCACCGCAGACGAAGTCCGGCGCGCCGGTGGAGCCCCCGTCGGCCAGCCGCATCGGGTTGACGTAGTCGGCCCGCACGCGGGCGGTGTCACCGGTGTCCCGCTCCAGGACCTCGAACGACAGCCGGCGGTTGACGATGAGGTGCTGCCGCATCTCGAACACGCGCAGGCTCTCCGCGAGCCACGCGGCGACCTTCCCCGCCTCCCCCTCGATACCGCCGGCCGAGCGGTAGTCCGCCCGCCCGTCCGGTGTGAACAACTTCCGGTACGCCGTCCAGTCCCCGTCGTCGACCGCCACCGCGTAGTCGGTGATCAGTTCGTCGACGGCCAGCCGGTCCATCACGGCGGCGAGCTCGCACGCTGCGTCATGGCCCGAGTGTTGGGCATGCGGGGTGCGGAGCCAAGAGGCGTGCGAGGGGCGGGCGGGCGGCTCCCCGGGGCCGGGCGGCCGCCGGGCCCGTACCGGTCGCACCCTGTGACCGGCGGGTGAATAGGGTGACCTCCATGTCTGCCACGATGAGTTCCACGAGAACCCGCGCCGCGCTCCGCACATCGGCGCGCCTTTCCGCCGAGTTGCTGCTGATACTCGTGATGCTCTCGGTGACCCTGTGGCTCCTGGGCCGGATGTGGTCGGTGGTCTGGCCGCTCGTACTCGCCCTGTTCCTCACGACGTTGACCTGGCCGCTGGCGCGTTTCCTGCGCCGGCACGGGTGGCCGCCCGCCCTCGCCGCGTCGTGCGTGACCGTGCTGTTCCTGTCGGTCGCCGCGGGCATCGTGGCGCTGATCGCGGTGCCGGTCGCCTCCCAGTCCGGCGAGCTGACCGACGGTGTGGTCGAGGGCATCCAGCGACTGCGGGAGTGGGCCGCGGGGCCGCCGCTGAACATCGGCGACGACCAGATCACCGGTGCCACCGACACCGCGATCGCCCGCGTCCAGAGCAGTATGGGCAGCCTGGTCAGCACGGTCGCCACCGGTGTGAGCACCGTGGTCAACGGCGTGGTCACCGCCGTCCTCGCGCTCTTCCTGATGTTCTTCTTCCTCAAGGACGGCCCGCGGTTCCTGCCCTGGCTCACCCGCCAGCTGCCCGGCCGGCTCGCCCACGACGTCCCCACCGTGGCCCTGCGCGGCTGGAACACCCTGGGCTCGTTCGTGCGCTCCCAGGCACTCGTCGGTCTGCTCGACGCCGTCTTCATCGGGCTCGGTCTGTGGATCCTGGACGTGCCCCTGGTGCTTCCGCTGGCGGTGCTGACGTTCGTCTCCGCGTTCGTGCCGATCGTGGGCGCCCTGTTCGCCGGATTCGTCGCGGTGCTCATCGCGCTGGTGTCGAACGGGTTCGGGGACGCGCTGATCGTGCTGGCGATCATCGTGGTGGTGCAGCAGCTGGAGGGCAACGTGTTCCAGCCCATGATCCAGAGCCGGGGGCTCGGCCTGCACGCGGCGGTGGTCCTGCTCGCGGTGACGCTGGGCGGCAGCCTGGCCGGCATCGTCGGCAGCCTGCTCGCCGTCCCGATCGCCGCGCTGCTCGCGGTCGTGTGGAACTACGTCCGCGACCAGCTCGTCGACCCGCCGCACGAGCCGGCACCCGACGAGGTGCCGGCCGGCGCGCCCGTGACGTCCTGAGGCCTCGTCAGCACCACGGCGCGGACGCGGGGTCCGGCACGCTCACCGGCACGCCGGAACAGCCGTCGCCGCCCTGCGACCCGCTGCGCACGCCGGGCCCGGCGTACCGCCCGCGGATATTCGGTGGCCGTGCCGGGTGGCGGACGGCGAGGCTGAGCCCGTGAACGAGCAGCACGAGCAGGGCGCGGATCAGGAACCGAGGTTCCGCGTGCGCGCCCTGCACACCGAGAACACGATCACCGTCTACCAGGCGTACCGCCCCGAGATCGGCGAGGCGGCGGCCCGCGACGGCCGGTTCCCGCCGGCCTGGAGCCGTGAGCGGATGACCTGGATCAAGCCGTCCTTCCTGTGGATGATGTACCGCTGCGGCTGGGCCACCAAGGAGAACCAGGAGACTGTCCTCGCCGTCGAGATCACCCGTGACGGCTTCGAGTGGGCCTTGCGCCACGCCTGCCTCTCGCACCACGTGCCGCAGCTCCACGGCGACCAGGCCGCGTGGAAGCGGCGGTTGAGAGCCTCCCCGGCCCGCGTCCAGTGGGACCCGGAACGCGACCTCCATTTCGCCCCGCTGCCCCACCGCTCCCTCCAGGTCGGCCTCGCGGGCGAGGCGACGGCCCGTTACGCCGACGAGTGGATCGTCGGCATCGAGGACGTCACGCCCCTGGCCCGGGAGATCCACGTCCACGTACGCGCGGGCGAACTCGACGTCGCGCGGACGCTGTTGCCGCCGGAGCGGCCGTACCCCGTCGACGACGAGGCGCTGGCCCACCTGCGGCGGGAACCGTCTGCGAACCCCACGACCACGGCCGGGAGTTGATCGCGTGTCCGGTCACGGGACGGTCGGGGCGCGTCCCGTCACCGTCGTCACCGGCGGCAGCCGGGGGATCGGTGCCGCCGTCTGCCGCCGGCTCGCGCGTGACGGGCACGACCTGGTGGTGGGATACGCGCGGGACGGCGAGGCCGCCGAGGCGGTGGCCGACGCGGTGCGTGGGGCCGGGGGCCGGGCGGTCGCGGTGCGGGGGGACACGGCCGTCGAGGCGCACGTGGAACGGCTGTTCACCGTGGCGGAGGAGCGGCTCGGGCCGGTGACGGGGCTGGTGAACAACGCGGGGGTCACCGGGCCGCTGGGACGGCTCGCCGACAGCGACACCGCCGACCTGCGCCGGGTGGTGGAGGTCAACCTGCTGGGCGTGCTGCTGTGCGCCCGGAGGGCGGCGCGGGTGATGACACCGCGGGGTGCCGGGGTGATCGTCAACGTGTCGTCGGCGGCCGCGACGCTCGGCGGTCCCGGCGACTACGTCCACTACGCGGCGACCAAGGCGGCCATCGACGCCCTCACCGTCGGTCTGTCCAAGGAACTCGGCCCCGACGGCATCCGCGTCAACGCGGTCGCGCCGGGGATGGTCGACACGGACATGCACGCGGCGATGGGCGATCCGGACCGGGCGCACCGGGCCGCCGCGTCGATCCCGCTGCGCAGGCCCGGCCGGGCCGAGGAGATCGCGGCGGCCGTGGCCTGGCTGATGTCGCCGGAGGCGTCGTACACGACGGGGGCCGTGCTGCGGGTGGCCGGGGGCCGGTGAGGGGCGGGACGCCCGGCAGCGGCCTCTCAGGCCGCCTCGACCACGTCGGCGCGGATCGCCGCGGCCCACTCCACCACCAGCAGCTCGTACTCCGCCCGCTCCTGCGCCGTGAGCGACCCGCCCGCGCGCAGCCACAGCGCCCGGATCTGCTCGTTCACCTCGGCAGCAGACCGCACGGAACCAGGGGTCACAGAACTGGGGGACATGGCGACCAGCCTAGGCGCAAGGACTGACGCTGCGCTACCGCACGGCTACGCGTCCCGTATGGGCTTGGTCACGGCCGGCGGCCGGCCGTGACCGCGCCCGATTCGGGCGCCGGGCCGGGAAGCCGGCGGAACGGACGGAGGGGCGGGCACCCGGTGCCCGCCCCTCCGCCCGCACCCGTGGGATCAGCCGGCCGACTCGGCCGCGTGCGGGCTGAGGACGCCCAGGGCGACGAGGGCGATGAGCACGATGCCGAGGACCACGCGGTAGTAGACGAACGGCATGAACGACTTGGTGCTGATGAACTTCAGGCCCGCATCGCCGCCGCTGACCGACAGCGCAAGGTCGAGCTGGCGCTCGCCGACCAAAGGGACCCGCGGCGCTGGCGGTACACCGGGGGCGCACCGCACCGCACGCCGCGCTGTGGCTGCTGGCCCGGGTCGAGCGCGCGGCCGGACCGTGCCGCCGCATCACCGGCGCTGAGGAGAAACGCATCGGCATTGTCGCGTCCGGCGCCGCCGACCGGGTCGAGCGTGCCCTGGACATCGCTGCGCAGAAGCGGACGCTGGAGCAGCCGCACGACTGCGGCGGGGCCATCGACGTGCACGGCGGTGAGGGCCGGACGCCGGTCGCGCACTGCACGGGGTGCGGTGCGATCTGGACGGAAGGCGGTGTCGTGGCCGCGTGATCGAGCCCGGGGAACGGTGTCAGTACCGCGACTTACTCTGCATACATGACAGTCAAAGGCACCTTCACCGTCGAGCTTTCAGGCCCCTAGGAGGCCCGCGCCGCGCTCCTCGAAGCGTTCGCGCAGGACTCGATAGCGGCCAGATACATCGCGCCCGAGGCCACTGGTCTCGACGAGGAAGCAAAAGGATGGGTGCGAGCAGAGTTCCACGAGAGAACGGACTCTCCGAGCTCTGACTTCCAGCAAGCCTGCCTCGCCAAGGCCACAGCGCTCGGTGAGCAGTTCGGCTACCAACTGCGCAGCCACGGAATTGTGGTTGGCGCCGTCGGCCCAGCTCAGTCACGTCGTTGACACACGGACAAGCGCCGTGATCCTCAAGGAGTTCAACATCACGGAGGAGTTCTTGCCCATCGTTGCCGAGCAGACAGGTGTGCCCGTCGAGTTCCTGGAGCTGCGGGAGCCGCCCGGCGTCTGGTCGATTCCCGAGGTATGACAAGCCTTCCTGTCCGGGGTGGGCGCCCCTTGGCTCAGTGCGTCCACGCCTCTGGCCCTCCGTCACACCACTCGACCAGCCCGGACCGGCTGGGGCGTTGCGGTGCCCGAAGTGGGAAACCCGCCAACTGATCACCCGTAGGCGTCAATCCAGCCGAAAACCCCACGCCACCCCCTCCACCACAGCACACTGCCCAGACGCCACCAGCCACGGAGGAGCCACACATGGCCACGAACCCCTACTTCAACCAGCCGCTCGCCCCCGCTCGCCCCCGCATGTTCAACACGACGATCGCGAAGGTGATCTGGACGCTCGTCCCGCTCGTCACGATCGGCTTCGCCGCCGCTGTCCCCTTCGTCGTCGCCGCTGTCAAGGGCGTCATCAAGCCGTGGCTCGCGGCCGCCTACGTCGCCGCCGACGTCGCCGTCCTGGTCCTTTCCGTCGCCCTCGACCCGAAGGGCGACGACGCGAACCCGGTCGCCGGCCTGCTGCTTATCCTCCTGGTGATCACTGCGGCGACGCACACCGCGCTCCTCGACAACGACAAGATCAACGTCGGGAAGTAGCCCGGCTTTTGACGGCCATGCCACCATGAGCCGTGTCCGGTGGGGAGACGCTGACGCGCTCACGGGTGCCCAGAGGCAATGCCTGGCCCACCACGGCACGATCGCCAAACTCCGATCGCCCCGCTCACCACCCCCGGGCGGGGCGATCGCACGGGCACGCACCATTGACCCCCACCAGCACCCGGCGCAGGCCATGGCACCAGGCTGCGGGCGAGCGGCGCGGGGCGCACGCCGGCATCGTCCGTCTGGCGCGAGACGCCCGCCCCATGTTCCAGAGGCGGACGCGGTTGTCGCGGCTCAGCCGGCCTTCTGTTCCCGCAGCTCGTAGACGGTGGCGGTGAGGGTGCCGTCCTGCTGCTCGTAGTGGGAGAGGGCGACGCCGAGGCCGAAGAAGGTGGGTGCCCATTCGCCGACGAAGATGCCCCACCGGTCGGCGCGGGCGACGCCGGCGCCGGGTTCGGCGTTGAGGCTGGTGACCCAGGTGGCGATGGAGAGGCCGATGGAGGCCATGGCTGCCAGGTAGGCGTGTTCGCTGCGGATGCCCATGTCGTGCATTCTCTTGATGATCACGGTGTGCTCCGTTCGAGTGAGGGGTCTTTTGCCGTGTTCCTCACTCGCCAGCGTCCCATTCATCACTTTTGCACCACATGTGGAGCTGCTCGGCGCGGTGCTGCTACCCGCCAGCCGCCTCCACGTGGTGCCGCACCACCTTCTTCACCGCGAGCTCCACGCTGGCCCGCATCGCGCCCTGCTCTTTCGCGTGCTCGGTGACCGAGGCCTGCACGTCTTGGGCGAGGTCGCGCCACGTCTGCCATGCAGTGTCGAAGGCGGCCCGGTCGCCGCGGTCGCGTAGGGCCTGGACGGGCGTGCGCCAGGTCGGCGGCGCGTTGTTTCTCCACGAGTTCCTCGAAGGTGTGTGCCACGTGCCGGGATCTTACGTGCGGGCGTGACGAAGCCCCCGCCTCGACGTGAGACGGGGACTCGGAGCGGGCAGCTACATCCGCCACTTCTCGCGATAACCGGGCCGATCCGCGTAGATGGCGGCAAGGTGCAGGAGAACGGGTTTGAGGGCGGCGAGGGTCATCCTTGCTGGGCCGTTGACCAAGTAGTCCGGCGAATTGGCCTGCTGCATGGACTGCTCCGCCATCCTGAGTACCCGCCGCTTGGCGTCGACCTCGCGCAGCACCCGCGCCGGATCCCACGCCGCGATGTGCTCGCCGTGCACAGGCACGACTCGCCGCGCCACGCCGAGGCCACTCTCAGCCTGCACGTCGGACCCGTCGTAAGCCCACGCCCCGCCGCCAGCCTGCCGAACAGTCGCCCTTCGCGCCGTCTCCTCGTCAGCATCGAGCTGCTCACCGAGCCACCGCACCAGATCATCCATCCGACGCCTCCGCCTGCTTCGGCCGGTTCTTCCCCGAGCCCGAGTAGCCCTTCACGATGTCCTGCACCGTGCTGAAACTGATGTCCAACTCAGCCCCCACCGTGCGCAGCGAGGCCCCCGGCCGCGCGAGCAGCTCCTTCACCGCCTCCTGACGCGCCTCCTTCAGCTCCTTGTTCCGGCCCGGCAGGGCTTTCAGCACCTCGCCCAGGGCGCGCGCTCTCTCGGTCGGGTCGGCGATCCCCTTGAGAGCGTCGATGGCATCGAACACCCGTTGCGCCTCCTCGGTCACACCCAGCCCCTTCTCTCGGGCGGGCCACTGGCCAAAGTGTAGGGGGGTCCCCTACAGTGCTGGAAGTGGCACCGCGCTACTAAGTGGTCGCCGCTGGAAGTTCTTCGGGGGTTGACGTGACGGTTGGTTATGTGGTCCGGGGTGCTCAGGAGGGCAGACCGCTAAAGGGTCGCGATCACTGTGGTTTTAGCGGGGTAGCCCCAGCTCGCCTGCACGCAGCCCGGCCTGGAAGCGGGAGTCGGCCTCGAGTTGGGCCATCAGCTCGGCTACACGCCGCCGGTACGTGCGCAGTGAGACGCCGAGTCGTTTGGCCGCCGACTCGTCGGTGAGGCCCGAAGCGAGGGCTTTGAGAATCATGCCGCCGTCGGCATCGAGGTGCGGGACGTCACTGCGCAGATAGGTTTCGAGATCGACGGCGGCGTCCCAGATCGCCCGGAACAGCGAGTGAACGCCGTCGACCAGGATCTGTGACGTCGTCACGATGTACTCGCGGCCGGTGGGGGTCTCCTGGCCGGCAAGGATCATCACCCGCCGGTCGATGAGGATCGTCTCGTGCTGCAGCGGCGAACGGCTAATCCGAACGAGAGCGCCCTTACTCCGCACCAGTCGCAGGTGCGCGCGGGCCTCCTCGTCGGCGAGTGCCACCGGGCTGAGCAGCTTCCGAGGGGTGAAGTCAGCGGGATCCGCCGCGCGCATCCGATTCCGGACCGCGGCCCTGGCCCCCGGTTGCGACCAGGTCTTGAGATCCCGGGCGGCGCACAGGAACTCGGTCTGCGCGGACTCGAAGAGATGACCTGCGCGCGCGATCAACTCTGCGTCTCCTCGCACTGAAAACACCTCTTCGTTCCGCATCCCGCCAGTCTGGCAGCAAGCTGCCACGAGCTCGCTGGGCGTCGTGCCGTCGGACACCATGAGCGACATGACGATCAAGACTTTCTCCCTCGGCGGAGAGCTGACGATCAACCGGCTCGGCTTCGGCGCGATGCGCCTGGCGATGGGCACCTTCGCCGGTCCGGCGCGAGATCCCGAGACGGGCATCGCGGTGCTCCGCCGGGCCGTGGAGCTGGGCGTGAACCACATCGACACGGCCGGCTTCTACGGCAGGGACGCGGTGTGGGCCAACGAGTTGATCCGTACGGCATTGACCCCCTACCGTGACGACCTGGTGATCGCGACGAAGGTTGGGCCATTGCCCGGACCGAACGGTGTGCCGAGCGGGCAGGCAACGGCTGATCAGCTGCGCGGCCTAGTCGAGGCGGATCTACGCTGTCTAGGTCTCAACCGGCTCGACCTGGTCTATCTGCGGGTCGGCGGGATGACCGGGCCGGGTGACGAGTCAATCGCCGAACGGTTCGCGGTCCTGGCCGAGCTCCGCGCGGAGGGGCTGATCGGACACCTGGGTGTCAGTAACGTCGACGCCGCCCAGCTCGCCGAGGCCCGGGCGATCGCGCCCGTCGCGGCGGTGCAGAACCGGCACACCGGTGACATGGGGCTGCTGGCGGAAAGCGAGGAAGCGGGCATCGCGTACGTGCCGTACTTCCCGCTCGGTGGCGGAGTCGGCAGCGGCCCACTCGACGCCGAACGGCTCGGCAAGGTCGCAGCACGTCTGGACGCGACCACAGCGCAGGTCTCGATCGCCTCGCTGCTGGCGACCTCGCCGACGGTGCTGGCGATTCCGGGTACCGGTTCTCTGGAACACCTCGAGGAGAACCTCGCGGCGAACGATCTCAGTCTCAGTGACGAGGACCTGTCTGACCTGCGAGGCTAACTGGTCGGCTCCGGAAGTCAGCTTGCCTGCCATGCCGTCTGCCGCCGCCCGCCCCATATCCCCGACTGCCACCGAGCGGCACCGGTTGAAGAAGGCAGCCTGGGGCCACAAGACCGAGTACCGGCTTCGAGTGCGCGCGCAGATCGTGCTCCACGCGGCCCGCGGGCTGCCGAACGCGCGGATCGCCGAGCGGGTCGGCGTGCACGTGGACACCGTGCGCACCTGGCGGAGCCGCTTCGCCGAGCTGGGCATGCCGGGCCTGGCCGACCGCAAGCGCACCGGACGCCCGCCCTCCTTCACCCCGCTGCAGGCCGCCCAGGTCAAGGCCCTCGCCTGCCAACTGCCTGCCGAGACCGGCACGCCGGTGTCCCGCTGGACCACCCCCGAACTGGCCCGGTTCGGATGTGCTCCACGCGAAAGGCCCCCGCGAACCTGAACCGCGGGGGCCTTCGTGCTGCCCCGGGTGGGAGACGACTGGGAGACGATCAAGGAAACCGAGCCGGAACTATCGAGAGTTTCCGAGAGATGCCGATAGCGGCAACTCGCGGCCCAACCGCCCGATCAGCCTGCCGATTCGGCCGCGTGAGGACTCAGAAAACCCAGGCTGACCAGCACAATCACCACGATGCCGAGGACCACGCGGTAGTAGACGAACGGCATGAACGACTTGGTGCTGATGAACTTCATGAACCAGGCGATGACCGCGTACCCGGACGCGAACGCGATCACCGTCGCGAACGCCGTCGGCCCCCAGCTGACATGGCCGCCCTCCATCGCGTCCTTCAGCTCGAAGGCGCCGGAGGCGAGGACGGCGGGGATGGCGAGGAGGAACGAGTAGCGGGCGGCCGCCTCGCGCTTGTAGCCCATGAACAGGCCGCCGCTGATGGTGGCGCCCGAACGTGAGACGCCGGGGATGAGCGCGCAGGCCTGGCAGAGGCCGAAGATCAGGCCGTCCTTCACGCCCAGGTTGTCCAGCGTCTTGCGCTGCTTGGGAGCGCGGTGCTTGCCGCCGTTCTCGTCGCGGGCGGCGAGCCGGTCGGCGATGCCGATGACGATGCCGACGACGACGAGCATCGTCGCGGTCAGCCGCAGATCGCGGAACGGCCCCTCGATCTGGTCCTTGAGCGTGACGCCGAGCACACCGATCGGGATCGAGCCGACGATCACGAGCCAGCCCATCTGGGCGTCGTGCTCCTTGCGCATCGTCTTGTCGAAGAGCGACCGGGACCAGGCCGACAGGATCCGCCCGATGTCCTTGCGGAAGTAGATCAGGACGGCCGTCTCCGTGCCGATCTGGGTGATCGCCGTGAAGGCGGCGCCGGGATCCTCCCAGCCCGAGAAGGCCGCGGTCAGTCGCAGGTGCGCGCTGGAGGAGACGGGGAGGAACTCGGTCAGCCCCTGGACGAGTCCGAGGATGAGGGATTCAAACCAAGACATGAGGTTACGGAGTCCAAGTGCCGATCGGGAAGGGCGACGGGCACGGCGGGCCGCCGCGCGCGCGGTGATCACGTGGGTGTGCAGGGGGCAGCGTATCGCCCCCGGGTGACAACCCCGCCACAGGGGTTTCGCGGCGGGGTCCGGAGGGGAGGGGCGCGCGAGGCCCGGGCGGGGCGGGCGCGGCGGCCGAGCTGGGCGGATGTGGTGTGCGGACATGTTGACCGGACATGGGAGCGGCGCATACGTTGCTGCCGGTGGGAAAGCGCTTGCTACGTGGGTGCGCTCCAGCCAGGTGGTTCCAGGCCGTTCGGTCGTTCGTCGGAGGAGTGCTGATCACGCCCATGTCCCCGTCCACTCCGCTCGCCGGCCGTCGAGTGCGGGCCGCAGTCGTCGGCACCGGCGCCATCGCCCGCGGTTCCCACCTGCCCGCCCTCCACCAGCTCGCGGCCGAGGGCGAGACCGAGGTGGTGGCGGCCGTCGACATCGATGCCGGGGCCGTGGAGGCGTTCTGCGCGGAGGGAGGCGTTCCGCACGCCTACACCGACCTGGACCGGATGCTCGCGGAGCAGCGCCCCGACCTGGTGACCATCTGCACCCCGCCGACCCTGCACCGCGATCAGAGCGTGGCCGCGCTGCGGGCCGGCGCCTGGGTGTGGTGCGAGAAGCCGCCCGTGCCGACGCTCGCCGACTACGACGCCGTGGTGGCGGAGGAGGGCGCCGAAGCCGGACCCTACGCCTCGATCGTCTTCCAGCACCGCTTCGGCTCCGGGGCCCGGCACGTGCGGCGGCTGCTCGCCGAGCAGTCCCTCGGCCGGCCGCTCGTGGCGCACTGCCAGACCACCTGGTACCGCGACGCCGCCTACTACGCCGTGCCCTGGCGCGGGCGCTGGCGGACCGAGGGTGGCGGGCCCGCCATGGGCCACGGCATCCACCAGATGGACCTCCTCCTCGATCTTCTCGGCCCGTGGAGCGAGGTGCGCGCCATGGCGGGGCGGCTGGTGCACGACGTGGAGACCGAGGACGTCTCCACCGCCCTGGTCAGCTTCGACAGCGGCGCCCTGGCGACGGTCGTCAACAGCGTCCTGAGCCCCGACGAGGTCAGCCGCATCCGCGTCGACTGCGAGCACGCCACCGTCGAACTCACCCATCTCTACGGCCACTCGAACGCCGACTGGCGGATCACCCCGGCCCCCGACGTCCCCGGCGACCGGGCGGCCGCCTGGCAGGACTTCGGCACGGACGTGCCCAGCTCGCACCTGGCGCAGTTGCGCGAACTCGTGGCGAGCATGCGGGCGGGGGAGCGGCCGCGCAGCAGCGGCGCCGACGGGCGCACCAGCCTGGAGCTGATCACCGCCCTGTACAAGGCGGCCTTCACGGACACGACGGTGAGGCGGGGCGAGATCGGGCCCGGCGACCCGTACTACACCGCCCTGCACGGCGGCGCCCCCGGCTGGGCGCCGGCCGCCCCCGTCACCGAGGAGGTGTCGGCATGACCGACCTGCGACTCGTCCACGCGCACGGCGACCGCGTCACCGTGACCGACACGGCCTCGGGTGTCGAACTGTTCGCGTACGTCTACCGGCCGGAGGCCGCCTGGGAGGCGCCGCGGCCCTACATCCACCCGATGCGCACCCTCGCGGGCGACGTCGTCACCGACTACCGGCCCAACGACCACCGCTGGCACAAGGGCCTGTCGCTCACGGCCTCGCACCTGTCGGGCGCGAACCTGTGGGGCGGCAACAGTTACGTCCACGGCGAGGGGTATCTCCGGCTGCCCGAACGCGTCGGCTCGATGGCGCACGTCGCCTTCGACGAGGTCACGGCCGACGGCGACCGGGTCGTCATCGCCGAGCGCCTGACCTGGCATCCGCACAGCGGCGAGCTGTGGGCCGAGGAGCGGCGCCGGATCGAGGTGCACGACGTCGACCGCGCCTTCGGCTCCTGGGCGCTGACCTGGAGCAGCGCCATCACCAACCGCCGCGACGAGCCGCTGCGGTTCGGCAGCCCGACCACCGCCGGACGCGAGCGGGCCGGCTACACGGGCCTGTTCTGGCGCGGTCCGCGCGCCTTCCGCGACGGCCGTGTCATCGGCCCCGAGGGCGAAGGTCCCGAGCTGATGGGCACCCAGAGCCCCTGGCTGGCCCTCTCCGGCGAGCACGACGGCACCGACGGTCACGCCACCGTCGTCTTCGCCCACGCTCCCGAGAACGACCACTCCGGCGCCGCGGGCGCCCACCCCGCCCACTGGTTCGTGCGTAACGAGCCCTTCGCCGGCGTCGCGCCCTCCTGGGCCTTCTTCGACGAACTGGAACTCGCCCCCGGTGACACCCTCACCCGCCGCTACCGCGTCGTCGTGGCGGACGGAGCCTGGGAGCGGGAGGAGATCGCCAAGTACCTCCACGAGCACCCCTGGTAACCCGGACCGTTTCTTCGCAGGGCCTGGCCGGGGCGCCAGGAGGGGCACGAGGCACGGGACGCTCCCGCCACGGCCACGTCCCCTCGACGCGGACGGCGCCTTCTCGAGGAGGGCGTAATGCCCGGACACGGCCCGGGGGAGTCCGGCCGGCTCGGGCGGCCCGCCGGGCTCCCTGCTTGCAAGGACCCCTCAGGCCGCCGGGCCCGACAGGGTCCAGCCCGGGGCCTGGGGGTGGGCGGTCAGGTCCTCGTGGTGGATCGGGCCGCCGCAGGCCTCGCAGGTGACCACCGGGATCATCTCGTTGCCGCAGGTGTGCTCGATGACCATGGGGCGGTCGGCGTCCTTGCGGAGATGGCGGTCGCCCCACGCCATGAGCGTCATCAGGACCGGCTCCAGTTCGATCCCCGCCTGCGTGGGCCGGTACTCGAAGCGCTGCGGGCGCTCGCTGTAGGCGCGCCGGGTCAGGATCCCCGCGTCCACGAGGCGGCGCAGCCGGGTGGCCAGGATGTCGCGCGGCGCACCGATGTTGCGCACGAGCTGGTCGAAGCGGCCGTTGCCCAGGCACACCTCCCGCAGGACGAGCAGGGAGTACTTCTCCCCGACGAGCGCCAGGGCGTCGGCGATGGAACACGGGCGCGGGTTCTTGGTGGAGGCGGCCATGCGGTCAGTCTAGGGGAGGGTTTGATTTTCCAACTGGCGGCGTTATGGTGAGTACGGATTTCCTACTCACCGGTAGCCGCCGCGTCGGGCGGACCGGCCACCGCCCGGCGGCCAAGGAGGCCCGCACCATGCGTGACGCAGTCATCGTCGAAGCCGTACGCACCCCCATCGGCAAGGGCAAGCCGAACGGATCGCTCGCCCACATCCACCCCGTCGAACTCCTCGCCCACACCCTGCGCACCCTCGTCGAGCGCTCCGGCGTCGACCCCGCGCTGATCGACGACGTCATCGGCGGCACCGTCGACCAGGTCGGCGAACAGGCCATGAACACCACCCGCTACGCCGCCCTGTCCGCGGGCTTCCCGGAGTCGGTCCCCGCGGCGACGGTGGACCGGCAGTGCGGTTCCTCCCAGCAGGCCGTGCACTTCGCCGCCCAGGGCGTCATCGCGGGCGCCTACGACCTCGTCGTCGCCTGCGGCGTCGAGTCGATGAGTCGGGTGCCGATGTGGTCGAACGTGCCGCCCGGCAAGGACCCCTTCGGCCCCGGTGTCGCCGAGCGCTACCCCGAGGGCCTCGTCCCGCAGGGCATCAGCGCCGAACTCATCGCCGCCAAGTGGTCGATCACCCGCGAACAGATGGACTCCTTCGCGCTGTCCTCGCACCGCAAGGCCGCCGACGCCTGGCAGAAGGGCCTCTTCGACACCGAGGTCGCGCCCCTGGAGGGTGTCTCGCGCGACGAGTGCGTACGGCCCGACAGCACCCTCGACGTCCTCGCCGGCCTGCGGCCCGCCTACCACGACCCCGGCTTCGCCGAGCGCTTCCCGCAGATCGAGTGGAACGTCACCGCCGGCAACGCCAGCCCCGTCAACGACGGCGCCTCCGCCGTGCTGATCACCTCGGGCGAGACCGCCGCCCGGCTCGGGCTGCGCCCGCTCGCCCGGCTGCACAGCTTCGCCGTCACCGGCTCCGACCCGCTGCTGATGCTCACCGGCGTCGTGCCGGCGACCGAGAAGGTGCTGCGCCGGGCGAACCTGCGCCTCGACGACATCGACCTGTTCGAGGTCAACGAGGCCTTCTCCAGTGTGGTGCTCGCCTGGCGGCAGGAGACCGGCGCCGACCTCGCCCGGGTCAACGTGCACGGCGGCGCGATCGCGCTCGGGCACCCGCTCGGCGCGAGCGGGACCCGGCTGACGACGACCCTCGTGCACGCGATGCGCGAACGGGGCGCCCGCTACGCGCTGCAGACGATGTGCGAGGCGGGCGGGCTCGCGAACGCGATGATCCTCGAAGGCCTCTGAACCCCGGGAGGCGGCGTCACCGGCACCCCGCCCGACCCGTCACCGGCGGCGCAGATGGTGGCGCTTGCGCCAGGCCACCACCGCGCCCCCCAGCGCCGGCAGGGCGATGAACGCCATGGAGACCAGGAACAGCGGGGAGGTAGGGGACGAGGCGCTGGCCCCGGCGACGACGTACGCGGCCGTGTTCGGGACCGAACCGAGCGCGGTCGCGACCAGGAACGGCAGCCAGCCCATGCGGGAGACCGCGGCGCAGTAGTTCGCGGCCCAGAACGGCACCCCCGGGAACAGCCGGACCGCCAGCATCGAACGCAGTCCGTGCCGGCTCAGCTGCCCGTCCGCGGCCTTCAGCAGCCGGCCCTTCAGCAGCGGCCGCAGCGCGTCCTGCCCCAGGATCCGGCCGAGCCCGAAGGCCGCCCCGGCCCCCAGCACCGTCCCCGCCAGCGCCGCGCCCAGGCCCAGCTGCGAGCCGAACAAAGCGCCCGCGCCCAGGTTCAGCAGCGGCCTCGGCACGAACGCCACCGTGCACAGCCCGTACGCGACCGCGAACGCCGCCGCGGCCGAGGGGCCGCCCAGCTGGGGCGGCCAGCCGTCCGCGAGCAGCTTCTGCGGTTCGAAGAGCAGCACACAGGAGGCCGCCGCCGTCAGCAGCACGACCAGCAGGGCGAGACGTGACCAGGGGGACAGCAGCACTCTCGTGCAGCGCGCGGCGAGAGCGGCGGGCACGGGTGCGGTGGCCGTGACGGCGGGGACGGGGAGGGGGACGACCAACTCCGTTGCCGCGGCCCGGGGAGAGGCCGTGGCGGTGCCCCCGGAGCGGGTGGTGGCATCGAGCATCCGGCGACACTAACCGACGGAGGTGTGTGATCGCCGTATGGTTCGTCTCATGACCGTCACAGGAACGGAAACGGTCGGTGTACCGCCGAGCGACCTCGCCGACGCGGTCCTGGAGCGGCTGACCGCCCTGTACGCCGACGCCGCCGACCCGGTCAGGGCGGCGGCCATGCGCGCGTACATGAAGGACGTGGCCCCCATCCTCGGACTGCCCACACCCGAGCGCCGGGCGCTGTCCCGGACCGCCCTGACGGGCATGCCCCGCCCCACCGAGGCCGACTGCACGGCGATCGCCCTGCGCTGCTGGGCGCTGCCGCACCGGGAGTACCACTACTTCGCCGTCGACTACCTCCGCCGGCACGTCGGACGCTGCACGTCCGCCTTCCTGCCGGTGACCCGCCGGCTCGTCACCACGGTCCCCTGGTGGGACACCGTCGACCTGCTCGCCGTGCACGTCGTCGGTGCCCTCGTCGAGGCCGACCCGCGCCTGACGGCCACGATGGACGCCTGGATCGGCGACGACGACCCGTGGGTCGCCCGCACCGCCCTGCTCCACCAGCTCCGCCACAGGGACCGCACCGACGCCGGCCGTCTCTTCGCCTACTGCCTGCTCCAGTCGGGCCACCCCGACTTCTTCGTCCGCAAGGCGATCGGCTGGGCCCTGCGCGAGTACGCCAAGACCGACCCCGAGGCCGTCCTGTCCTTCCTCGCCCGTGAACGGGGACGGTTCGCGCCGCTGACGGTGCGGGAGGCACTGAGAGCTCCGAACAAGAAGGGAGCCCGGCTCGCGCCGCGGTCGAGAGGGCTGTCGGGGGCGCGGGTGCCGCGGGCGCCGTGGTGCACGTAGCGCTCGGGGACGACGCGCTGCGCCTCGAAGACACCCAGCCCCGGCCCCGTCCGGTCACCCGGACGACGCGGACCGCCGGGAGGCCGGGCGTCCCGCAGGACGTGTCCGTCGACCCGGGCGCGGATGCCGGCCGGCAGGCAGCTCCCACCCCTCGGCCGGGGTGATGTCGCTCACGACGGCAGTGCCCCTCGCCCATGTCCCCACCTCCCGGCCCCGAGGTCCGCGGGGAAAACCGTTCGACACCGGCCGAACGGTCGGCCAGGATCATCCCCATGTTCCGGTACGCCTTCCTCCTCGCAGCATCCGCGGTCGCGGATGCCCCGAAGGCTGCCGTTCCCGTTCTCGTGGCCGCTGTCGACGGCGCCCGAAGCTGACCCTCTCCGGATCGTCCGGCGGACCCCGCATGGGGAGGGTCGGCGAGGTTCCCGGGGTCCCCGTCCCGGTCCGCGTTCCGCGCGGCCGGGGCCGTCACTCAGCACCATCTGAGAGCTTCGAGGTATCGCCATGCCCAAGACCGCCTACGTGCGCACCAAACCGCACCTGAACATCGGCACGATGGGTCACGTCGACCACGGCAAGACCACCCTGACCGCCGCCATCACCAAGGTCCTCGCCGAGCGCGGCGCCGGCACCTTCGTGCCCTTCGACCGCATCGACCGCGCCCCCGAGGAGGCGGCCCGCGGCATCACCATCAACATCGCGCACGTCGAGTACGAGACCGACACCCGGCACTACGCGCACGTCGACATGCCGGGCCACGCCGACTACGTCAAGAACATGGTCACGGGCGCCGCGCAGCTCGACGGGGCGATCCTCGTCGTCTCCGCACTCGACGGGATCATGCCGCAGACCGCCGAACACGTCCTGCTCGCCCGGCAGGTGGGCGTCGACCACGTCGTCGTCGCCCTCAACAAGGCCGACGCGGGGGACGAGGAGCTCACCGACCTCGTCGAGCTGGAGGTCCGCGAGCTGCTCACCGCGCACGGCTACGGCGGCGACGCCGCGCCCGTCGTCCGGGTCTCCGGACTGAAGGCGCTGGAGGGCGACCCGCGCTGGACGGCGTCGATCGACGCGCTGCTCGACGCGGTGGACACGTACGTGCCGATGCCGGAGCGCTACCTGGACGCGCCGTTCCTGCTGCCCGTGGAGAACGTGCTCACCATCACCGGCCGGGGGACCGTGGTCACCGGGGCGGTCGAGCGGGGCACCGTGCGCGTCGGCGACCGGGTCGAGGTGCTCGGCGCCGACGTGGACACCGTGGTGACCGGCCTGGAGACCTTCGGCAAGCCCATGGAGGAGGCGCAGGCCGGGGACAACGTGGCGCTGCTGCTGCGCGGGGTGCCGCGGGACGCCGTACGGCGGGGGCACGTGGTGGCCGCGCCGGGGAGCGTGGTGCCGCGGCGGCGGTTCTCGGCACGGGTGTACGTGCTGTCCGGGCGCGAGGGCGGGCGCACCACGCCGGTCGCGACCGGATACCGGCCGCAGTTCTACATCCGCACGGCCGACGTGGTCGGTGACATCGACCTCGGCGAGGCCGGCGTGGCGCGGCCCGGGGACACGGTGGCGATGACCGTGGAGCTGGGCCGGGACGTGCCGCTCGAGCCCGGGCTCGGTTTCGCCATCCGCGAGGGCGGGCGGACCGTGGGCGCGGGCACGGTGACGGCCGTCGACTGACGGCGGCCGGAGCGCGCGGGGGACCGCGGGCCGGGATGACCGGCCCGCGCGGTTCTTCCGTGTCCGACGGGCTGGTGTCTGCGGGCGCGGGGCCGGTGGCGGTGGCCGCGGTTCCCGTGCCTGCCTGGGCGTGGGCGGGGGCCGGTGGTGGTCGGCCGAGGTTGTCGCGCCCGCGGGGCCGCGTCCGCTGTGACGGTCCGCGCGGTTCGCGCCGCGTCTGATGGCTCCGCGCGCCGACGCGTCTGCGGCCGGGCGCCTGCGGGGGCGTGGGGCCGGGGCCACCGGCCGCGCGGTTCTCGCCCGTCCGCGGGCGGGCGTCCGAGAGCGCGGGGGCCGGTGACGGTGGCCGGCCGCGGGTCCCGTGCCGGCGCGGGGCCGGGGTGGCCGGCCGCGCGGTCGCGTGTCCGAGGGCGGGCGCCGGGCCCCGGGCACAATGAACGGGTGAACGACGAGCCCATCCCCGTCTCCCGCGCCGTCGACCACGGCACCGCCAAGCTGATGCCCGACGTCGACCGGGAGCGCGCGTGGCTGCTCACGGTCGACGGCTCCCCGCAGTCCTACGTCGACCTCGACGAGCCGGAGCACCTGGAGTTCGAGTACGCGCTGCGGCTCGGCCATGTGCTCGACGTCGTCGCCGAGCCGGGACACCCGCTGGACGTCCTGCACCTCGGCGGCGGCGCGCTCACCCTGCCCCGGTACGTGGCCGCGACCCGGCCGGGCTCCCGACAGGACGTCGTCGAGGCCGACCGGGGGCTGCTGCGGCTGGTCGTCGAGCATCTGCCGCTGGCGGCGGGCGCAGACGTCACGCTGCACGCGGCCGACGCCCGGGCCTGGCTGGAGGCGGCGCCCGCCGGCTCGGCCGACGTGATCGTCGCCGACGTCTTCGGCGGCTCCCGCGTGCCCGCGCACGTCACCTCGCTCGCCTACGCCCGCGAGGCGTGCCGGGTGCTGCGTGCCGACGGCGTCTACCTGGCGAACCTTCCGGACGCGGCGCCGTTCCTCTTCCTGCGTTCCCAACTCGCCACGCTCGCCGAGGTCTTCGGGGAACTCCTGCTGATCGCCGAACCGGCGGTGCTGCGCGGCCGCCGCTTCGGCAACGCGGTCCTCGCCGCCGCCCACCACCCGCTGGACCTCACCGTCCTGTCCCGCCGCACCGCCTCCGACGCGTTCCCGGCCCGCGTCGAACACGGCCCGGCCCTACGGCACTTCATCGGTGACGCGGGACCGGTGAGCGACGAGGAGGCGGTCCCGAGCCCGGAACCGCCGGAGGGAGCGTTCGGGATCGGCTGAGCCGAAGCGGGGCGGGGCGCACGGGCCGGCCCGACCGGCGAGGCGAGGTCGACACGGACCGGGCCGACCACCCGGCCGTGAGCGCGCCGCCCGAGCCTGCCCGTGCATCCGCGAAAGTGCCGCCGGAGCCTGCCCGTCCGCCGTGCACGCGCCGCTTGTGCCTCCCCGTGCGTCCGCGAAGGTGCCGCTCGAGGCCGACCGACCGCCCGGCGGCGGGACCGTCCCGCTCAGTCCGTCCGTCCCGCGTGTTCGCCGGGCTCCGGCTCGGTGCTCGCCAGGGGGCCGGTCGCGGTGGGGGTCGCTCCGGTGACGTGTTTGGTGCGGCGGGTCAGGTTTCTGACGTCCGGGACGCACAGGACCGCGGCGGTGACCAGGACGACGAGGCTCGCGCAGCCCCACAGGGACGCCGTGCGGCCGAAGGCGGTCTCCGCCGGGCCCGCCAGGGCCGTCGCCAACGGCACCAGGGCGACCGAGCCGAACCAGTCGTAGGCGGAGACCCGGGAGAGCTTGTCCTCGGGGATCTCCTGATGGAGGGCGGTCATCCAGGAGACGCCGAAGACCTCCAGGGTGACGCCGGTCAGGAACATCACCGCGCACAGCACGCCGACGGGCACCGGGACGGCGAGCGCGGCGGACGGCAGGGCCAGCGGGAAGACGCAGAGGGTGCCGGCGAGGAGCAGTCGGCGCGGTTTCCAGCGGGTCATGAGGAGGGCGCCGGCCACCGTGCCCGCGCCGAAGAAGCCGAGTGCGAGACCCCACGGCCCGGGCCCGCCGAGGTGCTCCCGGGCGACCAGTGGGCCGTAGACCGCGTCGGCGGCGCCGACGACCGCGTTGGCGACCGAGAACTGCAGCACGATGCCCCACAGCCACGGACGGCCGCTGAACTCCCGCCAGCCCTCCCGGAGGTCGGCGAGCATGCCGCCGCCCCGGCCGCGCGCCGGGATGTGGCTCACGTCGAGGAAGGAGCGCAGCGACCCGGCGAGCGCGAACGCGGCGGCGTCCGCCGCGAGGACCCAGCCCGGACCGATCACGGCCACCATGGCACCGCCGAGCGCCGCACCGCCGACGGCCGCCCCCTGCATCGCCATCCGGAACACCGCGAACGCCCGGCCGGCCTGTTCGCCCCGGACCGAGGACAGCAGCATGCCCTCGGCGGCGGGACCGAAGAACGCCTGGCCGGTGCCGCCGAGCGCGGTCAGCAGCATCATCTGCCACAGCCGCGGCTCGCCCGCGAGGACGAGCGCCGCGAACGCGGCCTGCGACACGCAGTTGAGGGCGTTGGCCGCGACCATCACCCGGTGTCGGGGCAGCCGGTCGGCGATCGCCCCGCCGATCAGCAGGAACAACACCAGCGGCAGCGTGCGGGCCGCGGCCACCAGCCCGACGTCGCCACCGTCGCCCCCCGTCTCGAGGACGGCGAACGCGGCGGCGATGAGTGCCCCGTGACTGCCGAGGCCGGTGACGAACGCGGCGGCGGTCAGCAGACTGTAGTTGCGGCCCGCCCAGGCGGGTCTGCGCAGGCGGGGCGGGGAGTCGGCGGCTGAGGTCACCGGCCGACTATCCCCGCCCGGAGGAGGGTCTGCCAAACCGATTACGGGTCAGTTCTGCGTCGGTTCCCCGTGGAGCCGCACGGTGGCGAGGATCTGCATGATGGTCGCCTTCGGCAGCTCCTCCTTCACGCCCTTGGCGGCGTAGAGGTTGAACGACACGAAGTCGCCCTTGGAGTTCTTGAAGCCGAACGTGATCGCCTTGCCGTCGCTGTCGCACTTGCCCTTCTGGGGGGTGTTCGTCGACTGCGCCCAGGCATAGCTGCCCTTGATGCCGGAGGTCGTGGTGAAGGCGGTCGCCTTCTTGTCGAAGGTGATGCTCTTCTTGTCCGGATCGGTGTAGCCGCCGAACACCCACCAGGCCGGCGTGTTGACGGCGATCTCGTCGGTGTTCTTGGCGCCCTGGGCGCCCTTGGTGCCGGCCATCGCCAGCGGGGTGTCGTCGGACTTGCCGTCCTTGTCGGCGTCGGTGGTGCACCACTTGGACTTGAACTCGGCCGTGCCCGACATGATGATCGAGTCGTAGCCGTCGGGCTGCTCCTTGTCCTTCCACTCGAAGCCCTGCGCGAGTCCCGGTGACTGCACCTCCCAGTCCGCCGGCACGTCGAAGGCGATGCCCCACTTCGGGTTCACGACGACCTTCCAGCCCGCGACCGTCGCCTTCTCGGTCTCGTTGTCGCGCGGGTTGTCGTCCGTGCCGGAGGACGAGGAGGCCGAGCCGCTCGGATCGGCGGATGCGGTCGGGCTCTTGCTGCCCTTGCCGGCGACCTCGACCGGGTCCTTGTCGTCACCGCCCAGCACCAGGAACCCGGTGACACCGGCGGCCACGACCACGGCCGCCGCCGCGACGATCGCGATCACCTTCGTCCGGTTGCCCCCGCCGCCGCCGGAGCCGCCGGGCTGGGGAGCGCCCGCGGGCGCCGGGGTGTTCCACTGCGTGGGCTGGGTGTAGGGGTTGTGCTGCTGGTAGCCGGGTTGCTGATAGGGATTCGGCTGCTGGTATCCCGGCTGCTGATACGGATTGTTCTGCGCCTGCGGGTTCTGCTCTCCCCCGGGCGGCTGCTGTCCTGGCCACATGGCCAGAAACCCTAGTCCCGCCCGGGACACGTTTCGGTCACCGCCCCTTGTCAGGGACGTACCGATCAGGAGTCGGCGGGCCGGAACACCCGCACGGTGCCCGTGATCTGCCGGATTTGCGGCATCCGGCGCCTCGTCGCGGCCCCCTCGGGTCCGGAGAACGACCAGGACGCGAAGTCGCCCTCGGGGGTGTCGAAGGCGAACACCGTGGCCTTGCCGTGGGGGTACCGCCCCCGGAGGCCCGGGACCCGGCCGGCCGGCGCGTCGAAGGCGACGCCGAATGCCGGGTTCACGACGACCTTCCGGCCGGCGGTGGTCGGCCGCTGCGTCGCGCCGCCGGGCGGCAGACGTACGGCGATCGTCGCACCGGTCTGGCGGCCGGAGGCTACCCGTGGGTAACATCGCTGTCATGAGCGCAGACCAGATGTCCATCGGCGAGATGCTCGCCGCAACGGTGCCCATGGCCCGGACCCTGCACCTCGAGTTCCTCGAGACAAGCCCGGAGAAGGCCGTCGTCGCCCTGCCGGACCAGAGCGAGTACCACAACCACGTGGGTGGGCCGCACGCCGGGGCGATGTTCACGCTCGGCGAGTCCGCCAGCGGCGCGATCGTCCTCGCGGCGTTCGGCGACCAGCTCGCGCGGGCCGTGCCGCTCGCCGTCCGCGCCGAGATCGCCTACCGCAAGCTCGCGATGGGCGCCGTCACCGCCACCGCGACCCTGGGACGCCCGGCCGCCGAGGTCGTCGCCCAGCTCGACGCGGGCGAGCGCCCCGAGTTCCCGGTCACGATCGAGATCTGCCGTGGCGACGGCGCGGTGACCGGCGAGATGACGGTCGTCTGGACCCTGCGCCCCAACGGCTGAGCACCCGCGGGCGATGGCCGAGCACCCGCGGGCGATGGCCGAGCACCCGCGGGCGACGGTCGGGCGCCCGTGGACGGCGGCTGAGCACGCGCGGACGGCGGCTGAGCACCCGCGGGCGACGGCTGAGCACCCGCGGGCGACGGTCGGGGCGTCCCCTGACGGCGGCTCAGCGCTCGCGGACGGCGGCCGGGCGCGTCGGAGTCGTCGTGCGGGGGGCCGGCGACTGCCCGGCGTCACCGCGCCCCGTCCCGCTCCTCGGGGTCACGGGCGCTGAAGCCGCGGCGGCCTCGCGGGCGCCCTGACGGCCTCACGCCGCCGGGCGTTCCGCCGCCGCGCCGTGTCCCCGGGCGCCCCCGGCTGCGCCACGAACCCCTCCAGTCAGACGATGAACTCCGGGCCCAGGCCGGGGCGGCCGCAGGCCGGGCGGACGCGGTGCGCGGGGTGGTCCGCCCTTGTCGCCGGTGTCGTAGCGGCGGCCGGCACAGACGACGCCGTGGACCGCGCTGGGAGTCACCTCTGAGATCGCTGTGCGCTGCGCGGGTCTCGGAAGTTCCGTGCCGCATCCGCCTTTCCGCGTACACAAGTTGACTCCGGGCTTCCGCCCGGATCTCGCATACGGGCGTGGATACCGCCGGTAACTTATCTGAAGAGCCCCCCACTTTGAACTCCGGTCACTCGAACTCCTTGTTTCCCGTGAGGCGCGTGTGCGAAGGTGAGCCTCCCCGCGGGCCGGTCGATCGGTGACGGATCTGGTCAGGCCGAAAGTGCGAACCGATCACCAGTACCGAACACCAGCGTCGAGCAACCAAAACCGTCACCGCTCACCGCACCAATCACGCACCTGCTTTCCGGCGGACGCCCCTCCCCTGTGCCGTTCGTCGGCTTGGAAGGAAATGGTTTCGTGCCGTCCCCGAACCCCCCACGCCCGCCGTACCCGCCCCGCCCCGGATGGCCCCCCGGGGAGTCCGACCGCGACCTCGCCGCCCGCCTGGGCACCGACGGTCACGCCCACGCCGTGGCCGTGCTGCTCGCCCGGCACTGGCGGGCGGCGCACGACTACGCCACCGTCTGCCTCGCCGGATCCCAGGACTCGGCGCGGCTCGTGGCCGCCGCGGCGTTCCACGACGTGTTCGGGCGGCTCACGCAGGGCCGCGCGAGCGGCGCCCTGCGCCCCCGACTCCTCGTCACCGTACGGAACACGGTCCGGGAATGGGCCGGCTCGGACGGAGTGGTGGCCGTACTGCCGGAGTTGCGCAAAACCGTCGGCGGCCGCGGCCTGCGCGCCGCGCGGCCGGTCACATCCGAAAGGCGACAACTCGCCGAACGCGCTTTCCACTCCCTCCCGGCCGCCTCCCAATGCCTGTTGTGGCATACGGAGGTCGAGACCGAACCGCTTTCCATACCCGCCGGTCTGCTGGGCGTCGACCGCATCACCGCGGAGGCCGGACTGGAACGCGCCCGAGAACAATTCCGGGCGGGCTGTGTACGCGCCCACAGGGAACTCGCGCCCACGCCGGAATGCCGTTTCCACAACCGCTTGCTCGACGTTCCGCTGCGCCGCGGCGGAACCCTGCTGCCCGAGGTCCGCAACCACCTCGCCCAGTGCCGTCACTGCCGGCACGCGGCCGAACAGCTCAGCCACTTCGACGGCGGACTGGACGTGCTGCTCGCCGAGACCGTCCTCGGCTGGGGCGCCCGCCGTTACCTCGACTCCCGCCCGGGACGCGACAGTTGCCCCGACACGGCGGTCCGCCCTGCGGCGCCCCGTCCGGTCGGCGGTGGCCGGCACCGCGTCGGGTCGACCGGTCTGCTCGAACTTCCGGCCCGGCGCTCCAGGGCCGTCCTGCTCGGCGTCGGGCTGACCTCCCTCGCCCTGCTCGCGACCGTCCTCGCGGTCACGGGCCGGTCCGAGGACAGCGGTGTCCCCCGGTCACCGGCCACCTGGGGCGCACCCGTCGGCAGCACCGGCACCCCGGGCACCCCGGACGATGCCGCCGGACGAGCGCACACGCCGGGCGGTTCCGGCGGCACCCCCACGGCGGCCTCCGCCGGCCGTCCGGCGGGGCTCGCCCAGGCACGGCTGCGCGCCGCCGCCGCCGGACTGTGCCTCGACACCGCCGGTGGCCGGACCGAGTCCGGCGCGACGGCCGTCCTGGCGGTGTGCTCCTCCGCCGCGTCTCAGCGGTGGTCGTACCGGGACGACGGGCTGCTGCGCAGCGCCGCCGCCCCGACGCTGTGCCTGGCCGCCGACCCCGGTCGCGGGACGGCCGCCCTCGCCGGCTGCGGGGTGCACTCCGGTGAGGTCCTCTTCGACCTGACCGTCGGCGGCGAACTCGTGCTGCGGCGGGGCGGGGGCGGCCTGCTGGTGTCGCCCGGTACCGGCAGGCCCGGCGCGTCCGTCGTCGTGACGCGGCGGAACGGCTCCGGCCAGCAGCGGTGGGAGTTCGACGCCGTCGGGGACGCGGAGCGCCCGCCCCCCACGGAGGCCGGACCGCAGGACGGAGCGGGAGGCTCGGCGGAGCCGCCCGGATCACCCGGACCCGAGCCGTCCGCTCCCCGCGACGCACCCGCCCCGCCCCGCGAGGCCGTCCCCGCCCCGGCCGAGCCGGCGCCGCCCGCCCCGCCGTACGAGGAGCGGTTAGCGCAGGTGGAGTGCTGTGAGGCGCCCGCGCCGGCCGAGACCCCGCCGCCTGCGCCCGGCCCGGTCCAGGCGGTCGACGGTCTCGTCGAGGACGCTCTGGGCGCGACGGTCACGGGACTGACGACTGCCCTCGGCCGGTGAGAGCGCCGCTTGCGCCGCTGCGGGGGCCGCACCCCGGGCCGCCCGGCTCCGCCCGGCCGACCCGGTAGGCTTCCCGGCGTGCGCCCGTCCGCGGCGCGCGCCGGGATCGCAGGGGCGCCCGGAACGCACAGACACCCGGAACCGGAACGCGAAGCCGTTCGGAGCGCGGGGACATCCAAGGGGAGGAACCGGCGGTGCACGTCCAGGAATGGCTGGAGGCCGTACCAGCGGTCGCCATCTACGCGCTGGTGGGTCTGGTCATCGGCCTGGAGAGTCTGGGCATCCCGCTCCCGGGCGAGATCATCCTCGTCTCCTCGGCGCTGCTCGCCTCCCAGCACGGCGAGATCGACCCCGTCATCCTCGGCACCTGCGCCACCGCGGGCGCCGTGATCGGCGACTCCATCGGCTACGCCATCGGCCGCAAGGGCGGCCGGCCCATGCTGGCCTGGCTGGGCAAGAAGTTCCCCCGCCACTTCAGCGAGGGACACATCGCCACCGCCGAGCGGTCGTTCGAGAAGTGGGGCATGTGGGCCGTCTTCTTCGGCCGCTTCGTCGCCCTGCTGCGCATCTTCGCCGGGCCGCTCGCCGGTGTGCTGCGCATGCCGTACTGGAAGTTCTTCGTCGCCAACGTGCTCGGCGGCATCCTGTGGGCGGGCGGCACGACGGCCGTCATCTACTACGTCGGCGTCGTCGCCGAGTCCTGGCTCAAGCGGTTCTCGTGGCTGGGGCTGGTGCTGGCGGTGCTGATCGGCCTGACGTCGATGCTCGTGCTCAAGCGCAAGGCGAAGAAGGCGGCGGCCGAACACCCGGTGGCCGAGCCGGAGCCGGTCCCGGCCGCCGACTAGGGGGTGTTTCGAACGTCCCGCACACAGGACGTTCGAAACACTCCCTATAGCCCTCAGTCCGCGGGCCGGCCGTGCACCTCACGGTGGGCGTTCGCCAGCTCCGCGTACATCGTCCCGTTCAGCGTGACGCCCTCGCGCTCCTCGTCGGTCAGCCGCCGCCTGACCTTCGCCGGCACACCGGCGACGAGCGAGCCCGGGGGCACCCGCATGCCCTGCGGCACCAGGGCCTGCGCGGCGACCAGGGAACCGGCGCCGATCACCGCCCCGTTGAGCACCGTGGCGCCCATCCCGACCAGACAGTCGTCCTCGACGGTCGCCCCGTGCACGACCGCGTTGTGGCCGACGGACACCCGCTCGCCGATGGTGACGGGGAAGCCCGGGTCGGCGTGGAGCGTGCAGTTGTCCTGGATGTTGCTCTGTGCCCCGACCGAGATCCGCTCGACGTCACCGCGCAGCACGGCCCCGTACCAGACGCTCGCGCCCGCCTGGAGCGTCACGTCACCGATCACGGAGGACGTGGGCGCCACGAACGCCTCCTCGTCGATCTTCGGGTCCCTGCCGCCGATGCCCGTGATCAGCGCCTGCTGCATCATCACCGTCTCCTCGTCGTCCGCGGTACCCCCGCACCGTACGCCACCCGGTGGGGTGAAGATCACAGGCATCCGGGGGCCGGGGCCCGCCGCGCGCTGAGTACCGTGTGCGGGTGCCGAAGCGCAAGAACACGTTCTCATCCTGGTGGCGCCGCCTCGCGCAGCGCGCCGTCCACGCGGGCTGGGCCTGGGTGCAGCACACCGGTTCCGTCACCGCCGAGCGCCCCGGCCGCTTCCGGTTCGGCGCGATGGGCGCGGGCACCCGGCTCGCCTTCCCGCTCGGCACGGTCTTCGGCGAACCCTGGATCCACGTCGGCGCGCACTGCATCGTCGGGGAGCAGGTCACGCTGACGGCGGGCCTGATGCCCGACCTGGACCTCGGCCCGGACCCGATCCTGCGCATCGGCGACGGCGTCGTCCTGGGCCGCGGCAGCCACGTCATCGCCGACACGACGGTCACCATCGGCAGCGACTGCTACTTCGGCCCGTACGTCTACGTCACCTCCACCAACCACTCCTACGACGACCCGCACGAGCCGATCGGCAGACAGTGGCCGCGCATGGAGCCCGTGGAGATCGGCCCAGGATGCTGGATCGGCACCGGCGCGGTCATCCTGCCGGGCGCGCGCGTCGGGCGGAACGTCGTCGTCGCGGCCGGGGCGGTGGTGCGCGGCGCGGTGCCCGACCACGCCGTGGTGGCGGGCGCCCCCGCCCGCGTCGTACGCCGCTGGACCCCCGCCGAGGGCTGGCAGCCGCCGCTGCGCACCCCGCCACCGGTGCCGATCCCGGACGGTGTCACCTCCGAGCAGCTCGTCGCCCTGTCGGACCTGGACGAGGAGACGGCGGCCCGGCTGGCGGAACTGGAACCGGAGCGCTGAGCCGCACGGCCCGGGCAGGACGCGCGCCCCGCCGCCGCCGGCGCCGTCCCCCCGCCGGGGCCGGACTCCGCGCAGTACAGTTCGGTGCACGATCGGGTGCACCGCACCGTGGTGCAGGGGGGTGAGCCCCGGCATCCACAACATCGGACTCCTGGAGTGGACGGAACGTGTCGGACCTCGACCTGCTGACCCGGTCCCTGGCGCGCAGCGTCAGGCACTGGCGAGCGGTGCGCGGCTTCACCCTGGACGTGCTCGCCGCCCGGTCCGGTGTCAGCCGCGGCATGCTGATCCAGATCGAGCAGGCCCGGACCAACCCCAGCCTCGGCACGGTCGTCAAGATCGGTGACGCGCTCGGCATCAGCATCACCACCCTGCTCGACTACGAGCGCGGCCCCCGGGTCCGCGTCGTCCCCGCCGAGCGAGCCGTGCGGCTGTGGCACACCGACGCCGGCAGCTACAACCGACTCCTCGCCGGCGCGGAGGCGCCCGGCCCGCTGGAGATGTGGGACTGGCGGCTGATGCCGGGCGACAGCAGCCCCTCCGAGCCCCACCCGGCCGGCACCGTCGAACTGGTCCACGTCCTCGCGGGCGAGCTGACGCTCACCGTGGACGGCGCGGACCACCGCGTCCCGACCGGCGCGAGCGCCTCCTTCGAGGCCGACGTCCCGCACGTGTACGGCAACCAGGGCGAGGAGCCGATGGATATGGTGATGGCCGTCTCGGTGCCGCCCGTGCCCTGAGAACTCCGAACAAAAGGGGAGGTCGGCTCGCGACGCCGGCACGACGGGCGGACGGACCTTGTAGCGTGCGGCCATGCGCGCACCGATCGGACACTTCGACGACCCCAGACCCGCCCTCGACTGCCTCGACGAGCTGACCCGCCCGGTCGCCGACGCCGTACGCCACTGGAGCGGCAGCGTCCCCGCCGACCGGATCGTCTACGTCGACACCGACCCGCAGTGGGCCGACACCGCCGTCTTCGTCGAGCGCTACGGGCAGGAGCTGCTGGAGCAGTCCGCCAACTGCGTGGTCGTCGCGGGCCGACGCGGCGGTGAGACCACGCTCGCCGCGTGCCTGGTCCCGTCCACCACCCGGGTCGACGTCAACGGCGTCGTCCGACGTCGACTCGGCGCCCGCAAGGCGTCGTTCGCCCCCGTGGACACGGCGGTGGGGGAGACCGGCATGGAGTACGGCGGTATCACGCCGATCGGACTGCCCGCCGCGTGGCCGGTGCTGGTGGACGCGACCGTCGTCGACCTGCCGTACGTCCTGGTGGGCAGCGGGCGCCGGCGCGGGAAGCTGCTGGTGCCGGGCAAGGCCTTCGCCGACCTGCCCGGCGCGGTGGTGGTGGAGGGGCTCGGCACGGCCTGAGGGGTCCTTGCCCGGTGCCCGCCCGGGCCGCGCGGCCTGATCAGGCGCTCATGTGCGAGGAGCTCCGAGTCAGGCCGTGTGGTGGGCCAGCGCCAGATGCGGGTCCGCCTCGCCCGGCACCGGTGCCGGGTCGGCGTGGACGAGCGCGGCGGTGAGCCGGGGAACCGCGTGCAGCAGGGCGTGCTCGGCGTCCACCGCGATCGCGTGCGCCCGGCGTACCGTCACCTCCCCGTCCACGACGACCGCCACCTCGGCGCGCAGCCGGTGCCCGATCCAGCGCAGCCTCAGCTCGCCCACGTCCCGCACCCCCGGCACCTCCCTCAGCGCCCGCTCGGCGCGGTCGACCAGCGCCGGGTCGACCGCGTCCAGCACCCGCCGGAACACCTCCCGCGACGCGTCCCGCAGCACCAGAGCGATCGCCGCGGTGATCGCCAGCCCCACGACCGGGTCGGCGAGGCGCCAGCCCAGCGCCGATCCGCCGGCGCCCAGGAGGACGGCCAGGGAGGTGAACCCGTCGGTGCGCGCGTGCAGTCCGTCCGCGACCAGCGCGGCCGAGCCGATCGCCCGCCCGACGCGGATGCGGTAGCGGGCCACCCACTCGTTGCCCGCGAAGCCGACGAGCGCGGCCACGGCGACCGCCGGCACGTGCTGGACCGGGCGCGGGTCGAGGAGCCGTTCGACGGCCGTCCACCCGGCGAACGCGGCGGACGCGGCGATCGTCAGGACGATCACGATCCCCGCCAGATCCTCCGCGCGCCCGTAGCCGTAGGTGAACCGACGCGTCGCCGCCCGCCCGCCGAGCACGAACGCGATGCCCAGCGGTACGGCGGTCAGCGCGTCCGCCGCGTTGTGCACCGTGTCGCCGAGCAGCGCGACCGACCCGGAGAGGGCGACCACGACCGCCTGGGCCAGGGCCGTCGCACCGAGCACCGCCAGTGAGACCCACAGGGCGCGCATCCCGCGGGCCGAGGACTCCAGGGCCGGATCGAGCTTGTCGGCGCTCTCGTGGGAGTGCGGTGTGAGCAGGTGGGCGAGGCGGTGGCGCAGGCCGTGTGCGGGATGAGGCGGATGCGGGTGAGAGTGCGGGTGCGGCTGTGCGTGGTCGTGGTGGTGCGGCTGTGCGTGGTCGTGGCGGTGCGCGTGCTCGTGCCGGTCGCTCACGTCGGTCCCCTTTCCGGTGCGCGGTGTGGACGTACCCGCTCCCGGTCGCCATTATGTGCGTATGAGCGCACGCATGCACCTGTCACCTGCGCATGATGCGCACCCACGCACCCCCGGCGAGGAGCAGTTCGCCCTCGCCGCCGAAGTGCTCGCGCTGCTCGGCGACCGGACCCGGTTGACGCTGCTGCACGCCCTGACCTCGGGCGAGGCGGATGTGACGACCCTGACCGAGGTGTGCGGCGCGGCCCGGCCGGCGGTGAGCCAGCATCTGGCGCGGCTGCGGCTCGCCGGGCTGGTGGCCACCCGCAAGGAGGGACGCCGGGTGGTCTACTCGCTGTGCGACGGGCATCTGCGCCGTCTGGTCGACGAGGCGCTGAACGTGGCGGACCACCGGCTGAACGACCGGCCGCCGCACGACTGACCCCGACGGAACGGCGGGCCGCCGTACGACCGCGACCGGTGGGCGGCCGCACGGCTGACTCCTGCCGGCCGGCCGGCCGCCGCACGACCGACACCGGCCGCATGACCGGCCGCGCGTCATCGACTCCGGCCGAGTGCTGCGGGAACCGGGACCGGCCGAGTGCTGCGGGGGAGGCCGAGCGGCTGCGGGGGCCGGCCGAGCGTGCGGTCGCCGCACGACGGCTCAGTAGCGCTCGGCCGTCCCCAGGTACTGCTCGGCGAAGGCGGCAGCGGCGGCGGGCGAGGTGAAGAGCCGGCGCGGGCGAGTGTGGTGGTCGGCGAGGCCCCGACGCTCGAGTCCGCGGACGGCCCACTCCTCGACGACGCCCGCGCGCGGCCGGCGTTCGACGAACGCGCGGCTCTCCGTCTCCAGGACGACGCAGTCGACGGACGCGGCCCGCAGGATGTTGCCGACGGTCAGACCGGCGGGCCCCGCGCCGCCGCCGACGACGACCGGAGTGCGGTGCGCAGACGGGGAGGCGGAGGTCACCCGGCACATGATGGGCGGCTGCCGCACGGTCAGGGAGCCGGTCCCCGGGAACTCAGCGCAGCCGCGGGATCTCGATCGCCGGGCAGCGGTCCATCACCATCTCCAGCCCCGCCGCGCGCGTCCGCTCGTAGGCCGCCTCGTCGACGACGCCGAGCTGGAACCACACCGCCTTCGCGCCCCCGGCGACCGCCTCGTCGGCGACGGCTCCCGCGAGGTCGCTGTTGACGAACACGTCGACGACGTCCACCTCGAACGGGATCTCCGCCAAGGAGGCGTACCCCCGTTCGCCGTGCACCGTCTCCGCCTTGGGGTGCACGGGCACGACCCGCTTGCCGAAGCGCTGGAGCACCTCCGCGACGCCGTACGCCGCGCGGCTGCGGTTGGTCGACAGGCCCACCACCGCCCAGGTGTCGCCGAGCCCGGTCAGGATCTTGCGGATCGTTGCCTCGTCGCCGTACACGGCGGCCTCCTTCGAAGGGCGGAACAGCTTGCGGCGCTTCCGGGAGCGCAACCCCTCAACAGCGGACGGCGCGCCCTGATTCCGTGCCGTGCCGCTGCGGAGGCCCCGCCGCCCGCCTACGCTCACTCCGTGCTCCGCATCATCGACGCCCGAACCGGCGAGCCCACCGCCGCCTCCCCCGCCCGCCGCGGCCTGACCCGCGTCGAGGCCCATGTCCCGGCGTACGACGCCGGCGCCCTGCGCGTCCTCCTCGTCGCCGACCTGCTCTTCCGGGTCCTGGAACTCGGCGGGACCCCTGTCCTCGCCACCCTGGACGGCGCGGGCCGGTCGCCGGAACTGCGGGCGGCCGCCGCGGCTCTCGGCGTCCACCCCCTCGAGGACGGCCACGACTCCGGCGGGCACGTCCTGCACGTGCTGCGGACGGGCGGCAGCGCCCCCGACGGCGTACGGATCGACGTGGCGGCCGTGCGCGACGGAGGGGTCGTCGACCGGGCCCTGGCCGAGGATCCCGCGGCCCTGCGCCTGGCCCTCCTCTCCCACCACCACGGCGATGCCGTCCCGCTCGGCACGGACGCGACGCGCGAGGCCCACGACACCCTCGCCCGCTGGCGCCGCGCCGTCGCCGCCTGGGCCCGCCACCCCTCCCGCCCCGTCCCCGACGACGTCCGGGCCCGCCTGCGCACCGCCTGGGAGGACGACCTGGACGTCCCGGGGGTGCTGCGCGTCCTGCGATGGGTGGAGGAGGCGGGACCGGAGCTGGCGGACGGTGCCCGCTTCGAGACGTACGCCTACGCCGACCGTCTCCTCGGCCTCGACCTCACCCGCGACATCGGGGCCCCGGCGTGAGCGCCCGGATCGGCGCGGGGCCGCTGCGGCGCCTGGTCGTGCTGCGGCACGCCAAGTCCGCCTGGCCGGAGGGCGTGGCCGATCACCAACGGCCGCTCGGGCCGCGGGGCCTGCGGGACGCGCCCGCCGCCGGACGGGCCCTCGCCGAGGTCGACTGCCTGCCGGACCTCGCCGTGTGCTCCACCGCCGCACGGGCACGCCAGACCTGGGAACTGGCCTCCGCCCAGTGGGGGACCCCGCCGCCGGTCCGGTACGAACCCCGGCTGTACGCCGCCGACGTGCCGGACCTGCTGGCCGTCGTGCGCGAGACACCCCCCGAGATCGCGACGCTGCTGCTGGTGGGGCACAACCCCGGGCTCGAGGAGCTGGTGCTCGCCCTGGCGGGCGAGGGGCTCGACGACGGCCTGGACCAGGTACGGGAGAAGTTCCCCACCTCCGCGATCGCCGTCCTCGCCTGGCGCGGCTCCGCCTGGCGGGACCTCGCCCCCGGCACGGCCCTGCTGACCTGGGCCGCCGTACCGCGCGGACGCAAGGGCGGCTGAGCCGACGGCCCCCGCGGGCCCCTTTTGTCCGGAGCTGTCAGGGGTCCTTGCACCATGAGCGCCTGATCAGGCCGCGCGGCCCGGGCGGGCATAGTGCAAGCGCCCCTTGGTGCAAGGACCGTTTAGTGCAAGGACCACCTAAGCTGTCCGGATGCAGGACGAGTACCGCACCGTCGCCCGCGCGGGTGTGCACGAGACCGAGGTCAATCGCTCCCGTTTCCTGTGCGCCCTCGCCCCGGCGGCCACCGAGCGGGAGGCGCAGGAGTTCGTCGCAGCCGTCCGCAAGGAGCACGCCGACGCCACCCACAACTGCTGGGCGTACGTCATCGGCGCCGACGCGTCCGTGCAGAAGGCCAGCGACGACGGCGAACCGGGCGGCACCGCGGGCGTGCCCATGCTGCAGATGCTGCTGCGCCGCGACATGCGGTACGTCGTCGCCGTCGTCACCCGGTACTACGGCGGCGTCAAGCTCGGTGCCGGCGGTCTCATCCGTGCCTACGGCGGCGCGGTCGGCGAGGGCCTCGACGCCCTCGGCACCCGCACCCGGCGCCGCTTCCGGCTGGCCACCGTGACCGTCGACCACCAGCGCGCCGGCAAGCTGCAGAACGACCTGCGGGCCACCGGCCGCGCGGTGCGCGACGTGCGGTACGGCGAGGCGGTCACCCTGGAGATCGGCCTGCCGGACGCCGACGTGGACGCCTTCCGCGCCTGGCTCGCGGACGCGACGGCCGGCACGGCCGACTTCGAGCCGGGCGGGGAGGCGTACGGGGACGTGTGAAAACCCGCACGTCAATGAAATGTCCGCAATGCTCCCATAGGTGACGTGCCGTGACGGTGCGATACGGGAGTGACCGCCCGGCTGGCCGAACCCGCCCGTTAGTCTCGAGGATCATGAGGCTCCTGCACACCTCCGACTGGCACCTCGGCCGGGCGTTCCACCGGGTGAACATGCTCGGGGCGCAGACCGAGTTCATCGGTCACCTCGTCACCACCGTGCGTGAGCACGCGGTGGACGCGGTGGTCGTGTCCGGGGACGTGTACGACCGGGCGGTGCCGCCGCTCGCCGCCGTCGAGCTGTTCGACGACGCCCTGCACCGGCTCGCCGACCTGGGCGTGCCGACGGTGATGATCTCCGGCAACCACGACTCCGCCCGCCGACTCGGGGTCGGCGCCGGGCTGATCGGACGGGCCGGCATCCACCTGCGGACCGACCCCTCGGCGGCGGGAACCCCCGTGGTGCTCGCCGACGCCCACGGCGACGTGGCCTTCTACGGCCTGCCCTATCTCGAACCCGCCCTGGTGAAAGACGAGTTCAAGGTGGACAGGACCGGCCACGAGGCCGTGCTCGGGGCCGCCATGGACCGGGTCCGCGCCGACCTCGCCACCCGCGCGCCGGGCACGCGTTCCGTCGTCCTCGCCCACGCCTTCGTCACCGGCGGCCTGCCCAGCGACAGCGAGCGGGACATCACCGTCGGCGGTGTCGCCTCCGTGCCCGCCGGCGTCTTCGACGGCGTCGACTACGTCGCGCTCGGCCATCTGCACGGCTGCCAGATCCTCACCGAACGAGTGCGCTACTCCGGCTCCCCGCTGCCGTACTCCTTCTCCGAGGCCGAACACCGCAAGACCATGTGGCTGGTCGACCTCGGGGCCGACGGGACCGTGGCCGCCGAGCGGATCGACTGCCCCGTCCCGCGCGCACTCGCCCGTCTGCGGGGCAGGCTGGAAGAGCTGCTCGCCGACCCCGCCCTCGCACGGCACGAAGAGGCGTGGGTCGAGGCGACGCTCACCGACGCCGTGCGCCCGGCCGACCCCATGGCCCGCCTCACCGAACGCTTCCCCCACACCCTCAGCCTCGTCTTCGCGCCCGAGCGCGCCCCCGACGGCCCCGACGTGTCCTACGCCCGGCGTCTGGCCGACCGCACCGACCAGGAGATCGCCGAGGACTTCGTGGCCCACGTGCGCGGGGCGGGACCCGACGCGTACGAGCGCCAGGTGCTGCGCGACGCCTTCGACGCCGTGCGCGCCGACGACGCGGAGCGGGAAGTGGCCCGATGAGACTGCACCGGCTCGACCTCACCGCCTTCGGCCCCTTCGGCGCCTCGCAGAGCGTCGACTTCGACGCCCTGTCGGGCGCCGGGCTGTTCCTGCTGCACGGACCGACGGGCGCCGGCAAGACCTCCGTCCTGGACGCCGTGTGCTACGCGCTGTACGGCTCCGTCCCCGGCGCCCGCCAGAGCGGCCAGGGCCTGACGCTGCGCAGCGACCACGCCGCCCCCGGCACCCGCACCGAGGTCACCCTCGACCTCACCGTCGCCGGACGCCGGTTGGAGATCACCCGGCAGCCGCCCTGGGAACGCCCCAAGAAACGCGGCGCGGGCACCACGGTCGACAAGGCCCAGACATGGCTGCGCGAGTACGACGCCGTCGCCGGGGCATGGAAGGACCTCAGCCGCTCCCACCAGGAGATCGGCGAGGAGATCACCCAGCTGCTCGGGATGAGCCGCGAACAGTTCTGCCAGGTCGTACTGCTTCCCCAGGGCGACTTCGCCCGCTTCCTGCGCGCCGACGCCGAGGCGCGCGGCCGGCTCCTCGGCCGTCTCTTCGACACCCGGCGTTTCGCCGAGGTCGAGAAACGGCTCGCCGAACGGCGCCGCGGCACCGAGACCCGCGTGCGGGAGGGCGACGCCGCGCTGCTCGCCGACGCGCACCGCATGCAGCAGGCCGCCGGCGCCGCCATGGACCTGCCCGACCTGGCCCCCGGCGAGCCAGGCCTGGCCGAGGCCGTGCTCACCGCCGCCGCCGTGGCCCGCAGCACCGCACGGGAACAGCTCACCGTCGCCGAACGCGGCCGCCTCGCCGCCGAGTCCGCACAGGCCGCCGCCGAACGCGCGCTGGCCGACGTCCGCGAACGGGCCCGGCTGCAACGGCGGTTCGCCGAGGCCGAGGAACGGGCCCGGGCCCTCGAGGCGGGGGCCGCAGCGCACCGGGAGGCACAGGCGCGGATGGAGCGGGCCCGCAAGGCGGAGGCCGTGGCGCCGGCGCTGGAGCTGCGGGACGCCGCAGAAGCCGAGCATCGCGGGGCGACCGCCGCCGAGGCACGTGCGCGGGCCCTGCTGCCGGAGCGCTTCGCGGACGCCGGCGCCGCCGGTCTCGCCGCCGCCGCCCGCCGCGCCGCCGAGGAGCTCGGCGGACTGGAGTCGGCCCGCCGCACGGAACGCCGACTGACCGCACTGGTCGCCGAGCGCGCCGACCTGGACCGCCAGGAGCGCGCCGACGAGGACGTCCTGGCGGAGAGCGAGGGCTGGCTCGCCCAGTGGGACGCCGTCCGCACGGCGCTGCGGACCCGTATCGAGACCGCGCAGGAGGCCGCCGCCCGCGCCGAACAGCTCGCCGTCCTGCGCGAGCCCGCCCGGCGCCGGCTCGAGGCCGCCCGGCAGCGCGACCGGCTCACCCAGGACGCCGAGGACGCCCGGCGGCGGGCCCTCGCCCGCGCCGAACGGGCCGTGTCGGCCCGCACGCACTGGCTGAACCTGAAGGAGCAGCGCCTCGACGGCATCGCCGCCGAACTGGCCGCCACCCTCCGCGACGGCGAGCCCTGCGCGGTCTGCGGCGCCGTCGACCACCCCGCACCCGCGCGCAGGGACGCCTCACACGTCGACCGCGAGGCCGAGGAGCGGGCCCTCGCCGCCTCCCAGGCCGCCGAGCAGGAGCGCGAGGACGCCGAGCGGGACCTCGCGGCCGTCCGCGAGGCGCTCGCCGCCGCCACCGCCGAGGCCGGCGACACCCCCGCCGACCGGCTCGCCGCCGACGCCGAGGAACTGGAGCGCGACCACGCGCGCGCCCGCCGGGACGCCTCCGCCCTGCACCCCGCCCGCGAGGAACTGCGCCACGCCGAACAGGAACACGAGCGACGCACCGCCGCCCAGCGGGGGGCCGCCGTCCGCGCCGCGTCCCGCGTCGGTCACCGGGAGCGCCTGGAGCGCGAACGGGCCACGCTGGAGGAGGAGTTGGCGCAGGCCCGGGGTGCCGCCGAGAGCGTGAGCGAACGGGCCGCCCAACTGGAGCGGCAGGCCGCCCTGCTCGGCGACGCCGCCGACGCCGCCCGCGCCGCCGAGGAGAGCGCCGCCCGCCTCAAGGCCGCCGACGGCCGCCTCGACGAGGCCGCCTTCCGCGCCGGCTTCGACACCCCGCAGGCCGCCGCCGACGCCCTCCTCGACGACACCGCCCACCGCACCCTGCAACACCGCCTGGACGCCCGGCGGTCCGAGGAGGCCGCCGTACGGGCCGTGCTCGCCGAGCCGGAGACCGTGGCCGCCGCCCGGCAGCCGCGCGCCGACGTCGCCGCGGCCGAGGAGCGGGCCGCGCACGCCGCGCAACGGCTGCGCCGGGCCGCCTCCGCCCAGGACGCCGCCGCCCGCCGCTGCGCCGAACTCGACCGTCTCTCCGCACGCGCGAGCGACGGCGTACGGCGCCTCGCGCCGCTGCGCGAGGAGTACGACCGGGTCGCCCGGCTGGCCGGACTCACCGCCGGCACCTCCGCCGACAACGAGCGCCGCATGCGCCTGGAGTCGTACGTCCTCGCGGCCCGGCTGGAACAGGTGGCCGCCGCCGCGACCGTGCGGTTGCAGCGGATGTCGTCCGGGCGCTACACCCTGGTCCACTCCGACGACCGCACCGGGCGCGGACGCAGTGGACTCGGACTGCACGTCGTCGACGCCTGGACCGGCCGCGAACGGGACACGGCCACCCTGTCGGGCGGGGAGACGTTCTTCGCCTCGCTCGCCCTCGCGCTCGGCCTCGCCGACGTCGTCACCGACGAGGCGGGCGGGGTCCGGCTGGACACCCTCTTCATCGACGAGGGGTTCGGCAGCCTCGACGACCAGACGCTGGACGAGGTCCTCGACGTCCTCGACTCCCTGCGCGAACGGGACCGCAGCGTCGGCATCGTCAGCCACGTGGCCGATCTGCGGAGGCGGGTCCACGCCCAGCTGGAGGTCGTGAAGGGCCGGTCCGGGTCGGTGGTGCGCCGGCGCGGTCAGTGACCGAGCGGGCGCCGGGGGAGAGGTGAGGAGTAGACGACGCTGGTCGTCACCGAGCCCAGCGCACCGATCCTGCCCGACACCTCCTCCAGGTGCCGCATCGAGCGGGCGGCGACCTTGATGACGAAACAGTCGTCCCCCGTGACGTGGTGCGCCTCCAGGATCTCCGGTGTCACGGCCACCAGGTCGTGGAACGGCCTGTAGTTGCCGGTGGGGTAGCGCAGCCGGACGAACGCCAGGATCGGCAGCCCCAGCCGCTCGGGGTCCACGACGGCTGCGTACCCCTGGATGACACCCGCCTCCTCCAGCCGCCGGACGCGTTCCGTGACGGCGCTCGCGGACATCGACACCGCCCGTGCCAGGTCGGCGAAGCTGGCCCGGCCCTCGCGCTGGAGGACCTCGAGAATGCGCCAGTCGGTGGCGTCCGGGGAATACGCGGTCATGGAGGAGGGATAGCAGGGGATTCCCCGGCGGATCAAGAGCAGAGCCGTGGATCCCACCTTCAGGAAAGGGATCACCGGCCATAGGTTTCCTGCCATGACCACTTTCGCGAGCACCACCTCCCATCCCGTCCTGAGCGTGGCCCCCGCCGCCCCGGCCGAGGCCGCGGCCTACTTCCGGGCGAGCCTCGTCTTCCACGCCGACGTCTCCGACGTGGCCGCCGCGCTCGCGGCCGGCGGCGACCCCGGGTTCGTCCTCCTGGACTCGCGCTCCACCGGGGCCTGGGACCAGGGGCATGTCCCCGGCGCGGTCCACCTGCCCACCGCGCTCGTCCCCGAGCTGGCCGAGCAGCTCCTCGACAAGGACGTGCCGGTGGTGACGTACTGCTGGGGTCCGGGCTGCAACGGCGCGACCCGTGCCGCCCTCGCGCTCGCCGAACTCGGCTACCGCGTCAAGGAGATGCTCGGCGGCTTCGAGTACTGGGTGCGCGAGGGCTTCGAGTTCGAGACCTGGCAGGGCCGCGAGCGGCGCGACGCCGACCCGCTCACGGCCCCCGTGGACGCGCGGGACTGCGGCTGCTGACGGGACGGGCCGTCGGCGGCCGCCGTCCCCCGGATCAGAGCCGCGCCAGCTCGTCCACCAGGTCGTCCAGGCCCAGCGAACCCTGCGAGAGCGCCGCCATGTGCCAGGACTTGAGGTCGAAGGCGTCGCCGTGCCGCTCACGGGCCCTCTCCCGGCCCAGCAGCCAGGCCCGCTCGCCGAGCTTGTAGCCGATGGCCTGGCCGGGGATGCTCAGATAGCGGGTCAGCTCGCTCTCCACGAAGTCCGCCGGACGGCTGCTGTGCGCGCCGAAGAACTCCTCGGCCAGCTCCGGGGTCCAGCGCTCCCCCGGGTGGAAGGGGGAGTCCGCCGGGATCTCCAGCTCCAGGTGCATGCCGATGTCGACGATCACCCGCAGCGCGCGCATCATCTGCGCGTCGAGGTAGCCCAGCCGCTGCTCCGCGTCCGTGAGGAAGCCGAGCTCGTCCATCAGCCGCTCCGCGTACAGCGCCCAGCCCTCGCAGTTGGCGCTGACCATGCCCACGGACGCCTGGTAGCGGGAGAGGTTCCCGGCGACGTGCGCCCACTGCGCGAGCTGGAGGTGGTGGCCCGGAACACCTTCGTGGTACCAGGTGGAGACCAGGTCGTAGACCGGGAAGCGGGTCAGGCCCATCGTCGGCAGCCAGGTGCGGCCGGGCCGCGAGAAGTCCTCCGACGGGGGCGAGTAGTAGGGGGCCGCCGCGCTGCCGGCGGGCGCGATCCGCGACTCGACCTTCCGCACCCGTTCGGCGAGTTCGAAGTGGGTGCCGTCCAGGGTGTCGATCGCCTGGTCCATCAGGCCCTGGAGCCAGTCGCGGGTTTCTTCGACCCCCTCGATGTGCTTGCCGTGCTCGTCGAGGTGCGCGAGCGCCACCCACGGCGTGCTCGCGCCGGGCAGGATCTTCTCCGCCTCCTGCCGCATCTCGGCGAGCAGACGGTGGTACTCGGCCCAGCCGTACGCGTAGGCCTCGTCCAGGTCCAGGTCGGTGCCGTTGTAGTAGCGCGCCCAGCGGGCGTAGCGCTCGCGGCCCACGGTGTTCGGCGCGTCCTGCACGGCGGGCGCGTAGACGTCGCGCAGCCAGTCCCGCAGCTCGACGACGGCCGCGTCCGCCACCCCCGCCGCGTCCGCGAGTTCGGCGCGCAGCGCCTCGGGGCCGGCGGAGGCGAACTCCGCGAACCAGCCGCGGCCCGAGCCGTCGGTGTCGGTCCACTCGGTGAGCTGGGAGACGAGGGTGGCGGTCGGCCGGGGAGCGGCGTACAGCTTGCGCTCCAGGCCGAGGGCGAGGGAGGCGCGGTATCCGGCCAGCGCCGTGGGCACCGCGCGCAGTCGCTCGGCGATCGCCGCCCAGTCGGCGTCGGTCAGCGTCGGCGTCACCGTGAACACCTCGCGCACGTGGTGCGCGGGCGTGCCCATGTTGCCGACCGCGCGCAGCCCCTCCTCGGCCTCGTGCACGGCGAGTTCCGCGGTGAGGCGCTCGCGCAGCAGGCGCGCGCACCGGCGCTCGATGTCACTCTCGGCGCCGGGCCGTCGCTCCGCCTCGTCCAGCCGGGCCAGGGTCCCCCGCGCGAGCCGGGCCAGCGCCTCCTGCCCGGCCGGCGAGCAGTCGGGCAGTCGGCTGGAGCTCTCCGGCACACCGAGGTAGGTGCCGGTGACGGGGTCGAGGGCGATGAGTTCGTCGACGTAGGCGTCGGCGACCTCGCGGGGCAGGGGGTGGGTGGTCTGTGACATGCGCACCATCCTCGTACGGGACGGTGGCGCCCGTCACGGCAATTGAGCCGAGGGCGAAGGCGGCAGCAGCGGCCCGCAGTCCCACTGCTGGAATATCAGCCGCGTCTCCACCCGGGCCACCTCGCGCCGGGCGGTGAACTCGTCGAGGACCAGCCGTTGCAGATCGGCCATGTCGGCCACCGCCACATGGACCAGGTAGTCGTCGGGCCCGGTGAGGTGGAAGACGGTCAGCGCCTCCGGCAATGCCCGGATCCGCTCCACGAACGGCCCCACCAGCTCCCGCCGGTGCGGCCTGACCTGTACCGACAACAACGCCTGGAGGCCGCGCCCCAGTCTGGCCGGATCCAGCCGCAGCTGATGCCCGAGGATCACACCGCTGCGGCGCAGCCGCGCCACCCGGTCCAGACACGTCGACGGCGCCACGCCCACCTGTGCCGCGAGGTCGCGGTACGTCGTCCGGGCGTCGTTCTGCAGCAGCCGCAGCAGTTGGAGGTCCACCGGATCGAGTACGACGGAATCGGCCATCGGCCGAACGTAGCACGGAGTCCGGCCCCATCGACCCGTCCGGTGTTCACCCTGCCGTCCATGGACTCCGCGAGAACGCACGCGTACGACGACGTACGCCGGCCGGGAGCGCGCCGCGCCCTGGCCACCGAGGCCGTGCACGCCGGACGGGACGACCTGGCCCGGCAGGGACTGCACGCCCCGCCGATCGACCTGTCCACCACCTACCCCTCGTACGACAGCCGCGCCGAGGCCGCCCGCATCGACGCGTTCGCCACGACCGGCGCCGATCCGCAGGGGCCGCCGGTCTACGGCCGGCTGGGCAATCCGACGGTCGCCCGCTTCGAGACGGCGCTGGCCCGGCTGGAGGGCACCGAGAGCGCCGTCGCCTTCGCCAGCGGCATGGCCGCGCTGAGCGCCGTCCTGCTGGCGCGCTCCTCGGAGGGCCTGCGGCACGTGGTGGCCGTCCGCCCCCTGTACGGGTGCAGCGACCACCTGCTGACCGCCGGGCTGCTCGGCTCGGAGGTCACCTGGACCGACCCGGCCGGCATCGCCGACGCGCTGCGCCCTCACACCGGGCTGGTCCTGGTCGAGTCACCCGCCAACCCGACGCTCGCCGAGGTCGACCTGCGCGCCCTCGCCCACGCCTGCGGCTCGGTCCCGCTGCTCGTCGACAACACCTTCGCCACGCCCGTGCTCCAGCGCCCGGCGGAGCAGGGCGCCCGGCTGGTGCTGCACAGCGCCACCAAGTACCTCGGCGGACACGGCGACGTCCTGGCCGGCGTCGTCGCCTGCGACGAGGAGTTCGCCGGACGGCTGCGGCAGATACGGTTCGCCACCGGCGGGGTGCTCCACCCGCTGGCCGGCTACCTGCTGCTGCGCGGTCTGTCGACGCTCCCGGTGCGGGTGCGCGCCGCCTCCGCGAACGCCGCCGAGCTGGCCCGCCGACTGGCGGCCCGTCCGGGCGTCACCCGCGTCCATTACCCGCGCATCGGCGGCGCGATGGTCGCCTTCGAGATCGAGGGCGACCCGCACGAGGTGATCGCCGGCGTCCGTCTCGTCACCCCGGCCGTGAGCCTCGGCAGCGTCGACACCCTCATCCAGCATCCGGCGTCCATCAGCCACCGCATCGTGGACGCGGACGACCGGCGGGGCGCCGGGGTGAGCGACCGGCTGCTGCGGCTGTCGGTGGGCCTGGAGGACGTGGAGGACCTGTGGGCCGACCTGGACCGGGCGCTGGGGCCGCGGCACGCCGACGAGGGCGCGCCGGCCGGGGTGCCGCACCGGGTCGTCGCCGAGGTGCGCTGAGTCAGCCCCCGCACCGGCCGGCCGGCGGTCCGTATGCGCCGGCCCGGCGGTCCGCGTCCGCCGGGCCGGCACGGGCCGGGCTCAGGCGTCCTCGCACTATGAGCGCCTGACCGGGCCGCGCGGTCCGGCACCGCACCTCGCCGCGTTGTCAGCCGCGCGGCCCGGGCGGGCACAGTGCGTGGACCCCTCAGTCGCCGGTGACCGGCTGCTCGCGCCGCGCGGACGCCGCCGTCTCCGGGCCGTGCGCGACGGCGTCCAGGCGGGCGGTGATGACGAGGGTGCCCTCCTCGATCTGGTAGTCGAGGGGCAGGCCGAGGCTCCGCATGGCGGCGACCATCCCGGTGTTGGAAGACTGCGTCACGGCGTACACGCTCGCGCAGCCGGCCTCGACGGCCATGCCCACCAGCCGGCGCAGGAGCTCACCGCCGATGCCGCGCCGCTGCCACCGGTCCTCGACGAGCAGCGCCACCTCCGTCTCGTCGCCGTCCCACAGCAGGTGGCCGAGGCCGACGACGCGCCCGGAGGGCGCCTGTACGGCGAGGGTGCGGCCGAAGCGAGGGCTGAGCAGGTGGGTGAGGTAGCGGTCCGCGTCGCCGACCGGGCCGTGGTAGCGCATGCCGAGGGTGCGCGGCGAGCAGCGCTCGTGCATCGCCTTCGCCGCGGCCAGATCACCGGTGTCGGCCCGGCGGACGGTGATGTCGTTGCCCGCGGGCAGCGTCAGCACGTCCTGCCCGCCCGGGACGCGCGGGCCGAGGCGGGCGTCCAGCTCCACCAGTGCCCGCGCCCGCGCGAACTCGGTGGGGGTGAACGGCAGGTACGGCCGCTCCACCGCGATCACTCCGCCTTCCGGCGCCCGCAGGCGCATCACGGTCTCCTCCAGCACTCCCTCGACAGGCACCCCACCCGGCGCCCGGCCACCGCTGCCGGCCTTGGCGGGCAGCGAGCGGATCGTGCACCGGCCGAGCAACTGCCGTAGGGCGAGGGGAAGTTCGGCGGCGTCGAGGGCGGTTCGGGTGGCCATTTCGAGGATGCGGGTCGGCGCGTCCACCAGGTCGTGGGCGTCGGCCCGCTCGATCCAGGTGCCGCTGCCGCCGGCCGCCGCCACGGCCGCGGTGATCCCGGCCGCGGTGAGCGCGCCGGGGGCCCGCAGGAGGAACTCGTCGACGGTGTCCGCGCCGAGCGGGTGGGTCTGCAGGCTCAGGATGTCGACGCGGTGCCCGGCGAGCGCCGTGCACAGCGCGGCCAGTGAGCCGGGTGCGTCCTTCACGGTCGTCCGCATCCGCCACAGGGTGTTCTGCCCGGCCGCTTCGGGGAGTTCGGACGGCCCGGCCTGCCGCTCGGGGGTGGGCGGCCGGGCATCGGTATCACTCGTGGGCGGCGCGTGACCGTGCCTGCGTGACCACCACAGGGCGGCCAGCTCCCGTACGGACCTCCGCCCGTGGTGCTCCGGGCGTCCGCGCTCGGCGCGTGTCACATCAGACATGTCTCGAGTCATGCAGCCACTGTGAAGGAACGGTGTTGCGTGATCACGAACGCTGTGTGACTGATGAGTAAAGGCAACGTATGCCGGGTTTGTTGACCTTTTCATCATCGCGCCGCGCACCGAGGGATGACGGACCGGTGCGCGGAGCGCCTTTCCACCGTACGGGAGGTAGGGGGGTCGCGCGGTCAGGGGTCCGTGCACTGTGCCCGCCCGGTCCGCGCGGCCCGGTACCGCACCTCGCCGCGTTGCCGGAAAGCCCTGTCGGCTCCGCTACATGGACTCTCCGGCGCCTCGCGGTGCACGGCACCGGACCACTGGGCCTGATCAGGCGCTCATCGTGCAAGGACCCCCTTACTGGCCGACCCGGCCCGGCTGGAGCACCTTGGTGAACAGCACGGTGCCGTCCTGCTCGCGCAGCCGCACCGTCAACTCCCCGCTGCCCCCGTCGATGTCGACCTCGCCGAAGAACTGGTAGCCGTCGGCCGGTGAGACGTTGGCCGTGGCAGGCGCCTTCACGAAGACGCGGTCCGGGCCGAAGGTGTCGTCCAGCGCGCTCGCCGGGAAGGCCCCGGCGTTGAGCGGTCCGGAGACGAACTCCCAGAACGGCGCGAAGTCCTTGAACGCGGCCCGCGACGGGTCGTAGTGCTGGGCGGAGGTGTGGTGGACGTCGGCCGTCAGCCACACCGTGCCGGTGATCCGCCGGTGCTTGACGAACCGCAGCAGCTCGGCGATCTGGAGCTCACGGCCCAGCGGGGCACCGGGGTCGCCCTGCGCCACGGCCTCGAAGTTGGGCTTCCCGTCGGTGCCGTCCGGCACGACCAGGCCGAGCGGCATGTCGGCGGCGATCACCTTCCACACCGCCCGGGAGCGGGCCAGCTCCCGCTTCAGCCACTCCAACTGCTCCCGGCCCAGGATGCCCTGCGGGTCGGTCTTCCCGTCGTCCGGTGAGTTCGCGTCGCGGTACGTGCGCATGTCCAGCACGAAGACGTCCAGCAGCGGGCCGTGGTGCTGCACCCGGTAGACCCGGCCGTCGGGGCGGCGCAGCGTCGAGATCGGGAAGTACTCGGAGAACGCCTGCCGGGCCCGTGCGGCGAGGACGTCGATGTTCTTCTCGGTGTACCGGGGGTCGGCGAGGATCTCGCCCGGGAACCAGTTGTTGGTCACCTCGTGGTCGTCCCACTGGACGATGGAGGGGACCTGGGCGTTGAAGGCCCGCAGGTTCTCGTCCAGCAGGTTGTAGCGGAAGTTGCCGCGGAACTCCGCCGTCGTCTCGGCGACCTTCGCCTTCTCCTCGGTGGTGACGTTCCGCCAGGTGCGCCCGCCGGGCAGGGCCGCGGTGGCGGTGAGCGGGCCGTCGGCGTAGATGTTGTCGCCGCTGCACAGGAAGAAGTCCGGGTCGAGAGCGGCCATGGCCCGGTAGATCCGGTAGCCGCCGAGCTCGGGGTTGATGCCCCAGCCCTGCCCGGCCAGGTCGCCGGACCACACGAACCGCACGCCGTCGCGCCGCCTGACGGACGCGGTGCGGAAGGTCCCGGTCACCGGCTCGCCCGTGCGGCGCGGGTCGTCCGGGTCGGCCAGCAGCACCCGGTAGTGGATCTGCTCGCCGGACGGCAGCCCGTCGAGCCGGGTGGTGCCGGTGAAGTCGGTGCCGGCGCCGAGCAGCGGGCCCTGCCGGCGGCGGGCGTTCCTGAACGACTCCGTGGCCGACGTCTCGACGATCATGCGCGCCGGACGGTCGGAGCGCACCCACACGAGGCCGGAGTCCGTCGTCACGTCCCCGCTCTGCACGCCCCAGGCGGCCCTCGGCCGTCCGGACAGGGCGAGGGCCGGCGCCGCCGCGACGGCGGAGGGCAGGGTCAGGGCCGCGGACGCGGCCAGCGAGCCGCGCAGAACGCTGCGGCGCCCGGGGAACGGACGGTGGGACATGGGGCCTCCTGGGACGGGAACCGGCCGGTGTGCACCGTCACACCTACTGGGGCGCCGCAGCGCACACGCAAACCCCGGATGAACAACTGGCCGTGTCGTCGGCCGGATACGGTTCACCGACCTCTGCGGCGTCTGTGCGTCTTCGGCGTCTCCGGCGTCTGTGCCGTCTCCGGCGTGCGCCGCCGGCCCTACCGTGGCGCCCGTCCTGCCGGGGCGCCGGCCCCACCAAGGTGCTCGCCCTGCCGCGCCTGCCTCATTGCGGCGTGCCCGCCCCATTGCGGTGCCCGTCCCGTCGCGGTGCTCGCCCTATTGCGGCGTCGGCCCCGTCGCAGCGGCTCCCACCCCTGCGCCCCCTCCGTCGCGGCGCCCGCTCCATCGCAGCGGCTCGTCCCGCCGCGGTGCTCGCTCCAGCCAGGGAGTCTGTCCGGCCGCGGCGTCGGCCTCGCCAGGGTGCCGCTCCCACCGCGGTGCCCACCTCACCCCTCGCGCACCGCCTCCGCCATCACGCCGACGCCGTCCCGGATGCGGGCGGGGGACAGGTGCGCGTAGCCCAGGACGAGGCGCACCTCGCCCGCCTCCCGCGGCCCGTGCCCCTCGGTGGCCCGCAACCCGTGCCCCTCCCCGGTGGCGGTACGCGCGTGCGCGTACTCCCGCAGTGCCCGGACCGCCACACCGGCCCCGGCCAGCCGTCGCAGGAAGGGCTCCGGCGGCCCGTACCGCTGCGGGAGGGTGGCGATGACGTGCAGGCCCGCGGCGATGCCGGAGACACGGGTGCCGGGGAAGTGCTCCCCGAGCGCGGCGACGAGGGTGTCGCGCCGCTCACGGTAGGCGCGTTGGCAGCGGCGCAGCTGACGGTCGTAGTCGCCGCGCTCCACGAAGCGGGCGAACAGCGCCTGGTCCAGGACGGGGTGACCGAGGTCCGTGGTCCGTTTGCGTTCGACGACCTCGTCGGCCAGCGCCTCGGGGACGAGCAGCCAGCCGAGCCGCAGTCCCGGCGCGAGGGACTTGCTGACCGACCCGGTGTAGGCCACCCGCTCCGGATCGAGGCCCTGGAGCGCGCCCACGGGGGCGCGGTCGTAGCGGAAGTCCCCGTCGTAGTCGTCCTCCAGCAGGAAACCGTCCACGGACCGCGCCCAGTCGAGCAGGTCGGCGCGCCGTCGCGCGGAGCAGGCGATGCCGGTGGGGAACTGGTGCGAGGGCGTGGTCACCACGGACCGGACGCCCGACGCCCGCAACGGGCCGAGGGCGAGCCCCTCGTCGTCCAGGGGCACCGGTACGGAGGTGACGCCGGCCGCCGCGTACAGGGCGCTGTGCTGCGGGCTCCCGGGGTCCTCCACGCCGACCGCGTCGATCCCGCGCGCGCGGAGCGCGAGTCCGAGCAGGGCGGTGGCCTGTGCCACGCCGGAGACGACGACGATCCGCTCGGGGTCGGCGACCACACCCCGGCGCCGCACGAGCAGTTCGGCGAGCGCGGTGCGCAGCCGGGGCAGGCCGCGCGGGTCGGGGTAGCCCAGCTCGTGGTGGGGCAGCTCCGCCAGCACACCGCGCTGCGCCGCCGCCCAGGCGGCCCGCGGGAAGAGCGACAGATCCGGTGTCCCCGGCACGAAGTCGGCCCGCGCCCCGGGCGCCCGGGGCGCGAGGTCCCGCGTACGGGGCGGGGCCGCCCGTACGGCGCCGCCCACCCAGGTCCCCGACCCCCGCCCGCTGCGCAGGTAGCCCTCGGCCGTCAACTGCTCGTACGCCTCGGTGACCAGACCGCGCGACACCCCGAGGTCGGCGGCGAGGTCCCGGCTCGACGGCATTCGGGTGCCCGGGGCGAGCCGCCCCGAGCGGACCGCCTCCCGCAACGCCGCCTGCAGCGCACGGCCCCGCGCGCGGGCCGGCGCGGCGACGGCCGGCAGCAGCACCTCCCAGGCGGGGGAGGCTGAGGCTGGGGAGGCGGTGGAGGAGACGGCGGAGGCGGCGGCCGTCGGCCCGGGCGGATTGGTCCCCGATGACGTCATGGAAGTGGACCTTAAACCGGGCCGCCGTGCTCCCTAGCGTCGCCGTCATGAACGCCACCACCACACGCGGCTCCCTGCTCGCCGCGCTCGCCTGCGTCCTCGTCGGAGGGTCCTTCACCGCCAACAGCGTCCTCGGCGCCTACCCGTACGCGGGCGGCCAGGCCCTGCGCTACGGCCTCGCCTGCCTGCTCCTCGTCCCCCTGGCGGGACCGGGGGCGTGGGCCCGGCTGCGCGCGCTCACGCCCCGTCAGTGGGCCCGCCTCGCCCTGCTCGCGGCCGTCGGCATGGTCGGCTTCAACCTGGCCGTCCTGGCCGCCGAACGCTCGGCGGAACCCGCCGTCCCCGGCGTCCTCGTGGGCTGCGCGCCCGTCGTCGTGGCGGTCCTCGTGCCGCTCCTGGAAGGTCGGCGTCCGCGGCGGACCGTGCAGTACGGGGCGTCACTGGTGGCCGTGGGAGCCCTCACCGTGCAGGGGTGGGGCCGCACGGACGGGGCGGGTCTCGCCTTCTCGGTCTGCGCGCTGGCCGGCGAGGTCGGCTTCGCGGTGCTGGCCGTTCCCGTGCTGCGGCCGCTGGGGCCGCGCCTGCTGTCCGCCGCGGTGTGCGGGATCGCCGCCGTCGAGTCCGCGGCGGCCGGACTGCTCCTCGACGGCGGCGCCTGGCTGCGCCGGCCCGACGCGGGCGAGACCGCCGCGCTGCTGTGGCAGGCGGTGGTCGTCACCGTCGTCGGCTTCGTGTGCTGGTACATGGGCGTGCAGCGGATCGGCGCGGAGCGCGCCACGCTGTTCTCCGGTCTGATCCCGGTCGCCGCCGCCTGCACCGCGCCGCTGGTCGGCGCGGGCTCCTTCGGCCCCGCCCAGGCCACCGGCAGTGCGCTGGTGGCCGCCGGAGTCGCCCTGGGGGCGGGCGTGACGGCTCGTGGCCGGTGTCCTTCAGCGGCTGCCGTCCAGCAGCACCCGCGCGACGAGCGCCGGGTCGTCGTTCATGGGGCAGTGGCCGCAGCCGGGCAGCCGCACCAGACGGGCCTGGGGGATGACCTGCTTGGCGCGGACGCCCTGGCGGCGCACCAGCAGCCAGTCCCGGGTGCCCCAGGCGACGGTGACCGGCAGACCGGGGAGGTCGTCGGTGAACGTGACCGTCGCACCGGCCCGTAGCGTCTGGTCGAACCCGGTGGCCCCGGCCAGCGCCAGGGTCTCGGCGACCACCGCCTCCGGCGAACGGCGGCCCGGGCGGGCGTAGATGGTGCTGGTGAGCGCCGTGCGGCCGGCCGCCGTACGGGACAGGCGCTCCACCAGGGGCAGCGGCATCCGGCGGGACAGGTGGCGCATCGTGAGCAGGACGCCGAAGGCGTACCGCCGCTCGGCCGGCGACCAGAACCCGGCGGGCGACAGGGCGGTGACGGACCGTACGTGCTTCTCGCGGCCGAGTTCCAGGGCCAGCAGGCCGCCCAGCGAGTTGCCCGCCACGTGCGGGCGCTCCAGCCCCAGCGCCTCGCAGAAGCCCGCGAACACCGCGGTCGTGGTGGGCAGGTCGTAGGGGAGCCCGTCGGGCAGGGAGGGGGAGGCGCCGAAGCCGGGCAGGTCCACGGCGATCACGTCGCGCTCGGTGGCGAGGATGTCGACCACCGGGTCCCAGGCCTGCCGGTGGTGCCCGATGCCGTGGAGCAGCAGCAGCGGCTCGCCCCGGCCCGCGCGCGCGTACGAGACGGTGACGGACCGGGGGCCGCTCGGGGTGGGGACCGGGAAGGAGACGGTGGTGGACATGGCGGTGCTCCTCGCGTGGACGGACCGGCGGAAACGGACGTGGCGGGGCCGACGTGTAGACAGCTTGTCAGCAATTGCTACCCGTGGGTAGCCCCTTGTGGGGCGCCGTCTGGACACGGCCGCGCGGCTCGGCTGGGATGGCACCGTGACCGCAGACACGACGACCGACGTCTTCCAGGAACACCGCCCGCTGCTGCTGGGCGTCGCCTACCGCATGCTGGGACGGGTCGCCGACGCGGAGGACGTCGTCCAGGACGCCTGGCTGCGCTGGTCCGCCGCCGGCCGCGACGACGTCCGCGAACCGCGCGCCTACCTGGTCCGCGTCACCACCCGCCTCGCCCTGGACCGCCTGGCCCGCATCCGGACGCGCAACGAGGCCTACGTCGGCCCCTGGCTGCCCGAGCCGTACGTCACCGACTTCGGCGCAACCGTCCCGGACACCGCCGAACGGGTCGTGCTCGCCGACTCCGTCTCCCTCGCCGTCCTCGTCGTGCTGGAGTCGCTGTCCCCGCTGGAGCGCGCGGTGTTCGTCCTGCGCGAGGCCTTCGGCTACCCCTACGCCGAGATCGCCGCCGTCCTCGACCGTTCCGAGCCGGCGGTGCGTCAACTGGCCGGCCGGGCCCGTCGGCACGTCGAGGAGCGTCGGCCCCGCTACGAGGTCGACCCCGTCCAGCGCCGCGAACTCACCGAGCGTTTCCTCACCGCCGCGGCCGAGGGGGACCTCGCGGGACTGATGGCGCTGCTCGCCCCGGACGCCCGCCTCGTCGGCGACAGCGGCGGCAAGGCCAAGGCGCCGCTGCGGGTCCTGGAGAGCGCCGACCACGTGGGCCGCTTCCTCGCCGGCGTGGCCCGCAAGAGCGTCCCCGACCTGTCCTTCCGCTTCCTGGAACTCAACGGCGGCCCCGCCGTGCTCGCCCTCTCGGGCGACAAGCCGGACGCCGTCTTCCAGATCGACGTGGCCGACGGACGCGTCCAGGTCGTCTACGTCATCCGCAACCCGGACAAACTGCGCGCGCTGGCCGCGTAGCCGCCCCGCACCGGTCTGCCGCCCCCGTCGGGCGACGGGGCCGTGCCGTCGTGTCACGAGAACGCCCCCGTGCGAACGCCTCGTGAACGCTTTTCCGCCGTGCGCCCGTCGGCCCTCCGAGGGTTCGAGGATTGGTCTTGACCAAGGGTGAGGCCCGTCCTATGGTCGCTGACAAGTGCAACAACCTTTAATAAACAAGGGCGCGAAAACGCCGCCGGACCACGGCTATTGCGGAGGACAGGGTGGGGACCACGCAACTGGAATCGGTACCGGAACCGAAGTACTGGCATCTCAGGACCGTGCTCACCGAGGCACTCGACTCGGAGTTCGCGGTCGGCGAGATCCTGCCGAACGAGCGGGAACTGGCCGCCCGATTCGGCGTCGCGCGCGCCACGCTCCGTCAGGCGCTGGAACAGCTCGAGCTGGAGGGCAGGCTGCACCGCCGCCGCGGCGTCGGCACCACCGTGGCGCCGCCCCGCGTGGGCGTGGACGTCGGCAGCGAACGGCATACCTGGCCCGACGCGGCCGGTGACACGTGGCAACCCGTCGACTGCACGGTCGCCGCGCCGCCGGCGGCCGTCGCCGACGCCCTGGGGGCCGGGCGCGACGAGCCCGTGCACATCGTGCGCCGCTCCCGGGTGTCCCACGGTCAGCCCGTCGCCGCCGAACTGCTCTACGTCCCGCAGACGTCGGTGCCCGGCCTGACCGCCATCGACGCCCCCTCGGGGCCCGCCCGCGCACGAGCCGTCCTGCGCGAACTGCAGCACCGGGCGCTGGAGGGCCAGGACCGCGCGGTGGAGCTCGGCTCGGCCCGCGCCGACGACGCCAAGGAACTCGACCGCCTCCCCGGTGCTCCCGTCCTCGTCGTCACCACCCGCTTCTTCGCCGAGGGCCGCACCGCGGCGCTGTCCGTCGCCACCTACCGGGCGGACACCTGTCGGCTGACGTTCGGCGCGTCGGGCGGCGTGGAGATCCACCACGGCCCCGAACGCCGGGCCTCCTGAGGACGCGGCACCGTCCCGGCCCGCCCGACGACCCGGCACCGTCCCGGCCTCGTGACGGCCGGACGCCGGTCTCGGTCCCCGCTGCCGGCCCCGGCGGCAGACACCTGAACGGTCTGCCACGGGGGCGCCGAGCGGAGCCGCGTCCGCACCGGTCACCGAGCGGAGCCCCTCACCGCGCCCCGGATCCTCTCCGGGGCGCGGCGCGTTTCCCGACCGGCGACCGGCGACCGGCGACCGGCGACCGGCGACCGGCGACCGCAGTGTGCCGACCAGCGACCGCCGTGTGCCGACCGCCGTGTGCCGACCGCCGACTGGCGACCGCCGTGTGCCGACCGTCGGTGGCGGGCCGCCGTGTGCCGCCACGCCGCCGCCCGGGCCGCCGCTCAGCGGCCGGTCACGGTCCCCTCCACCGCGAAGAGCTGCTCCTCCACGTGGTCGAGCGCCAGCCGCAGCGCCCCCGTCGCCACGGCCGCCTCGCCCAGCAGCGACAGCGCCACCTTCGGCGGCCGCAGGCAGTAGCGCGCCAACTCCCGCCGCAGCGGCTCCAGTACGCCGTCCAGCCCGGCCGCCCAGCCGCCGACGACGACCAGCTCCGGGTCGAGGGCCAGCACCAGCGCGGCCACGTCGTGCACGAGCCGCTGGATGAAGCGGTCCACGGCCGCACACGCCCGCCGGTCACCCTGACGGGCCTGGGCGAACACCGCGGCGACCGCCTGCTCGTCCAACGGGTGCAACGGCTCGTCCGTCGTCGACAGCAGTGTCTCCGGCGTCTCCCCCCGGCCCAGCAGGTGCAGCGCGCCGATCTCACCGGCCGCCCCGCCGTACCCCCGGTGCAGCCGCCCCCCGATCAGCGAGCCCGCGCCCGGGCTCAGCCCCGCCAGCACGAACACCACGTCGTCGGAGTCGGTGGCCGCGCCCTTCCAGTGCTCGGCCACCGCCGCCGCGTTGGCGTCGTTCTCCACCAGCACCGGGCACTTGAACGAGCGGCTCAGCCGCTCGCCCAGCCGCAGCCCCGTCCACTCGGGCAGCGCGGTTCCCAGCCGGACGGTGCCGTCCGCCTCGACGATGCCGGGCGCACCGACACCGACGGCCCGCAGCGAACTGCGCGGGACGCCCGCCCGGCGCAGCAGCTCGGCCACCGCCGTACGCAGCCGCTCCAGCCGTTCGTCGGCCGGCGCCGCCTCGTCGACGTCCCTGGCCTGCGCCCCGAGCACCCGCCCGTCCAGGTCGGACAGGAGCGCGGCCACGCGGTGGGCCCCTATCTCCAGGCCGAGCAGATGACCGGCCTCCGCACGGAACCGGAACCGCCGCGCCGGGCGCCCCTGCCGTCGGGCGGCACCCTCCTCGGCCGCCTTCTCGACGACGAGCCCCGCCCCGATCAGGTCCTCGACGACCCCTTCGACGGTCGGCCGGGACAACCCCGTCACCCGGGTGATCTCCGTGAGCGTCGCGCAGTCGGTGGCCCGCAACGCGTGCAGCACCACCGCGGAATTGATCCTTCGCAGCAGCGAGGGATCCCCGCCGGTCAGCCGCCCCACCGTCCGTCCTCCCAGCTCGTGCGCGTGTGCGGCGGATCGTACTCGGCGTGCCGCCACCCCGGCGAGTGCGGTGTCCCGCACCCTTCCGCGGTACCCCCGGCCCGCCCGGCCCTCAGCCCGTCCCCACGAACCCCGACTCGTACGCCGTGATCACGGCCTGCGTCCGGTCCCGCGCCCCGAGCTTCGCCAGCACCACGCTGACGTGCGACTTGACCGTCTCGGCGCCGACGAACAGGCGCTCCGCGATCTCCGCGTTGGACAGACCGCGCGCCATCAGCCGCAGCACCTCCGCCTCCCGTTCGGTCAACCGGGCCCGCTCCAGAACGTCCTGGGCCGCGCGGTTGCCGGAACCCGTCCCGTACTCGGCGGCGAGCCGCCGCACCGACGCCGGGAACAGCAGCGACTCACCCTCGGCGACCAGCCGCACCGCGTGCACGATTTCGGCGGGCCGGGCCCGCTTCAGCAGGAACCCGTCCGCGCCGGCGCGCAGCGCCTCGTACACGTACTCGTCGTTCTCGAAGGTCGTCACCACCAGGATCTTCGGCGGCCGGTCCACCGTCCGCAGCACCGCGCGCGTGGCCTCGATGCCGTCCATGAGCGGCATCCGCACGTCCATCGCGACGACGTCCGGCCGCAGTTGCCGCACCAGGGGGATCACCGCCGCCCCGTCCACGGCCTCGCCGACGACCTCGATGTCGGGCTGAGCCTCCAGCACGGCCCGCAGACCCGCGCGGACCAGGGGTTCGTCGTCGACGAGGAGTACGGTCACCGGCATCCGGCCAGCGTAGATCAGCGCAACGGCAGCTCCGCACGCACCCTCCAGTCGCCCTCCTCCGGCCCGGTCGAGGCGCGCCCGCCCAGCAGCGCGGCCCGCTCCCGGATGCCCCGCAGCCCGCTGCCCCGTCCGGGGCCCGGTATCCGGGCGGTGAGCGGATTGCGGACGTCCAGACTGAGGACGTCGTCGGCGACTCCGACCCGCACCCGGACCGGGACGGCCCCCGCGTGCCGCAGCACGTTCGTCAGCGACTCCTGGAGGATGCGGTAGCCCTCCCGGGACACCGGCCCCGGCACGCTCTCCAGCGGGCCGGTCAGCTCGGCGTCGACCTGCGCCCCGGAGGCGCGCGCCGACTCCAGCAGCCGGTCGGCCTCCGTCAGCGTCGGTCTGGCGCCCGCCGGCCGCCCCGAGTCGCGCAGTACGCCGAGGACCCGTTCCAGATCGGCCAGCGCCGACCGGCCGGTCTCCTCGATCGCGGCCAGCGCCCGGTCGGTGAACGCCGCGTCGCCCGCCGCGCGCGCCGCCCCCGCCTGCACCACCGCCACCGTCAGCGCGTGCCCGATCGAGTCGTGCAGCTCGCGGGCGATGCGGGTGCGCTCCAGCAACTGCTCGGTGCGTTCCTCCAGGGCGGCGACCCGCTCGGCGGCGGACGGGCCGAGCAGCCGCCGCGCGACGGCGGTCACCAACGCGCCCAGGCCGACGACGAGTCCGTACAACAGCAGCAGGGGGAGTGGCACCAGGAGCGCGTACCAGGCGTGCGGGGTCGCCTCGTCGAGGACCGGGATGTCGTCGGGCACCCGGCCGCGCGCGATCTCGGCCAGCTGGAACGCGAGGATCGGCAGCCAGACGCAGGCGAACATGGCCACCGCCCCGAGTGCCATGCGCACTTCCAGCCACAGCACCATCCGCAGCCGGTCCGCCCAGGTGGTCGCCGGAGTCACGGAGAACCCCGGGTCCTGTTCGTCGGGCGTCAGCAGCAGTTGCGCCTGCACCCCCTCGCCCCTGCGCACGGCCGGGATGAACGCGACGGGTATCAGCGCCAGGGCGGGCACCCACGGCCGGGACAGGTCGATGAACAGCCAGACGCTCACGAACAGCATCGGCACCCACAGGTGCAGCAGTCGTGTGTACGTGATCCCCCGCAGCAGCGGGCGCAGGAAGCGGCCCATGCGGACATCGTGACAGGCGCCACTGACAAGGGGCCTCCCCCGAGCGGGGGAGACGGACTCCACCGGCGGGGGAGGTTCCCACCCCGCCTCGACCGCCAGGGTTGTGTCCATGACCAGCATCGACGTCCGCGACCTCACCAAGGAGTACGGCCCCCGGCGGGCCGTGGACCGGCTCACCTTCCGGGTCCCGCCCGGCCGTGTCACCGGTTTCCTCGGCCCCAACGGCGCCGGCAAGTCCACCACCCTGCGCCTCGTCCTCGGCCTCGACCGGCCCACCTCCGGCTCCGCCACCCTCGACGGCCGGGCCTACGCCACCCTGCACGAACCCCTGCGCCACGTCGGGGCCCTGCTCGACGCCGAGGCCCCGCACGGCTTCCGCACCGGACGCGACCACCTGCGCGCCCTGGCCGCGAGCAACCGCATCCCGGTCCGCCGGGTCGACGAGGTGCTGGAGGAGACCGGCCTCGCACCGGCCGCGCGCCGCCGGGTGCGGACGTACTCCCTCGGCATGCGGCAGCGGCTCGGCATCGCCGCCGCGCTGCTCGGCGACCCCGGCGTGGTGCTGCTCGACGAGCCGTCCAACGGCCTGGACCCCGAAGGCATCGTGTGGATCCGCGGACTGCTGCGCCGGCTCGCGCGGGAGGGGCGCACGGTGCTGGTCTCCAGCCACCTGATGAACGAGACCGCGTCGTTCGCCGACCACCTCGTCGTCCTCGGCCGCGGCCGTCTGCTCGCCGACACCCCGATGCGTGACTTCATCGACGCGCGCGTGCAGCCCAGGGTGCGGGTCCGCACCACCGACCCCGCCGCGCTGACGGAGGCGCTCGCCCGGCACGGACACCGGGCCGAGGAGCAGCCGGGCGGGCACTGGACCGTCCACCACGCCCGCGTGGACGACATCGGCCGCCTCGCCTCCGACGCGGGCGTCCCCCTCCTCGAACTGGCCGCCGAGGAAGGCACGCTGGAGCAGGCCTACCTCGACCTGACCGCCGCCGAGACCGAGTTCACCGCACAGCACCAGGAGGCCCGACCGTGAGCTTCGCCCCCGCTCTCCACGCCGAACTCCTCAAGGTCCGCACACTGCGGTCGCAGGTCGGCGGCCTGGCCGCCCTCCTGCTCGTCACGGTCGCCTTCTCCGCGCTCGCGGGCGCCGACACGGGCGGCGACGACTTCGACCCGCTCTTCAGCGCCTTCTTCGGCGTCACCTTCGGTCAGATCGCGGCGATCGCGTTCGGCACGACGACCGTGGCCGCCGAGTTCCGGCGCGGCGCGCTGCGCGTGTCCCTGGCCGCGGTGCCGCACCGGGGCCGCTGGTTCGCCGCCAAGCTGGCGTCGATCGCGCTGCCCGTCCTGGCCGTCGGCCTGACCACGGGCTTTGTGACCCTGGCGGTGGGCGGGGCGGTGCTGGGGGAGAAGGCCGACGGCTTCAGCACGGCCGAGGGCGTGCGGGCCGCCGTCGGCTGCGGGATCCACCTCACGCTGATGGCCCTGTTCGCCGCCGGTCTGACGGCCGTCCTGCGCAGTGGGGTCGCCACGCTCAGCGTCCTCATCCCGTTCCTGTTGATCGTGTCCTTCGTGATCGGCGACCTCTCCGGAAGCGTCGCCGACTTCCTGCCCGACCGGGCCGGTCAGGTCGTGCTCCACGCGGACCGGGGCGGCGCCCTCGGACCGTGGACGGGCCTCGCGGTGACCGCCCTGTGGGCGGCGGCCGCCGTCGCGGCGGGAGCGTGGCGGGTGCGGCGCCGGGACGCGTGAGGGGCGGCCGCTGACACCCCGCCAAGTGCCCGTGGCCGGAGCCTCACTGATTGTCAGTGATGACCGCTTTACTGGATCACATGGACATCGCGCGCTGCCTCGCCGCCATCGACCTGCTGTGCACCCGGGAGTTCCCCGCGGAGCACGGCAGGACGGACGTGGGCACGGGAGGGCCCGGTTACCTCGTTCAGGAATTACAGACCAGCGGCGACTTCTGGGAGGACGACGGGACGGCGTGGGAGGAGACGGCGGACCAGTACGAGTCCGACCGGGACGGGCTCACGGAACGGCTGGCCGACCGCTGGGGCCCGCCCGACCGCGTCAGCCTCGCGAGCACCCTGGAGCGCTCCATGAACGGCGAGGACATACCCGAGCCCTGGGCGTCGCTCAGCGCGCACGTACCGGACGTCCACCTGTGGCGGGCGCCGGGCACCGCGCGCTGGGTCGCCCTGGGCGTCTCCCAGTGGGACAGGGAACTGCCGTTCCAGCTCCTCGCCGTGGTCACTCAGACGGATCCGCCGTAGCGGGCGGAGGCAGTTCCGCCGCCCCCCGCAGCCGGGCGAACTCCTCCGCCATGGTCGCCGCCGTCCAGTGCGCGTTGAGGCCACTGGGGTTGGGCAGCACCCAGACGCGCGTGTTCCCGATGACCCGCTCCTGCGGCCCCACCGCGGCCTTGCGGTCGTCGAACGCCGCCCGGTAGGCGGTCACGCCCACCACCGCCAGCCAGCGCGGCTCGAGCCGCGTCACCTTCTCCGCCAGCAGCCGCCCGCCCTCGCGGTACTCCTCGGCGCTCAGTTCGTCGGCCCGCGCGGTCGCCCGCGCCACGACGTTCGTGATGCCGAGCCCGTACCGCAGCAACTCCCGCTGTTCGGCCGGCCTCAGCAGCCGGGGGGTGAACCCGGACAGGTGCAGCACCGGCCAGAAGCGGTTGCCGGGGCGGGCGAAGTGGTGACCGGTCGCCGCCGTCATCAGCCCCGGGTTGATGCCGCAGAAGAGCACACGCAGGCCGCCCGCGACGACGTCCGGGACGAGACGGTCGCGGGCGGCCTCCAGCTCCGCCTGGGTGAAGCGCGTCAGAGGATCGCTCCGGGGGTGTAACCGGCGGCCTCCGGCCGCTGCTTGACGATCTCCTCGATCCGGGCGACGACGACGGCCACCTGGTCGGCGGCGGCACCCGTGAAGGACAGCTTGTCCGCCATCAGCGCGTCCAGCGCGGCGCGGTCCAGCGGGAGGCGCTCGTCGGCGGCGAGCTTGTCCAGCAGTTCGTTGCGCTCGGCGCCCTGCTCGCGCATCGCCAGCGCGGAGGCGACGGCGTTCTCCTTGATCGCCTCGTGCGCGACCTCACGGCCCACGCCCGCGCGCACCGCGCCCATCAGGACCTTGGTGGTGGCGAGGAACGGCAGGTAGCGGTCCAGCTCACGGGCGACGACCGCGGGGAAGGCGCCGAACTCGTCGAGGACGGTCAGGAACGTCTCCAGCAGACCGTCGAGCGCGAAGAACGCGTCCGGCAGCGCGACGCGGCGCACCACCGAGCAGGACACGTCGCCCTCGTTCCACTGGTCGCCCGCCAGCTCGCCCGTCATCGACGCGTAGCCGCGCAGGACGACCATGAGGCCGTTGACGCGCTCACAGGAGCGGGTGTTCATCTTGTGGGGCATCGCCGAGGAGCCGACCTGGCCGGGCTTGAAGCCCTCGGTCACCAGCTCGTGGCCCGCCATCAGCCGGATCGTCTTCGCCAGCGACGAGGGCGCCGCCGCGAGCTGCACCAGGGCGGTGACGACCTCGTAGTCCAGCGAGCGCGGGTAGACCTGGCCGACGGAGGTGAACGCCTGCGAGAAGCCGAGGTGGTCGGCGATGCGCTGCTCCAGGTCGGCCAGCTTCCCGGCGTCCCCGCCGAGCAGGTCGAGCATGTCCTGGGCCGTGCCGACCGGGCCCTTGATGCCGCGCAGCGGATAGCGGCCGAGAAGCTCCTCGACCCGGGCGTGGGCCACGAGCAGCTCGTCGGCGGCGGTCGCGAACCGCTTGCCCAGGGTGGTGGCCTGCGCGGCCACGTTGTGCGAACGGCCGGCCACGACCAGCTCGCCGTACTCCGCCGCGAGCCGGCCAAGACGCGCCAGCACGGCCACCGTGCGGTCGCGGACCAGCTCCAGGGAGAGGCGGATCTGGAGCTGTTCGACGTTCTCCGTGAGGTCGCGCGAGGTCATGCCCTTGTGGACGTGCTCGTGCCCGGCGAGGTCGTTGAACTCCTCGATCCGCGCCTTCACGTCGTGCCGCGTGACCTTCTCGCGTGCGGCGACGGAGGCCAGGTCGACCTGGTCGAGGACGCGCTCGTAGTCGGCGATCGCCGCGTCCGGCACCTCGATGCCGAGATCCTTCTGGGCCCGCAGCACGGCGAGCCAGAGCTGACGCTCCAGCTTCACCTTGTGCTCGGGCGACCAGAGCGTGGCGAGCTCGGTCGAGGCGTAGCGTCCGGCGAGGACGTTGGGGATGCGGGGCTTGGCGGGAGCGGAAGTCACGTGTACGGATTCTACTGGCGATTCGTGCAGGCCAGCGCCATGGGCTCGTTCGGCGGAACCTACGAGAGCCACGTCACCGCACGGCGTCGGCGCGGCAGCCCCGCCTACGGGGTGTTTCGAAGGTCGTGTGCGGTGCCCGCGGTGTCCGGTGCGTACTCTCGGCGTGCCGGACGAAGCGCTCGTACTGGATGTACTCGGCTTTCGGCCGGTGCGGCGAGAGGGCGTGCCGGGCGCCGTGGGTGCTGTGCGGGACTGTCGAAACACCCCCTAGGCCGGCGGAACCTCGTAGGGCAGCAGCTCGGGCCGCTTGGGCGGCAGGCCGTCGCCGGAGGAGCGGCCGGTCAGACGGCGGCCGATCCAGGGCAGCAGGTGCTGCCGGGCGAAGCGCGCGTCGGCGACGCGGCGGGTGAGCCAGCCGGGCGGCAGCGTCGCCGGCATCGGCGCGTGCCAGTCGGTGTCCTCGGGGTCGTGTCCGAGGCCCTGCCACACCGCCTCGGCGACCCTGCGGTGGCCCTCGGTCGTCAGGTGCAGCCGGTCCACGTCCCACATCCGGGGGTCGCCCAGGGAGGCGGCGCCGTACAGGTCGACGACCAGCGCGCCGTGCCGGGCGGCGAGGTCGTCGACGCAGGCGAACAGCTCCTCCATGCGCGGCCGGAACCGCTCCAGGACCGGGCCGCGGCGGCCCGGGCTGCGCATCAGCACCAGCTGCTTGCAGGAGGGGGCGAGCCGTTCCACGGCCTCGGTCAGCAGGTCCCGCACCCGGCCCATGTCGCACTTGGGGCGCAGCGTGTCGTTGAGGCCGCCGACCAGGGTGATCACGTCGGCGCCCATCGCGGCCGCCACCGGCACCTGCTCCTGGACGATCTGCCCGATCAGTTTGCCGCGCACCGCGAGGTTGGCGTAGCGGAAGCCCGGCGTGCGGGTGGCCATCCGGGCCGCGAGGAGGTCCGCCCAGCCCCGGTAGGTGCCGTCGGGCAGCCGGTCCGACATGCCCTCGGTGAAGGAGTCGCCGACCGCGACCAGGCTGGAGTACGGGGGTGTGGTGTTCGTCTGCATGGCGTCAGCGATGGTAACCCCTTCACATACCCGCCGGTCGGTCACCTCGGCGCCCCACCGGCGGGTCAGGCCCGCTGACCGAACAGCTCCCGCAGCACGTCCTCCATCGTCACCAGTCCCGCCAGCCGTCCGTCGGAGCCGAGCACAGCCGCCAGGTGCGTACGGCTGCCGCGCATCGCGGTGAGGACGTCGTCCATCGGCGTCGTCCCCCGCACGCGCGCGATGGGCCGCAGGTCGCGCACCCGGAACGGCTCGTCCCGGGGCGAGGCGTCCAGTGCGTCCTTCACGTGCAGGTAGCCGACGATCCGACGCCCCTCGTCCACCACCGGGAACCGGGAGAACCCGGTCCCGGCCGCCAGCCGCTCCAGTTCGTCCGGCGTGATGCCCACGTGCGCGGACACCACCCGCTCCACCGGCAGGACGACGTCCCGCACCGGACGGCGGCCCAGCTCCAGGGCGTCGTGCAGCCGCTCCTGGGCCCGGTCGTCCAGGAGACCCGCCTCACCGGCGTCCCTGACGATCTGCGCCAGCTCCGCGTCGGAGAACGTGGCCGTGACCTCGTTCTTGACCTCGATCCGCAGGAGCTTCAACAGGCCGTTGGCGAAGGCGTTGATCGCGAAGATCACCGGGCGCAGAGCCCGCGAGAGCGTCACCAGCGGCGGTCCCAGCAGCAGCGCGCTGCGCACCGGTTCGGCGAGCGCGACGTTCTTCGGGACCATCTCGCCCAACAGCATGTGCAGATACGTCGCCAGGGTCAGCGCGATCACGAAGGAGACCGCGTGTCCGGCGCCCTCGGGCACACCGAGCGCGTGGAACACCGGCTCCAGCAGGTGCGCGATCGCCGGTTCGGCGACGACACCGAGGACCAGGGTGCACAGCGTGATGCCGAGCTGGGCGGCCGCCATCAGCGCCGACACGTGCTCCAGCCCCCACAGCACGCTCCTGGCGCGCCGGTCGCCGTGCTCGGCGTACGGCTCGATCTGGGAGCGGCGTACGGAGATCAGCGCGAACTCCGCGCCGACGAAGAAGGCGTTGACGACCAGGGTCGCAAGACCGATCAGCAACTGGACGGCGGTCACTTCACGGCCTCCTGTTCGGACGGGTCGTCGAGCGGGGCGTGCAGCAGCACGCGCGCGGCGCGGCGGCCGGACGCGTCGACGACGTCCATCCGCCAGCCGGCGACCTCGAGGCTGTCACCGACGGCCGGGATGCGGCCCAGTTCGGTGGCGACCAGACCGGCGAGCGTCTCGTACGGCCCCTCGGGGGCGTGCAGGCCCACGCGGACGAGCTGGTCGGTGCGGGCGGCGCCGTCGGCCGAGTAGAGCACGCGGCCGTCGTCGTCCGCGCCGGCCGGGGCCAGGTCGGGCGTCTCGTGCGGGTCGTGTTCGTCGCGGACCTCGCCGACGACCTCCTCGACGATGTCCTCCAGCGTCGCCACGCCCGCGGTACCGCCGTACTCGTCGATGACCACGGCCATGGTCCGCTTGCCGGACAGCCGGTCCAGCAGTCGGTCCACGGTGAGCGACTCGGGCACCAGCAGGGGGTCGCGCATGATCTCGGCGACCGACACCCGGGTGCGACGGTGCGCCGGGACGGCCAGGACGTCCTTGACGTGGGCGGTGCCGACCACCGTGTCCAGGCTGCCGCGGAAGACGGGAAACCGGGACAGTCCGGTCGCCCTGGTGGCGTTGGCCACGTCCTCGCAGGTCGCCTGGGCGTCCAGGGCGATCACCTGCACGCGCGGGGTCATCACGTTCTCCGCGGTCAGGTCGGCCAGGTTGAGCGTGCGCACGAACAGCTCGGCCGTGTCCGCCTCCAGGGCGCCCTGCTTGGCGGAGTGGCGCGCGAGCGCGGCCAGCTCCTGCGGACTGCGGGCGGAGGCCAGCTCCTCGGCGGGCTCCAGACCCAGCCGGCGCACCATCCGGTTGGCGGTGTTGTTCAGATGGGTGATGAAGGGGCGGAACGCGGCGCTGAACCAGCGCTGTGCGTTGCCCACGGTCTTCGCCACCGCCAGCGGCGCGGAGATCGCCCAGTTCTTGGGCACCAGCTCGCCGACGACCATCAGGAACACCGTCGACAGGGCCGTGCCCAGCACCAGCGCGACCGAACTAGCCGTCGAGCGCGACAGCCCGACCGACTCCAGCGGCCCGGAGATCAGCTTGGCGATCGACGGCTCGGCGAGCATGCCGACCACCAGGTTGGTGACGGTGATGCCGAGCTGGGCGCCGGAGAGCTGGAAGGTCAGGTTGCGGACCGCCTTGAGGGCGCCGGCCGCACCCGTCTCGCCGCGCTCCGCGGCCCGCTCCAACTCGCCGCGCTCGACCGTGGTCAGCGAGAACTCCGCGGCCACGAAGGCACCGCAGGCGAGCGACAGCAGGATCGCCACCAGCAGAAGCAGCACTTCCGTCATCGGTTCACCCCCGTCCCATGGTCCGACAGGGCAGGAGGGACCGCGCGACGGCGGGTACTGCGAGGCTCGCCCATGGGCGGACGCTCACACCTTTCATGACGTGGAAGAGGCGGGGTGCCGTACGGTCCGCACGGTCACCCCTATGGTAAAGGAACGGTAAAGCGGCTCGTGCGGTGGTGGTCCGGGCTCAGCCGCCGAACGGCTTCACCCAGCGCCGCCACTGCTCCTGGGGCGTGTACCCCGCCGCATGCCAGGCATGGTGCGCCGTCTCGTTCGCCGTCAGCACCATGGCGTCCCCGCGCCGCCCCCCGAGCCGTACGAACCGTTCCTGGGCGGCGGCGAGCAGCGCAGAGGCGATGCCGCGGCGGCGCCGCCGCGGGTGCACCGCCAGCCGGTACAGATGACAGCGCCAGCCGTCGAACCCGGCGATCACCGTGCCGACCAGTTCGCCGTCCTCCTCCTCGGCGAGGATCAGCGCCTCCGGGTCACGGGCGACCAGCCGCTCGACGCCGTCCCGGTCGTCACTGATGCTCGTCCCCTCGGCCGCGGTCTTCCAGAAGGCCAGAACGGTGTCGAGGTCCTCGGGCGTCGCGGCCCGTATCCGCAGATCAGACATGAGCCGATCCCACCACGGCGACGGGGCCCGGACCCGGCATTCCACGATCCGGACGGCCGCCACCGGGCCGCCGGGCCCGACCCGGGATGCCATGACCGGGAGGCCGCCACCGGGCCGCCGCGTCCGGCGTGGGGCCGCACCGGCCCGTGGGGACAGGCTGCGTCCGGCATGGGGGCCGCACCGGCCCGTGGGGATCGGCCGGGTCCGGCCCGCATGGTGGTCGGCGGCCGGGCCCGGGTGTGTCACCGGCGCTCCCGGTACGCCACGGGGCTCCCGGGCGGGGCCGGTCGGCCGAGCCGTCCGACGTCAGCGCCGCACGACCGGGCCGCTGAGATCACGCACGACATGGCCGGACGCGGGACCGCTCGCGGTGTCGTCCCGCGTGCGGGGCGTACGCCGGGTCCGCCGGGCTCCTGCCGTCCGTACCGGGCGACGTGAGTCGCCCGCCGTCCCCTCACTCGTGCGCGACGGCCGCCAGCACGTTCATGCGTGAGGCGCGCAGCGCCGGCAGCAGCGCCGCCACGACACCCACCACGGCCGATCCGACGACGACCGCGGCGATCGTCCCCCACGGCACGGCCAGCGCCTTCATGCCTTGCAGGGCCAGCACCCGCTGGGTGCACACACCCCACACCAGCCCCAGCCCGAGTCCGAGCACCGCGCCGAACACGGCGATCACCACCGACTCCAGCCGGATCATCCGGCGCAGCTGCCGCCGGGACAGCCCGATGGCCCGCAGCAGCCCGATCTCGCGGGTTCGCTCCACCACCGACAGCGCCAGCGTGTTGACCACCCCGAGCACCGCGATGACGATCGCGAGCCCGAGCAGCGCGTACACCAGGTACAGCAGCACGGCGATCTGGTCGTGGACCAGGTCCTTGTAGTCGGCCTGGTCCCGCACCTGGACCTGGGGATACGGTGTGAGCGTCCGCTCCAGCACCGGCCGCAGCCGGTCGGCGTCGGTGCCGGCGGACGCGTTGACGTACAGCACCGAGTCCTGCCCGCCCGGCACGTACGCCTCGACGGTCGCGACGCCGACGAACAGGCCGCCCCGCATCCCGAAGCCCTCGGCGGCGTCCTGGTCGGTGAGCGCGCCGACCCGCAGCGACACCGTCCGGCCGCCGGGGAACTCGACCGGGAGCACGCTGCCCACCCGCACGCCGTGTTCCCCGGCGAAACCGACGTCCATCCCGATCGCGCCGTCGGCCAGCGCCGCCGCCGTGTCGCCGTGCGCGTACGTCACACGGGCGACCTCGTCCACCCGGTCGTCGTACCCGGCGGCCGTGGTCTCGATCCGCTCGCCGTCCGGCAGCCGCACCGCGAGCGGCGCGAAACGCTGCCGTACGACGGTGCCGACGCCCTCCGTGGCGCGGACCCGGTCGGTGACCTCCCGCGGGAACGGCGTGAAGTTGGCGTTCTGGATCACGAAGTCGGCGCCCAGCGTCTCGTCGATCTGCCGGTCGAAGGACTTCGCCATCGAGGCGCTCGCCACCGACATGCCGCCCACCAGGGCCAGGCCCACCATGAGCGCGGCCGCGGTCGCGCCGGTGCGGCGGGGGTTGCGCAGGGCGTTGCGCCGGCTCATCCGGCCGACCGGGCCGAACAGGGCCGGGAAGGCCGCCCCCAGCACCCGGATCACCGGCCGCGCCAGCAGGGGACCGGCGACGACGGTCGCGACGAGCGTGAGGACGACGCCGAGGCCCAGCAGGGACGCCGCCGCCGACGTCTCCGACGCGGTCACGCAGCCCACGAGCGCGGCCACGCCCAGCACCCCGACGGCCGACCCGACCACGGCGCGCGCCCTCAGCGGGCGCCCCACGCCGGCGACGTCGGCGTCGGCCAGCGCCGCCATCGGCGACACGGCCGCCGCCCGCCGGGCGGGGAGATACGCGGCCACGAAGGTGACGCCGACACCGACGGCGTACGCCGCGACGGGGGTGGCCCAGCCGACGACCATCTCGGCGGTCCTGAGATTCATGCCGAACGCGCTCATCAGCCGGATCAGCCCGGCCGCCAGCCCGATGCCGGCCGCGAGGCCGAGCGTCGAGCCGACCAGGCCCAGCAGCACCGCCTCGGTGAGCACCGAGCGCCGTACCTGACGGCGGTCGGCGCCCAGGGCGCGCAGCAGGCCCAGTTCCCGGGTGCGCTGGGCGATCAGCATCGAGAAGGTGTTGACGATCAGGAACACGCCCACCAGCACGGCGATCCCGGCGAAGCCGAGCATCACGTACTTCACGACGTCGAGGAAGCCGCCGAGCTGCTCCGCCGCCGACTTCGCCTGCTCGTCGGCGGTCCGCACGTCGTAGGGGCCGGACCCGAGGGCGGCGGTGACGCGGCGCTTCAGCTCGGCGTCGCTCACCCCCGGTGCCGCGTCGACGGAGACGGCCGTGGCCCTGTCCGCCGAGCCCAGCAGCCGCACGGCGGCGACCTCGGGGTCGAGGAGGACCAGGGCCGCGCCCGGGTTGGTGGTGCGGAAGGTGACGATGCCGACGACCCGCACCCGGAACGAACCCGGCTGGGCCATCACCGTCAGGGCGTCACCGATCTCCACGTCCTTCTTCTCGGCGGTGTCGGCGTCCAGCAGCGCCTCGGCGGCGCCGCGCGGGGCGCGCCCGAAGGTCAGCTGCACCGCGCTGCGGTCGGTGACGTACCAGTCGCCGGCGACGGTGGGCGCGCCGGTGGTCGGGCCGACGGACTCGTTGTCGCCGTCGACGACGGTGATGTTCTCCACGCTCACGTCGGCATGGGCCGAGGCGACCCCGTCGACGCGGGCCACCCGCTCGGCGAGGCCCGCGGGCAGGGTGCGCGCCGCGCCGGTGGGCACGGAGGCGTTCAGGTCGTCCCGGGGCTCGATCGCCACGTCGGCCGACGTGGACGCGAAGAGCCGGTCGAAGGTGCGGGTCACCGTGTCGGAGAAGATCAGGCTGCCCGCGACGAAGGCCACCGACAGCACGACGGCCAGTGCGGACAGCACCAGCCTTCCCTTGTGGGCGAGGAAACTGCGCAGCGTGGTCTTCAGCACCGGGTCACTCCTCCTCGGTGGCAGGGCTTCCGGTGGTGACAGGGCTGGCGGTGGTGGCAGGGCTCGCGGTGGAGGCGCGGTCGGTCCGGTCTCGAGTAGGGTCGAAGAGCTTCATCCGCTCCAGCACCGACTCCGCCGTCGGCCGCGCCATCTCGTCCACGATCCGCCCGTCCGCGAGGAAGAGCACCAGGTCGGAATGGGCGGCGGCGCCCGGATCGTGGGTCACCATCACCACCGTCTGGCCCAGCGTGTCGACGGCCTCGCGCAGGAAGGAGAGGACCTCCAGGCCGGCCCGGGAGTCCAGGTTGCCGGTCGGCTCGTCGGCGAAGATCAGCTCGGGCCGGGAGGCCAGCGCCCGGGCGCAGGCCACCCGCTGCTGCTGGCCGCCGGACAGCTGGGACGGCCGGTGCCGCAGGCGGTCCCGCAGCCCCAGCGTGTCGATCACCCGGTCCAGCCACGCGCGGTCGGGCTTCCGGCCCGCGATGTCCATGGGCAGGGTGATGTTCTCGGCCGCGTTCAGCGTCGGGATCAGGTTGAACGACTGGAACATGAACCCGATCCGGTCCCGCCGCAGCCGGGTCAGCTCCCGCTCCCTCAACGCCGTGATCTCGGTGTCGCCGAGCCACACCTGCCCGGCCGAGACCGTGTCGAGCCCGGCCAGACAGTGCATCAGCGTGGACTTGCCGGAACCCGACGGCCCCATGACCGAGGTGAAGCGACCGCGCACGATGTCCACGTCGACCGAGTCCAGCGCGAGGACCGTGGTCTCGCCCGACCCGTACGCCTTCGTCAGACCGCGGGCGCGGGCCGCCGTGCCGTCGGCCGGGACCGAACCGGGGGCGTGCCGCGCGGCAGGTGTGGACAAGACCGCCTCCTCGCTCAGGGGGACGTGCCGACTCGTCGTACCGGCCGAGAGTAGTGTGACTGGGCGCACACCCGGTATCCCTTTTCGGTCACCGGTCCGGCCTTGCCGGTGCTAGCGCATCGGCGCTAGCTTCGGAGTATGGCGAAGACCCAGCTGAACGTACGCGTCGACGAGGGCACGGCCCGGGCGGCCCGTGAACGCGCCACGGCGCGCGGCATGAGCGTCAACCGCTACATCGAGGAGCTGGTCCGACAGGACACCGGGGAGGCCGGCCACTCGTTCGTCGAGGCCGCCGCCGACTTCATGAAGGAGTACGAGACCCTCTTCGCCCAGGAGTTCGGCGCGGAACGCGAAGGCGGACCGGGCGAGGGCTCCCCGCGCGAGACCGGCACGCACGAAGGTCGCCGCTGAACCCTTGAGCGACCTCCGCATCGACCTCGCCTGGCTGCTGATGCTCGCCGAACAGAGGACACCGGGCGACCCCCAGGTCACCGACTGGGGCGCCCTGGTCGCCGCCGTGGCCCGCCACCAGGCCGAGATCTTCGACGTCCCCGTCTACGACACCCCGCACGCCCGCGCCGCCTCGCTGCTCCAACTCCTCCTGCACGTCCCGGCCCTGGAGCGCTCGAACGCCCTCTTCGCCTGCTCCGTCGCCTACGCCTACCTGGTGGCCAGCGGCGTCAAGGTCCTCACCTCGCCCGAGCAGGTCCGCGACCTGGCGCGCCTGGTCAAGAGCGGTGAGGCCTCGGTGGACGACATCGCGCGGGAACTGCGCCAGTGGAGCCGGTGAACCGCGCGCCCGCGCCGGTCAGTCCCCGTCGTCCGCCGGCCGCCAGGCCGTGCCCAGCACCCAGTACGACACCGGCAGCCTCGGCCCCCTCTCCGGCAGCACCAGGCTCCGGTACGGGCCCAGCGCGAACCCGGCCTCGCGCAGCGCCCGGACCGGCTCGCGGGAGAGGTGACAGCCGCCGCCGAGGTACGGCCACACCGTCCGGTCCAGCGCGCGCTGGGTGAACCTCATCGCCCGGCCGCCGCCCCGGCCGTGCTCCAGGAACCGCACCTCGGCCCCGGGCCGCAGCACCCGCCGCACCTCCGCCAGGGTGCGCGGCACGTCCCGCACACTGCACAGCACCAGGGAGAACACCGCCGCGTCGAAGGCCTCGCTCTTGACCGGCAGCGCCTCCGCCGTCCCCGGGACGACGTCGACCGGCACCTCGGCCCGCAGGGCCGTCTCCCGGGCCAGCCCGCGCAGCGTGCGCTCCGGCTCGATCGCGACGACCTCCGAGACGGCACCCGGGTAGTGCGTGAAGTTCAGGCCGTTGCCCGCACCGATCTCGATGACCCGGCCCGAGAGCCCGGCGAGCAGCCGCTCGCGCAGTCCGCCCAGGCCCACGCGGGTCTCCGCGGCCACACTGAGCCGGGCGTAGCAACGGGCGAACAGAGGATGGTGGACGGGATCACCGGACACCCTGCCGGAACCGATGGACCGTGGCGGCATGGCTACCTCCCGGGGCAGGACGGGCCTACCCGGAATTCTCCCCCGTACGGGCCCGTCGCACCCCTGCCACGCCGCACGGACCGGACGTCACCGGAGGACGTCGTGGGGTAGGTGCCCGGGTCCGTGTCGCCGTCGGTGTGCGGGACACGGCCGCCGCCGACGTCGGCCGCCCCGCTCGACGGCGCCGAGATCTCCGGGTCGGTCACCGAGTCGCGGCTCCCCTGATGACGAGAGCGGCGTCCCGGGGGCCGCGGAACACCGGCCCCCGCGGACGGGACCGGCGCCCCTACGGCGCCGCCCCCGCCCGGAACGCCTCCGCCTCCCACGTCCCGTCCAGCCGCGGCGCCAGCCACCCCGGCGCCGCCGTGCGGAAGTCGGCTGGGGCGAGGGACCCGGCGCCGAACGGCAGCGCCCCGAGCAGCGGGGCGCCGGCGACCTCCGGCAGGTCGCTGACGTTGCACCGCATTGCCAGGTCCGGCGCCTCGGGCCAGCCGCCGATGACGACGCCCAGCAACTCCAGCCCGCGCGAGCGCAGTTCACGGGCGGTCAGTTCGGTCGTGTTCAGCGTGCCCAGACCGGCGGAGGCCACCACCAGCACCGGCGCGCGCAGCAGCTCCGCCGCGTCGGCCAGGGTCGACCCGGTGTCGTCGAAACGCACGAGCAGCCCGCCCGCCCCCTCGACCAGCACCAGGTCGTGTTCGGCGGCCAGCCCGGCGGCGGCCTCGGCGACCTCGCGCGGACGCACCGGTGCCAGGCCCGCCCGGCGGGCCGCCGTCGCCGGCGCCAACGGGTCGGGATATCGGACGAGTTCGGTCGCGGTCACGGCCCCCGCGAGCCGCGCCACCTCGTCGGCGTCCCCGCGCTCGCGCGGCCCCACACCGGTCTGGGCGGGCTTGAGGACCGCCACCGTCCGGCCCGCCGCCAGCGCCGCCGCCGCGAGGGCCGCGGTCGTGACGGTCTTGCCGACCTCCGTGCCCGTCCCCGTGATCACCAGGATCGGCATGCTCACCCCTCCCGCGCCGCCGCGCACACCGCGCGCGCGATCCGTGCCACGTCCGCGTCGTCGGTGACGTACGGCGGCATCGTGTACACCAGGTCGCGGAACGGCCGCAGCCAGACGCCCTCGCGTACCGCCGCCCGGGTGGCGGCCGCCATGTCGACGGCGTGGTCCAGCTGGACGACGCCGATCGCGCCGAGGACTCGTACGTCCCGCACGCCCGGCAGTTCGCGGGCCGGCGCCAGCCCCTCGCGCAGGCCCCTCTCGATCCGCTCGACCTCCGCGAGCCAGTCCTGCCCGAGCAGCAGGTCGATCGAGGCGCAGGCGACGGCCGCCGCGAGCGGGTTGCCCATGAACGTCGGACCGTGCGCCAGCACCGGCACCTCGCCCCGTGAGATGCCGTCCGCCACCCGCGCGGTGCACAGCGTGGCCGCCATCGTCAGATATCCGCCGGTCAGTGCCTTGCCCACGCACATCACGTCCGGGGTCACCGCCGCGTGCTCCGCCGCGAACAACGCGCCCGTACGGCCGAACCCGGTCGCGATCTCGTCGAACACCAGCAGCACGTCGTGGGCGTCGCACGCCTCGCGCAGCACCCGCAGGTACGCGGGGGAGTGGAACCGCATGCCGCCCGCGCCCTGCACGACCGGCTCCACGATCACCGCGGCCAGTTCGTCCGCGTGCCGCTCGACCGCGGCCCGCAGCCGCTCGGCGTACGCCTCCTCGTACGCGACCGGGGGCGGGTCCACGAAGAGCTGGCGGGGCAGCACCCCGGTCCACAGTTCGTGCATCCCGCCCTCGGGGTCGCACACCGACATCGGCTGCCAGGTGTCGCCGTGGTAGCCGCCGCGCCAGGTCAGCAGTCGCTGTTTGCGCGGACGGCCCAGCGAACGCCAGTACTGCAGGCACATCTTGGCCGCGACCTCGACCGACACCGACCCCGAGTCGGCGAGGAACACGTGCTCCAGACCGTCGGGCGACATGTCGACAAGACGCTTCGCCAGTCGTACGGCGGGCTCGTGGGTGAGCCCGCCGAACATCACATGGCTCATGCGCCCCAACTGCCCGCGCGCCGCCTCGTTCAGCACCGGGTGGTTGTAGCCGTGGATCGCCGACCACCACGACGACATGCCGTCGACCAACTCGCCGGAGCCGTCGGCGAGCCGCAGCCGGACCCCGCTCGCCGACTGAACGACGAGCGGTTCGACCCGGCCGGGCATGGGGCCGTACGGATGCCACACGTGCCGCCGGTCCAGCTCCAGCAGCGCGCTCACGTCCGGATCAGGCATTGGGCGCGAGATCCGTCCCGGCGCCCCGGCGGCGGACGGCGACCAGGTCGGTACGGGCCTCGTGGGCGGTGGCCGGAGCCGTACCGCACACCCCGCCCCCTTCGCCGCCGTCCTGCGCCCCGCAGCCCCCGCCGCCGCAGCCCTCGGCGGCGCGGTGCTCCGGCAGCGTCACCTGGTCGGCGCCCTCCACCTCGAACCCGGCGTCCGCGATCATCTCCAGGTCGGCCCGGCCGGCCTGGCCCTCGCTCGTGAGGTAGTCGCCGAGGAAGATCGAGTTGGCCAGGTGCAGGGCGAGCGGCTGCATCGTCCGCAGATGCACCTCGCGGCCCCCAGCGATGCGCACCTCCACGTCCGGGCAGACGAACCTCACCATCGCCAGGATCCGCAGACACCGCTGCGGGGTGAGGTTCCACTCCTTGGCCAGCGGGGTGCCCTCGAACGGGATGAGGAAGTTGACCGGCACCGAGTCCGGGTCCAGCTCGCGCAGCGAGAAGACCACGTCCACCAGGTCCTCGTCGCTCTCGCCCATGCCGGCGATCAGACCGGAGCAGGCCGACAGCCCCGCCGCGTGCGCCTTGTGGACGGTGTCCACCCGGTCGGCGTACGTGTGCGTCGTCGTGATGTCCCCGTACGTCGACTCCGACGTGTTCAGGTTGTGGTTGTAGGCGTCGGCGCCCGCCTCGCGCAGCCGCTCCGCCTGGCCGTCGGAGAGCAGGCCGAGACAGGCGCACACCTCGACGCCCTCGTTCTGGTCCTTGATGGCCTTGATGGTCTCGGAGACCCGGTCGACGTCCCGGTCGGTCGGACCGCGCCCGGACGCCACCAGGCAGACCCGCTTGGCACCGCCGGCCAGCCCGGCGGCCGCCGCCTCGGAGGCCTCGTCCGGCTTGAGCCAGGTGTACTTGAGGATCCCGGCCGTCGAGCCCAGCCGCTGCGAGCAGTAGGAGCAGTCCTCGGGGCACAGGCCCGACTTCAGGTTGACGAGGTAGTTGAGCTTCACCCGCCGCCCGAACCAGTGGCGGCGCACCTTCCCGGCCGCGGCCACCACATCGAGCAGATCGTCGTCGGACGTGGCCAGTACGGCCAGCGCCTCCTCGCGGGTCGGCAGCTCGCGCCGAAGCCCCTTGTCCACCAGCATGTTCAGCAGGTCCATGGGAGCCGATCCTGTCCTACGGAACCGCTCGCGGCCAAGGTAGGGATCGCACAACACGCCCCCTTCGAGGTGTGGGTATTGCCACACCCTGGGTGGCGGGCCGTGCCGCTAGGGTCTGTCCGCTACCTACAAAAGCACCGGAGGACCCATGGCGTTCGGCTGGATCGACGAGCAGGCGGAGCTGCGCCGCCGCGCCGGACTCGTACGGACCCTGCGCCCCCGCCCGGCCGACTCGCCGCTCCTCGACCTCGCGAGCAACGACTACCTGGGGCTGGCCCGCCACCCCGAGGTCGTCGAGGGCGCGGCCCGGGCGGCGCGGACCTGGGGCGGCGGGGCGACCGGGTCCCGGCTCGTCACGGGCACCACCGAGCTGCACACCGGGCTGGAGCGCGAGCTGGCCGCCTTCTGCGGTGCCGAGGCGGCGCTCGTCCTCTCCTCCGGGTACGCGGCCAACCTGGCCGCGGTCACCGCGCTGGCCCCGCACGGCTCCCTGATCGTCTCCGACGCGGGCAACCACGCCTCCCTGATCGACGGCTGCCGGCTGGCCCGCGGCACGACCCAGGTCGTCGCCCACGCGGACCCCGACGCCGTGCGCAAGGCGCTCGGCACGCACGACGGTCCCGCCGTCGCGGTCTCCGACACGGTCTTCTCCGTGGACGGCGACGCCGCCCCGCTGGCCGCCCTCGCCGGGGCGTGCCGGGAGCACGGCGCCGGGCTGGTCGTCGACGACGCCCACGGGCTCGGCGTCCTCGGCGACGGCGGGCGGGGCGCCCCGTACGCGGCGGGTCTCGCGGGCGCGGACGACGTCGTCGTCACGGTCACGCTGTCCAAGTCGCTGGGCAGCCAGGGCGGAGCGGTGCTCGGCCCGGCGCGGGTGATCGACCACCTGGTCAACACCGCCCGTACGTTCATCTTCGACACCGGGCTCGCCCCGGCGGCGGCGGGCGCCGCCCTGGCGGCCCTCGGGCTGCTGCGCCGCGAGCCGGAACGGGCGGCACGCGCGCGGGCGGTGGCGGACGAGCTGCACGCGCGCCTGACGGCCGCGGGCCTGGCAGCGGTACGTCCGGACGCCGCTGTCGTCTCCGTGCGCGCCCCCTCCGCGGAGGGGGCCGTGCGCTGGGCGGCGGACTGCCGGGCGGCAGGCCTGGCCGTGGGCTGCTTCCGTCCTCCTTCCGTGCCCGACGGCGTCTCGCGCCTGAGGCTGACCGCCCGCGCGGACCTGTCCGAGGCACAGATCGAACGTGCCGTCCGGGTGATCAGCGGAACGCGGCCGTGAAACCCGTCCAGCTCTCGGGGGAGAAGAGCAGGGCGGGGCCGGCCGGGTCCTTGGAGTCGCGTACGGCGAGCAGACCGGCCCAGGGACCGGTGGTCGGGCGGGCCGTCTCGACGCAGTTGTTGGCTCCCGTGCTGTAGCTGCTGCGCAGCCATCGCAGGGCGGGGGGATCGTGGGAGTCCCGCGCTCCGGTGCTGGAGGGGACGTTCCGAGGCAGTGCGGTCATGGTGCCTCCCTACGCGCCGTCACCTGTCGCGGCGATGTAGTCCAGTGAGTCCTCGGGCGAGAGGGCGTGCGCCCGAAGGTTGTCGAAGGCCTCCCGGTAGACCCGGAGGTCTTCTTTCCGCTCGAGATAGAGGCTACTCGTCAAGTGGTCGAGAACAACCACATCCAGATCAGATGTGATCGAAAATGAGAAGATAACGAAAGGGCCGGTGACGCCGATGTGTGCCCCGGCCGTGAACGGCAGCACCTGCAGGGTGACTTGCGGCAGTCGTGCCGCCTCCACCAGCCGATCCCGCTGGCGGGCCATGACCTCGGGACCGCCCACCTCCCGGCGCAGCACCGCCTCGTCCAGCACCGCGTTCAGCTCCAGCGGCGGATCGGCGCGCAGGACGTACTGGCGGGCCAGCCGCACCTCCACCAGCGTGTCCAGCCGGTCCTCGTCGACGCCCTCCACGGCGGCCCGCGTCACCGCGCGGGCGTACTCGGGGGTCTGGAGCAGTCCCGGCACCACGGTCGTCTCCAGCGTCCGCATGGCGCTCGCCTGCGACTCCAGGCTGATGAAGTCCCGGTAGGTCGGCGGCAGCACCCCGCGGTAGGCGTGCCACCAGTGGTCGCGTCCACCGCCGCCGTCACCGTCGGAGCCCGCCAGGGCCAGCATGACTCCGCGCAGTTGGGTGTCCTCCACGCCGTAGGCGTCGAGGAGTAACCGCACATCGGCCGGTTTCGTGCCGCTCGTGCCGGTCTCGATCCGGCTCACCTTCGACTGGTGCCAGCCCACGAGCCGGGCCGCCTCGCCGCTGGTGAGGCCCGCGCGGGCACGCAGCGCCCGCAGTTCTGCGCCCAGCTTCCGGCGGCGCACCGCGGGACCGTGCTGCATGCGCGTCTCCTTACTCCCTCCGAGCCGTCCGCATACGTCCTGCCGTAGCGGAGTTCACCGCATCGGGCGACAGATATATGCACATCCTGGTGGATCGCCACCCGTGACCGGCGGGGTGATGGCACTCTGGCGGCGAAGCACCAGTCCGGGACCGTACTCGAACCATCCGCTCCGTGTCGGACCGCGGTCCCGTGGGAAAGGGACGACGTCGCCATGGCAGACCATCTGGAAGCATCCGTCACTCTGCCGAGCGAACCCGCCTCGGTGTCCACCGCCCGCGCCTATGTGCTGAGCACCCTCGGGGAATGGGGCCTGCCGGCCGACACGGAGGTGGCCGACACCATCCGGCTCATCGTCTCCGAACTCGCCACCAACGCCGTACAGCACACCTTCGGGCAGTCACCCACCTTCACGGTGGACGTCGTGCTCGACCGTGACGAACAGTTGCGCATCGGTGTCACCGACAGCCACCCGCGCTTCCCCAAACGCCTGCCGGCCGCCGTCCAGCAGGACAACGGCCGGGGCATGGTGATCATCCGCTGGCTGACCGCCGAGTGCGGCGGCAAGCTGCGCGTGCGGCCCACGCGCGAGGGCGGCAAGACCGTCTTCATCGAACTGCCGTGGGCGGTCCCGGCGGAGCCGGTGACGGCGGCGGGCCAGCAGGAGCCCTGACCCGCGCCCGGACGGCAGCGGCCGCGCGCGGTAGGGGCTTCGCCCGGCAACCGGGGCGGTGACGGCGTGTCAAGGTCCGCCGGCACCGCCCCGGAGGGTCACCTGACCCGTCCGTACCAGACGCTCTTGGTCCAGATCTTCTGCAGACGCACCACGTCCCCGGTCTTCGGCGAGTGCCAGATCTTGTTGTGACCGGCGTAGATGCCCACGTGGTAGACGTTCGACCCCGAGTGGAAGAACACGAGGTCACCGGCCTTGCGGCTGCCCGCCGAGATGTGACGGGTCTTGTTGTACTGCTGGGCGGCCGTCCGCGGCAGCGTCTTGCCGGCCTTCTTGTACGAGTACAGCGTGAGGCCCGAGCAGTCGAACCGGTTGGGTCCGGTGGCGCCGTACTTGTAGGGCGCACCCTTCTTGGACGCGGCGATCTGGAGGGCCTTCGTCGCGGGAGTCACGGCCGCGGCGTCGGAGGCGACACCCGGCACCACGACCGAGGCGCCCACGGCGGCGATGGCGAACGCCGAGGCCGTACCGGCCCGGGCCATGAGCGACGGGACACGATTCAGCGCAGTCATGCGCAACCCTTCGTCAGCCGCCTGTGAAGGATGACCTGTCGGATTCGGGCTGGCGAAGTTGCCCGGCCGCTGACGCGGCTTCACCCCAAGGGCTGCTCGGCCCGGCGCCTCCCCGCGGGGATGACCGTTCCGGCGACCCGTCGTGCTTGGGTCCTCCACTCCTGCCGATGCACTTCTGTCGACCGGTCATCCGGGCGGCGGCAGGACTCGGCGTCCGCCCGGACCGCCCCGCCGCTTGTGGCGGGGGCTTGTCGTCAGTCACGGATCTTGGCTCACGGATGTCCGAAAATCCCAATGGAATCGGGGATTTGTGGGCTTACTCACCACTCACCCGTTCGGGTGGACACCCTGATGTTCGATCAGATGTCAAGGTCGCATAAGGCCTCCGACCAGCGGCGGAACCCTGAGTTCCACCCAAGACGCGGGGGTGTCGCGCAACCCGTGAGGGCCCGGAACAGCAGTCAGATCTACACCGAACGGAGGTAAGCCGTTCAGCCCGTTTCAACCCCGGGCCGGACGGCGCGCCCGTCACGCGACCGACCGGGCCGGACGCGCGCCGCGTCAACTGTCGGAGAGCGGCGGAACCGTGACGCGCGCCGTGCGTCGCTCGCCGTCCAGGACGCGCAGCGCCCGCGCGAGCGTGGGCGCGTGCACCTCGCTCTCGCCGCGCTGGTGCATCAGCGTCAGCGCGTCGCGCAGGGCGGTCACCCGGCCCACCAGCGCCTGGGCGGCACGCAGTCCGCGGTAGGTGTCTCCGTGGCGGGCGGGGTTGATCCGGCCCAGCAGGTCGACCACCTCGAGGTAACGGTCGATCAGCTCGGCCTCGGCCCGCGTCAGCGCGGGCAGCGGCGGCAGCTCGGGAGGCAGCATCGGAGGGTCACCTCGCGTCCGGCGCGGTGCCGGTCACCCGACGGGCCGGCATGACCCGGTCCGCCAGGCCGTACTCCACCGCCTGATGGGCGTCGAGGATCAGGTCGCGCTCGATGTCGGCGCTCACCTGCTCCGGGCTGCGCCCGGTGTGCCGTACGAGCATCTCCTCCAGGAGGGCGCGGGTGCGGGCCAGTTCCCCGGCCTGGACGGCCAGGTCGCCGGTCCGGCCCCGCACCGGCTCCGGCAGCGCCGGCTGGCCCAGGACCACGCGCGCGCCCGGCAGGACGTGGCGCTTGCCCGGGGTGCCCGCGGCGAGCAGGACGGCGGCGGACGTGCCCGCCCGACCCAGGCAGACCGTCTCGATGTCGCAGGTGACGTAGCGGAGCGTGTCGTGGACGGCGGTCATCGCGCTGAACGAGCCGCCAGGGGAGTTCACGTACAGCGAGATGTCCCGCTCGGGGGCGCTGTGCTCCAGGTACATGAGCTGGGCCATCACGTCGTTGGCCGCGGTGTCGTCGATCGGCGTCCCGAGGAAGACGATCCGTTCCTCGAGGAGCCTGGAGTACGGATCCAGCGTCCGCTGCCCCGAGCCGGTGCGTTCGGTGAACTCGGGCAGGACGTGGCGTGCGTGGGCGGACGGTCGGGCCATGGGAACCCCTCCTTCGGCGTCTGTAAAAAATGTACAGGATGTACGTGACGTTAGAATGGGGTCATGGCCTACGAGATTCCGGTGACGCAAGCCAGGGCTGAACTCGCCGACCTGATCAACCGCGTGGTGTACGGCGGTGAGCGCGTCGTCGTGACGCGACACGGCAAGCCCCTCGTCGCCCTCGTCTCCGCCGCCGACCTGGAGCGGCTCGACGCGCTCGACGCGCCCGCCGAGGAGCCGGTGGTCCGCTCCGTCTCCGGCGTCCGGGACGTCGCGTCCGCCCCTCGGGGACAGCGCCGGTTCGGGATCACCGCGGAACACCGGGGGCCGAACCCCTCTTGACCGAGGGGCCGGCACCTCGGGCGGCCGTCAGTCGGCGAGCGCGGCCTCGCGGCCCCCGGCGGGTGCCGGGGTCGCACGGCGCTGACGCCTGAGCGCCCTGCCCAGCAGGACCGCCCCGAGGCCCAGCGCGGCCCACCACACGAGGGTCAGCAGCGGGCCGGTCGCCGCCGCGCCGTCGAAGAACGCCACCGAGCGCACCAGCGTCGTGCCCGCCCCCGGCGGCATCCACTGACCGATCGCCCCGGCCGGCTCGGGCAGCATCTGCGGGGCCGTGGCCGCGCCCGAGAACGGGTTGCCGAGGAACATCACCACGAAGGCCGTCAGGCCGATGCCGACCGGACCGAGCAGGGCGGCGCACCCGGCCACGGCCGCGCTCACCGCCAGCGTCGACAGGCCGAGCGTCGCGGCCTCCGCCCACCAGTTCCCGGTCAGCGCTCCGAGCCAGGTGTGCGCGAGCGCCGTGGCGACCATGCCCACCAGCGCCGCCGCCCCGACGAGCGCGGCGACGGCCCGTCCGCCGCGCAGGCCCAGCAGGGTGACGGCGGCGCCCGTCACGAGGCCGGCCAGCGCCAGCGGCAGCACGCTCGCGTTCAGCGCCGCGCCCCGCGGGTCGCTCCGCGGCGTGGCGACGACGTCCACCGTGCGCACCTCGCCGCCGTCCGCGGCGGCCTGCCGGGTCACCGCCTGCTGCAACACCTGGGCGACGAAGGGGCTCGCGGCCGACGCGGTCAGCAGCTTCGGGCCCTGAGGCGTGACGACCACGGCGCCGTAGACCGTCCGGTCCTCGATCGCGGCGCGGGCCGCCGCCTCGTCGGCGTAGCGGTGGATTTCGAAGGCACCCTCATGCTGCCGCAGCCGCTGCTCCACCTGGGCGGCGGCGGTGGTGGGTCCCGCCACGCCGAGCGGCAGGTCGTGGGGTGCGGTGCGGGCGGCCGGCCAGGCGAAGGCCCACAGGGCCAGGGCCGCGAGGAGCGGCACGAGCAGGACGACGACCGCGGTCGCGCGCCCGGCGGGTGTCCGGGGCGGGGCGGCGGAGGCTGCGGACATGGGAGTCTCCCGGGTCGAGAAGAAGAGGGCCGACGAAAAAGAAGGATCGTTCGTTTTCGATGCGCCACCACCGTGCGCCGGGAGGGCGGGGCTTGTCAAGAAGGAACGTTCGTTTTAAATTGGGGCCATGGCACGCGTATCCCAGGCCCACCTCGACGCCCGCCGGCGGCAGATCCTCGACGCCGCCGCGCTGTGCTTCGCCCGCAACGGCTTCCACGCCACGTCGATGCAGGACGTCCTGAAGGAGGCCGACCTCTCGGCCGGAGCCGTGTACCGCTACTTCAGCGGCAAGGACGAACTGATCGCCGCGATCGTCTCCGAGGTGCTGGGGGAGGTACGGGCGGCCTTCGAGGAGGCTGCCGGGCAGACTCCGCCCCCGCCGCCCGACCGACTCGTCGGCTCCGTCCTCGGCCGGGTCCTCGAGCTGCGCGAGTCGCTCGTCCTCGACGGCGCCCCCGCCTTCCCGCGCCTGGTCGTCCAGGTGTGGTCGGAGATCCCCCGCAACCCAGAACTCGCCGCCGTCCTGGGCGAGGGCTACGCCTCGGTCCGCGCGGCCTGGGGGCGGATCGTGCAGGCCTACCAGGACGCCGGCCTGATGCGCTCCGACGTCCCGACCGACCACGTGGCCCGCACGATGATCGCCGCCGTCCTCGGTTTCATCGCCCAGCAGTCCCTGTTCGGGCCCGCCCCGGTGGACGTCCTGCGCGACGGCCTGCGCGCGCTGACGACCATGTCGGACCCGCGGCCGGACGCCGGGTGATCACAGCTTGGTTAACGTGCGCGAAATGCACCGCAACTAGCCTGCCCCTCCACGCCACCAGGGACTTTGCCCCGTGGCCGCGGCAACCGGACCCCGCACGGTCCGGAGCGAGAGGTGAGGTGGGACGTGCAACTGACCCCGCACGAGCAGGAGAGGCTGCTGATCCATGTGGCGGCCGACGTCGCCGAGAAGCGCCGGGCCCGCGGGCTCCGGCTCAACCACCCCGAGGCCGTGGCCCTCATCACGGCGCACATCCTCGAGGGCGCGCGGGACGGCCGGACCGTCGCCGAACTCATGGCCTCCGGCCGCAAGCTGCTCACCAGGGACGACGTCATGGAGGGCATCCCCGAGATGATCCACGACGTCCAGGTCGAGGCGACCTTCCCGGACGGCACCAAGCTCGTCACCGTCCACGACCCGATCGTCTGAGAGGGCCTCGATGATTCCCGGAGAGATCCTCTTCGCCGAGGACCCGATCGTCTACAACGAGGGCCGCGAGGTCACCCGGCTCACCGTCCTCAACGCCGCCGACCGGCCCGTCCAGGTCGGCTCCCACTACCACTTCGCCGAGGCGAACCCCGGTCTGGAGTTCGACCGCGCCGCGGCGCGCGGCAAGCGGCTGAACGTCGCCGCCGGCACCGCCGTGCGCTTCGAGCCCGGGATCCCCGTCGACGTCGAACTCGTCCCGCTGGCCGGCGCCCGCGTCGTGCCCGGGCTGCGCGGGGAGACCGGAGGTGCCCTCGATGCCTGAGATCTCGCGCGCCGCGTACGCCGACCTGTTCGGCCCCACCACCGGCGACCGCATCCGGCTCGCCGACACCGATCTGGTCGTCGAGATCGAGGAGGACCGTTCCGGCGGCCCAGGACTCGCCGGCGACGAGGCCGTGTTCGGCGGCGGCAAGGTCATCCGCGAGTCCATGGGCCAGGCGCGCGCCACACGCGCGGAGGGGACCCCGGACACCGTCGTCACCGGTGCGGTGATCATCGACCACTGGGGGATCGTCAAGGCCGACGTCGGCATCCGCGACGGCCGGATCACCGGCATCGGCAAGGCGGGCAACCCCGACACCATGGACGGGGTGCACCCGGACCTCGTCATCGGGCCGGAGACCGAGGTCATCGCGGGCAACGGGCGGATCATCACGGCCGGCGCGGTCGACGCGCACGTCCACTTCATCTGCCCGCAGATCGCCGACGAGGCGCTGGCGTCGGGCGTCACCACGCTGGTCGGCGGCGGCACCGGGCCCGCCGAGGGATCGAAGGCGACGACGGTGACACCGGGCCCCTGGCATCTTGCCCGCATGCTGGAGGCGATGGAGCACCACCCGCTCAACATCGGCTTCCTCGGCAAGGGCAACACCGTCTCGCACGAGGCGATGCTCTCGCAGATCCGGGGCGGCGCGCTGGGTCTGAAGCTGCACGAGGACTGGGGGTCCACCCCGGCCGTCATCGACGCGTCCCTGACCGTCGCCGACCGCACCGGGATCCAGGTCGCCATCCACACCGACACGCTGAACGAGGCCGGGTTCGTCGGCGACACGCTCGCCGCGATCGCCGGACGCGGCATCCACGCGTACCACACCGAGGGCGCGGGCGGCGGGCACGCGCCGGACATCATGACCGTCGTCTCCGAGCCGCACGTGCTGCCCAGCTCGACCAACCCGACCCGCCCGTACACCGTCAACACCGCCGAGGAACACCTCGACATGCTGATGGTCTGCCACCACCTCAACCCGGCGGTCCCCGAGGACCTGGCCTTCGCCGAGTCCCGCATCCGCCCGTCCACGATCGGCGCGGAGGACGTCCTGCACGACCTGGGCGCCATCTCGATCATCTCCTCCGACGCACAGGCCATGGGCCGCGTCGGCGAGGTGATCCTGCGGACCTGGCAGACGGCCCACGTCATGAAGCGGCGGCGGGGCGCCCTGCCCGGCGACGGGCGCGCGGACAACCACCGCGTACGACGCTATGTCGCCAAGTACACGATCAACCCGGCCCTCGCGCAGGGGCTCGCCCGGGAGATCGGCTCCGTCGAGAGCGGCAAGCTCGCCGACCTCGTGCTGTGGGAACCGGCGTTCTTCGGCGTCAAGCCGCACCTCGTCCTCAAGGGCGGGCAGATCGCGTACGCGCAGATGGGCGACGCCAACGCCTCCATCCCCACCCCCCAGCCGATCCTGCCGCGGCCGATGTTCGGGGCGATCGGGCGGGCGCCCGCCTCGAACTCGTTCAACTTCGTGGCTCCGCTGGCCATCGAGGACGGGCTGCCGGAGCGGTTGCAGCTCGGCAAGCGCTTCGTCGCCATCGACTCCACGCGCGAGGTGACCAAGGCCGACATGCGGGAGAACGACGCCCGGCCGCGGGTACGGATCGACCCGGACAGCTTCGCCGTGCACATCGACGGGGAGTTGGTGGAGGCGACCCCCGCCGCCGAACTGCCCCTGGCCCAGCGTTACTTCCTCTTCTGATGTCCCGGGCAGCGCTTCTCGTCCTGGCCGACGGCCGCTTCCCCGCCGGAGGGCACGCGCACTCGGGCGGGGCGGAGGAAGCCGTGAAGGCGGGACGGATCACCGGGGCGGAGAGCCTGGAGGGCTTCTGCCGTGGGCGGCTGCACACGGCGGGGCTGGTCTCGGCCGCCCTCGCCGCGGCCGCCGCGCTCGGCGCGGACCCCGTGGCCCTCGACGCCGCCGCCGACGCCCGTACGCCGTCACCCGCTCTGCGGGCCGCCGCGCGCAGGCTGGGCCGGCAGCTGACGCGGGCGGCGCGGGCGGCCTGGCCGTCCGTCGAACTCGACTCCCTGGCAGGCGCGTTCCCCAAGGGAGCGCATCAGCCCGTGGTGCTCGGGCTCGCGGCGCGGGCGGCCGGTCTCGGCGCGTCGGAGGCCGCCCACTGCGCGGCGTACGAGAGCGTGAGCGGGCCCGCGACCGCGACGGTACGGCTGCTGAGCCTCGACCCGTTCGACGCGACCGGCGTCCTCGCCCGGCTGGCACCGGAACTGGACCGGGTCGCGGACCGGGCGACGGACGCGGCGCACCGGGCGCTCACCGAGGGGATCGACATGCTTCCGTCCGCGTCCGCGCCCCTGCTGGAGATCGGCGCGCAGGCGCATGCCGGGTGGGCGGTGCGGTTGTTCGCCTCGTGAAAGGCCGAGAGCGAGGCCGAGGTCGCCGCCGAGGCGTCCCCGCCTCCTGCCCGCCCGCCCGGCTCGGCAGGGCGAGCACCACCCCGCCAGGGCCGCGCCCCCGCACCCCGTCCGCGGTACCGCCTCCGCACCCCAGGCGCGGGTGGTCCGGCACCCCGGCGGGGCCGCACCCCCCGACCTCGCCCGGACCCCCCGCTCGGCCGCCGCATCCCGCCAGGGGCTGCGCGACCTCACCACAGGGGGTGCGCCCCCACACCACGAGGGGCGCGCCCTCACACCCACCGGGGACGCAGCCCCCGCGACCCACCGAGCACTCCGTCCGTCCCCCCACCCCGTCCCCGACCCCGACGGGCCCGTCCGCAGTCCCCGCCCGGGCCCACCGCCCCGGCCCGCCAGTGAAGGAGCCGCACATGCATCTCGACCACTCCCACGACGCCGCCCCGGCGCTCAGTGCCGACGCCCGCCGCGCCGACGGGTCCCGGCGTGCCCTGCGGATCGGGCTCGGTGGGCCCGTGGGATCGGGGAAGACCGCCACCGTGGCGGCGCTGTGCCGGGCGTTGCGGGACGACCTCTCCCTCGCCGTCGTCACCAACGACATCTACACCCGTGAGGACGCCGAGTTCCTGCTGCGGGAGGCCGTGCTGCCGCCCGAGCGGATCACGGCCGTCGAGACGGGCGCCTGCCCGCACACCGCGATCCGCGACGACATCTCCGCCAACCTCGAGGCGGTGGAGGACCTGGAGGACGAGGTCGGGCCGCTCGACCTGATCCTCGTCGAGTCCGGTGGCGACAACCTCACCGCCACCTTCTCCAAGGGGCTCGTGGACGCACAGATCTTCGTGATCGACGTCGCCGGCGGCGACGACATCCCGCGCAAGGGCGGTCCCGGCGTCACCACCGCCGACCTGCTCGTCGTCAACAAGACCGACCTCGCGCCGTACGTCGGATCCGACCTCGCGCGGATGGCCGCCGACGCCAAGGCACAGCGCGCCGAACTCCCCGTGGTCTTCCAGTCGTTGCGCGGCGAGAGCGGTGTGCGGGACGTCGCCGCCTGGGTACGGGCACAGCTCGCCGCCTGGACGGCCTGACATGAGCGGCGTGCACGCCACCGCGCGGATCCGGGCGCGCGAGGACGGTCGCGGGGGCACCTGCCTGCCCGTCCTGGAAAGCGACGGGCCGCTCGCGCTGCGCCGCACCCGTGCCCGTGGCGCCGAGGCGCACGTCATGCTCGTCGGCGCGATGAGCGGGCCGCTCGGTGGTGACCGCTTCGCGGTGGAGGCGCACGTCGAGCCGGGCGCCCGGTTGCGCGTCGGCTCGGCCGCCGCCACCATCGGCCTGCCCGGGCAGACCAAGGACGAGGCGCGCTACGACCTGCGCCTCGACGTCGCCGAGGGAGGGGAACTGCACTGGCTGCCCGAGCCGCTGATCTGCGCGCGCGGCAGCGAGCTGTACGTCACCACCCGCGTCGACCTCGCCCGCGGGGCGCGGGCCGTGCTGCGGGAGGAGCAGGTGCTCGGGCGGGCCGGGGAGGAGTCCGGGCGGCTCACCAGCCGGCTCGTCGTGCGGGTCGGCGGACAGGTGTTGCTCGACCAGGAGGTGGCCTGCGGAGCGGGCGCCCCCGGCGGCTGGGACGGGCCCGCCGTCCTGGCCGGGCACCGGGCCCTGGGGCAACTCCTCGTCGTACGACCCGGGTTCGCCGAGCAGCCGGTGAGCGCACGGATCGTCGGGGAGAGCGCCGCGCTGATGCCGCTCGCCGGCCCCGCCGCCCTGGTGACCGCCGTCGCGGCGGACGGGCTGCGGCTGCGGCGTGTGCTGGACGAGGCCCTCGCGTCCCTGGGGTGATCCGCCCCTCCATCCGGTCAGCGGTACGAACCTCTCCGGTTATCGGATTGGCAAAGAAGGCCGGCGAGACCTGTTCTCAGGAACCTCACAGCAGCAAGGATCCCCGTACCTGTGTAACGACTATGGGAAGGGCCCCACTTGAGGGACATACGACCGAACAGGCGTACCGCCGCGATCCGTTCGGCCGGCGCACTCGTCGCCGCGACCCTGATGGCCGGCGCGCTCGCCGCGCCCACGGCGAGCGCGACCAGCGGCCGTCCGGGTCAGGACCGGGAGATGCGCGGCGCCGCCGTCGCCGCGGAGCGCGCCGCGAAGGCCGGCATCGACTGGCAGGACTGTCCCGCCGACTGGGGCCTGGAGAAGCCGATCCAGTGCGGCTGGGTCACCGTGCCGCTCGACTACGCCAAGCCCTACGGCAAGCAGATCAAGCTCGCCGTCGACCGCATCGGCAACACCGGTACCAAGGGGGAGCGCCAGGGCGCCCTCCTCTACAACCCCGGCGGCCCCGGCGGCTCCGGACTGCGCTTCCCGCGCCGCGTGGTCACCAAGGCGCCCGTATGGGCCAACGTCGCCAAGGCCTACGACTTCGTGGGCTTCGACCCGCGCGGCGTCGGCAAGTCCGCGCCCATCTCCTGCGCCGACCCGCAGGAGTTCGTCAAGGCGCCCAAGGCCGACCCGGTGCCGGACAGCGAGGCCGACAAGCTGGCCCAGATCAAGCTGGCCCGTGAGTACGCCGAGGGCTGCGACGAGCGCAGCGGCGAGATGCTGCCGTACATGACGACGCCGAACACCGTGCGGGACCTGGACGTCATCCGCGCCGCCCTCGGCGAGAAGAAGCTCAACTTCCTCGGCGTCTCCTACGGCACGTACATCGGTGCCGTCTACGGCACGCTGTTCCCGGGCCACGTCCGCCGGATGGTCGTGGACAGCGTCGTCAACCCGTCCCGCGAGAAGATCTGGTACCAGGCCAACCTTGACCAGGACGTCGCCTTCGAGGGCCGCTGGAAGGACTGGCAGGACTGGGTCGCCGCCAACGACGCGACCTTCCACCTCGGCACCACCCGGGCCGCCGTCCAGGCCAAGTGGCTCGCCCTGCGCGCCACCGCCAAGAAGAGCCCCCTCGGCGGGGTCGTCGGCCCGGCCGAGCTGATCTCCTTCTTCCAGAGTGCCCCGTACTACGACTCCTCGTGGGTGCCGGTCGCCACCGCCTTCAGCAAGTACTTCGCCGGTGACCCCCAGGCCCTCGTGGACGCGGCCGCGCCGGACCTGACGGACACCGTCGGCAACGCCACCGCCGAGAACGGCAACGCCGTCTACACGGCCGTCGAGTGCACCGACGCGAAGTGGCCGACCAGCTGGCGGACGTGGAACCGCGACAACACCCGGCTGCACAAGGACCACCCGTTCATGACCTGGGCCAACGCCTGGATGAACCTGCCCTGTGCCTTCTGGCCGGCCAAGCAGCAGACCCCGGTGGACGTCACGACCCACAGGAATCTGCCGCCGGTGCTGATCGTGCAGTCCGAGCGTGACGCGGCCACCCCCTACGAGGGCGCCGTCGAACTGCACCAGCGCTTCAAGGGCTCCCGTCTGATCACCGAGCGGGACGCGGGCTCCCACGGCGTCACCGGCCTGGTCAACCCCTGCGTCAACACCCGGGTCGACGCCTACCTCCTCACCGGCGAGCTGGACACCGCGGACGTGACCTGCGCCCCGCACGCCACGCCCAAGCCGTAGGCTCCGCCGTACGACGACGAGGGGCGGCCGGATCGTACCGGCCGCCCCTCACCGTCGTCGCGGGCCCTCAGCTCAGCGGCATCCGGGGGAACCTGCGCGCCTTCTCCCTGGCCGCCGCCTCCTCCGCCTTGACCACGGCCGCGTACTGGTCGACGTACTCCTGTCCCGACAGCGACAGGATCGCGTACATGATCTCGTCGGTGATCGCGCGCAGGACGGCCTTCTCGTGCTCCATCCCCGCGTAGCGGGAGAAGTCCAGCGGCTCGCCGAAACGGATCACCACGGGGTGGACACGGGGGATCACCTTGCCCGGCGGCTGCGCCTCGAAGGTGCCGATCATCGCGCAGGGGATCACCGGCACCCCGGCCTTCAGGGCCATCACCGCGACGCCGACCTTGCCCTTGTAGAGACGGCCGTCGTGCGAGCGGGTGCCCTCCGGGTAGATGCCGAGCAGCTCGTCCTTGGAGAGGACGCCGAGGCCCTCGCGGATCGCGGCCTGGCCCGCCTCCTTGCCGGAGCGGTCGACCGGGATCTGGCCGGCGCTGCGGAAGAACGCCGCGGTCAGACGGCCCTTGATGCCGGGACCCGTGAAGTACTCGGCCTTGGCGAGGAACGTGATGCGCCGCCTGAGGATCGCGGGCATCAGGAAGTGGTCCGAGAACGACAGGTGGTTGCCCGCGACGATCGCCGCACCCGAGGCCGGCACGTGGTCGAGCCCCTCTATGCGGGGCCGGAACACCACGCGCAGCAGCGGTCCCAACACCACGTATTTCAGGAGGTAGTAGAACAAAGGGTCGCTCCTCAGTCCGACGCGTCGGCGGCGCCGCGGTGTTCCGGCAGGTCAACAGGCATGGCGAGGCCTGCCAGTCTAGGCGGGTGCGGGTGTCGCCGGAACCCGGCCGGCTGACGCTGCGTCACCGCGCGGGCCCGTGTCACAGCCGCACGATGACGAGCGCCGTGTCGTCGGTCGCGCCGCCGGGCGGCAGCAGCTCCAGCAGGACGGCGTCGGCGAGCGTCTCGGGGTCCGCATCCCGGTGCCGGGCGAGGGAGTCGGCCAGCCGGACCAGACCGGTGTCGAGGTGCTCGTGGCGCCGCTCCACCAGGCCGTCGGTGTACAGCGCGAGGGTGGCGCCGGCGTCGAAGGTGGTGTCCGCCTGCGGCCGGGGGACCGGGTCGGGGCGGGCGTCGAGCGGGGGGTCGGTGGCCTCGTCCAGGCACTCCACCCGCCCGTCGGCGTGCACCAGCATCGGCGGGGGATGGCCGGCGCTGCTGTAGGTGATGGTGTGGTGGTCGAAGTCGATGAACGTGGTGACCGCGGTGGCCGACTCGGCGCCGTCCACGACGTGCGCGTACCGGCCGAGCACGTCCAGTGCCTGGGCGGGCCCGTCCGCGACCCGGGAGGCGGCGCTGAGCGCGCTGCGCAGCTGGCCCATCACCCCGGCGGCCTCCAGACCGTGGCCCACCACGTCGCCGACCGACACCCCGATCCGGTTGCCGCCGACGAGGTCGACCAGGTCGTACCAGTCCCCGCAGACGTTCAGCGCGCCCACCGCGGGCCGATAGCGCACGGCCGCGCTCTGGTGCCGTACCTGTCGACGGGCGGGCAGCATCGCCTCCTGGAGGGCGAGGGCCACCTCGCGTTCACGGGCGTGTGCGTGACGCAGGCGCTCGTTGAGCTCCTGCAGTTCGCGGGCGCGCGTGTACAGCTCGGCCTCCAGCACCCGGGTCCGGCTGCCGGCCCGGATCCCGGTACGGCCGCCCCGGGCCCGGATCAGCTCGGTGACCTCCTCGACGCGGTGCACCAGCAGCACCACCGAGCCGTCCGGGCCGCTCACCGGCGCGTTGACCGGACTCCAGTACCGCTCCTCCCACTCGCCGGGCCGGTCGGGCGACTCCACGTCGTAGCGCTGCAGCGCCATGGCGTCGCGCTCGCCGGTGGTCATCACCCTGCGCAGCGACGCCTCCAGATTGCGCATGCCGCTCGCGGCGGGGTTGTGGGGGTTGTCGGGGAACACCTCGAAGAGGTTGCGGCCGACCACGTGCTCTCGCCTGCGGCCGGCCACCCGCAGGAACTCCTCGTTGGCGTCGGCGAAGGTCAGGTCGGGGGTGAGCAGCGCCACCATGCCCGGCAGGGCCTGGAACACCGCCGCGTAGTCGATCACCGAGTCGCCCATTGGACCATGCCCCATCTGCCGCTTTTGTCGCATTTTCTCATGCGGGGCGGGGGTGGGACCGGCCGTCTCACCTCGCGGGAGCCGTTCCGTCCGCGACGTCGGGGTCGCCGAGTGGCTGCTCGGCCCAGATGATCTTCCCGTCCGGCACGAAGCGGGTGCCCCAGCGCCGGGTGACCTGCGAGACCAGCAGCAGCCCGCGTCCCCCCTCGTCCGTGGTGCGCGGATGGCGCAGGTGCGGTGCGGTGGCGCCGCCGTCGTGGACCTCGCAGACCAGGGTGTGCTCACGGATCAACCGCAGTCGGATCGGTCCCCGGGCGTACCGGATGGCGTTGGTGACGAGCTCGCTGACGACCAGCTCGGTGGTGAACGACAGCTCCGTCAGGCCCCACTCCGCCAGTCGGCGGCTCGCGGCCTTGCGGGCGTCGGCGACCGCCGCCGGGTCGGCGGGCAGCTCCCACTGCGCGACCCGGTCCGCGGGCAGCAGCCGGGTGCGGGCCATCAGCAGGACCACGTCGTCGTACGGCCGGTCCGGGACCAGGGCGTCGACGACGGCACGGCAGCGCAGGTCCAGCGAGGGCGTCCGCAGCTCCAGGGCCCGCCGCAGCCGGCCGCGGTCCGTGTCGAGCGCCCACTCCTCGCCGCGGGCCAGCAGACCGTCGGTGTGCAGGGCCAGCGTGCTGCCCTCCGGCAGCACCAGCTCGGTCGACTCGAACGGCGGTCCGCCCGCCCCGAGCGGTGGTCCCTGCGGCAGCTCGACGAACGTCACCGTGCCGTCGGGCAGCACCACCGCCGGGGGCGGGTGACCGGCGGCCGCCATCGCGCACCGCCCGTCGACCGGGTCGTAGACGACGTACAGGCACGCCGACCCCACGGCCTCGGTGGCGTCGGCCGCGGTGGACGGAACGGGGCCCTCCTCGTGGGCCGGACGGGAGACGAGGTCGTCGAGGTGGGCGAGCACCTCGTCCGGCCGCAGGTCCAGGGCGGCCAGGGTGCGCACGGCGGTGCGTACCCGCCCCATCGCCGCGGCGGCGCCGATGCCGTGCCCGGGCACCTCGCCCACGACGAGCGCCACCCGGGCCCCCGACAGCGGGATCAGGTCGTACCAGTCGCCGCCGAGGCCGGTCAGCTCGTCGGCCGGACGGTAGCAGGCGGCCACCTCCACCGCGTCCTGCTCGGGGAGCCGGCGGGGGAGCAGACTGCGCTGGAGCACCAGCGCCGCGTCACGCTCGCGGGTGTAGCGGCGGGCGTTGTCCACGCAGACCGCCGCCCGCGAGACGAGCTCCTCGGCCAGCACCACGTCGTCCTCGTCGAACGGTTCCTGCCCCGGGCGGCGCAGGAACGTGGCGACGCCCAGGAGGGATCCCCGCGCCCGTACCGGCGTGACCAGCACACTGGGCGCCCCGGCCCCCTCGCCGCCCACGGACGGCAGGAGGGCGCTCCAGTCCCCGCCGTCGTCCGGCCCGAGCCGCTCCGAGCGCCAGGCCCGGCCGGTCGTCAGACAGCGGGCGGGGGGCGAGTCGGCCCGGTAGGTGACGACGACCGGGTCACCGGTACCCGCCCGCTCCTCCGCCCGCGCGGGCTCCTCGTCGGCCGACCGCTGCCCGGCCCGGCACAGTGGCACCGCCCCGTCCGCCGTCTGCCCCTGCCCCGCCGCGGGTTCCGCACCGCGCAGCACCGCCTCCGACAGGTCCACGGCGACGGCGTCGGCGAACCCCGGCACGACCACGTCGGCGAGCTCCTGCGCCGTGCGCTCGATGTCCAGGCTGCGGCCGATGCGCCGGCCGGCCCGGTCCAGCAGGGCGAGGCGCCGCCGCGCGCGATGACGGTCGGTGATGTCGACGACCGTGTAGTAGACGCCCATCGGGTGACCTCGGTCGTCGTCGAGCCGGGAGAACGACAGCATGTGCGCCGTCTCCCGGTGCGGCGCCGCCCGGACGCGCCCCACGTGCTCGTAGCCGACGACGGTCTCGCCGCTGTCCAGCACGTGCCGCATCCGCGCCTCGACCGCCTCGGCGTCCAGGCCCGGCTGGACGTCCCCCAGCCGCAGTCCCAGCCGACGCTCGGGCGGCCCGCCGCCGAACCGGGCGAGGGCCGCGTTCGACCACACGAAACGCAGGTCGGTGTCCACGACCGCGATGCCGATCGGCGAGCCGCCGACGATCTGCTCCAGCATCGAGCGGCTCATGCTCCAGCCGGGTGCGTCACCCATCTCGCTGAGCAGCACCAGCCAGCGCGCCGGGCCGTCCGGTTCGTCGGCCGAGGTGAACCGGGCCATCACCGGGATCGGGCGCCCGTCCCCGCGCACCGCCGACAGCAGCCCGCACCACCCGCCCTCCCGACGGCACCGCTCGAGCACCTCCGGCACCCGTGCGGCGTCCCCGTGGGTCAGCAGTACCGCCAGGTCCCTCCCGACGGCCTGCGCGGACCCGTAGCCGAGCAGCCGCTCGGCGTCCCTGGTCCAACTCGTGACCACGCCCCGTGCGTCGAGCAGCAGGGGCGCGGCATCCGCCACGTCGAACCGCCGACGGGCAACGTCGTCCTGGTCCTGTGTGCCCACGGTCGACCTCTCTGTCGCTGAGAGTGGTCTACCACCTCTTCCGCCCATGTTCACCCCGTCCGTACGGCCGGGTGCGCGGCGCCCTGCGGGCCCGCCCGGGCCGCGCGGCCCGGAACCGCGCCTCGCGAGGCACCGGACCACGCGGCCTGGTCAGGCGCTCACCGTGCGAGGACGACCCCTCGGCCCAGCACCTTCTCGAGCGCCCCCAGAGCCGACCGCAGCTCCTCCTCCGTGATCGTCAGCGGGGGTGCCAGGCGGATCGTCGAGCCGTGGGTGTCCTTGACCAGGACCCCCTCCCGCATCAGACGTTCGCTGATCTCGCGGCCCGTGCCCAGGGCCGGGTCCACGTCGACGCCCGCCCACAGGCCGCGGGCGCGGAAGCCGACGACGCCCCTGCCGATCAGCCCGGTCAGGCCGTCCCGCAGGACGGCGCCCAGCTCCGTCGCCCGCCGCTGGAACTCGCCCGTCTCCAGCAGTTCGACCACCGCCGTGCCGACCGCGGCCGCCAGCGGGTTGCCGCCGAAGGTGGAACCGTGCTCGCCCGGGTGCAGCACGCCCAGCACCTCGCGCCGGGCGACGACCGCCGACACCGGCACGATGCCGCCGCCCAGCGCCTTGCCCAGCAGCAGCACGTCGGGCACGACCCCCTCGTGCTCCACCGCGAGCGTGCGGCCCGTGCGGCCGAGGCCCGACTGGATCTCGTCCGCGACGAAAAGGCAGCCCTCGCGGGAGGTCAGCTCGCGCACGCCCGCCAGATAGCCGTCGTCCGGGACGACGACGCCCGCCTCGCCCTGGATCGGCTCGAGCAGCACCGCCGCGGTCGTCTCGTCGACCGCCGCCTCCAGCGCCGCGAGGTCGTTGTACGGCACGACCCGGAAGCCGGGGGTGAAGGGGCCGAAGCCCTGCCGGGCCGTCTCGTCCGTGGAGAAGCTGACGATCGTCGTCGTCCGGCCGTGGAAGTTGTCCGCCGCGACCACGATCGTCGCCCGGTCGGCCGGCACGCCCTTCACGTCGTAGGCCCACTTGCGAGCCACCTTCACACCGCTCTCGACCGCTTCCGCGCCCGTGTTCATCGGCAGCACCATGTCCAGCCCGGTCAGCTCCGCGAGCCGCTCGGCGAACCCGGCGAGGCGGTCGTTGTGGAAGGCACGTGAGGTGAGGGTGAGCCGGTCCAGCTGGCGGTGCGCCGCCTCGATCAGCGCCGGGTGCCGGTGACCGAAGTTCAGGGCCGAGTAGCCGGCCAGCATGTCGAGGTAGCGGCGGCCCTCGACGTCCTCCACCCAGGCGCCCTCGGCCCGCGCGACGACCACGGGCAGCGGGTGGTAGTTGTGTGCGAGGACGGGCTCCTCGGCGCGGATCAGGTCGGCGGAGGTGCGCGTGCGGGCGGGAGCGGTCATGAGCGGATCTCCTGGGTGCAGCACTTGATGCCGCCGCCGGCCTTCTGGAACTCCGAGAGGTCGACGGGGACGGGGACGTAGCCGCGCTCGGCCAGACGCGTGGCGAGGGCCTCAGCCCGGGGCGCGATGAAGACGTGACGGCCGTCGGAGACGGAGTTCAGACCGAACGTCATCGCGTCGTCGCGGGTGGCGATCACCGCCTCCGGGTACAGCCGGGCGAGCACCTCGCGGCTGCCGGGCGAGAACGCCTGCGGGTAGTAGGCGACGTTGTCGTCGTCCAGGACGAACAGCGCCGTGTCCAGGTGGTAGAAGCGCGGATCCACCAGGGTCAGCCCGATCACCGGGTGGCCGAAGAACTCCTGCACCTCCCGGTGCGCCTCACGGGTGGTGCGGAACCCGGTGCCGGCCAGCACGTACCGGCCCGTCCACACCAGGTCGCCCTCGCCCTCGCAGACGGACTCGGGCCGGTACACGTCGTAGCCCGCCGACTTGAACCACGTGTCGTAGTGGGTGGACTCCGGGCGCCGCTCGGGCGCGTGGAACAGGGAGCCGAAGACCCGGCCGCCCACGACGACCGCGGAGTTCGCCGCGAACACCATGTCGGGCAGGCCGGGGGCGGGCTCCACGGCGTCGACGGTGTGCCCGTGGGCGCGGTAGGCGCTGATCAGCGAACGCCACTGCTCCTGCGCCAGGTCCACGTCGACGGGAGTGTCGGGATGCATCCAGGGATTGATGGCGTACTGCACGGCGAAGTGTCTGGGTTCGCAGACCAGGAAGCGCCGGGGGCGCGACACACGACGGACGGCCACAGAGGGGTTCCTCCGCTTTTCCTACGATGTCGACTTGGGGTGGACACCACGGTAGAAAGCGACAGGCACGCGCGACAAGCAACCATCGCTGCGTGTTCACGCAGCATCACTGCGTGATCGGTCCGCTCGGCGCACGTCTGCTGCGTCAGTCCGTACCGGAGGGAGCCGCATGGGTGGCGCCCGCCTCCGGGCTCTCCGGCAGCAGGTGGGACAGCACCATCACACTGATCGTCTTCCTGATGAACGGCTCCACCCGGATGCGCTCCAGCACCTCCTCGAAGTGCTCCACGTCCCGCGCCCGCACGTGCAGCAACGCGTCCGCGCCGCCCGTCACCGTCATCGCCGCCGTGATCTCCGGATGGTTGCGCACCACCTCCGCCAGCCGCCGCGGCGGCGCCGCCCCCTCGCAGTACACCTCCACGTACGCCTCGGTTCGCCAGCCCAGCGCGGACGGCTTCACCGTCGCCGTGAACCCGGTGATCACCCCGCTGTCCCGCAGCCGGTCCACCCGGCGCTTGACCGCCGTCGCCGACAGCCCGATCGCCGTGCCGATCTCGGCGAAGCTCGTCCGTGCGTTCGCCATCAACGCGGTGAGGATCTTCCGGTCGAGTTCGTCGAACGGCGGCGGTGTGCTGTTCATGGCGGCACTGTATCCAGCACGGACGTCCCACCCCCGGCCCGTGTCAGCCGTGGCGATCGCCCCTACACTCCACCTTCATGCTGCGCGCCCTCGCCGTCGACGACGAACGCCCCTCGCTGGAGGAGCTGCTGTACCTGCTCACCGCGGACCCCCGGATCGGGAGCGTGGAGGGCGCCGGTGACGCGACCGAGGCGCTGCGCCGGATCAACCGTGCCCTGGAGTCCGGCCCCGACGGGCCCGAGGCCGTCGACGTCGTCTTCCTCGACATCCAGATGCCCGGCCTGGACGGCCTCGACCTGGCCCGGCTGCTCACCGGCTTCGCCCGCCCGCCGCTCGTCGTGTTCGTCACCGCCCACGAGGACTTCGCCGTCCAGGCCTTCGACCTCAAGGCCGTCGACTACGTCCTCAAACCCGTCCGCAAGGAACGCCTCGCCGAGGCCGTCCGCCGCGCCGCCGAGCTGCGCGGCACCGCCCCGCGCATCCCCGTGCACGAACCCGACCCCGACCACATACCCGTCGAGCTCGGCGGCGTGACCCGCTTCGTCGCCGTCGACGACATCACCCACGTCGAGGCCCAGGGCGACTACGCCCGCCTGCACACCGACCGCGGCAGCCACCTCGTCCGCATCCCGCTCTCCACCCTGGAGGAGCGCTGGCGCGCCCGCGGCTTCGTCCGCATCCACCGCCGCCACCTCGTCGCCCTGCGCCACATCGGCGAACTCCGCCTGGACGCCGGCACCGTCAGTGTCCTCGTCGGCGGCGAGGAACTCCAGGTCAGCCGGCGCCACGCCCGTGAGCTGCGGGATCTGCTGATGAGGAGGCCGTGACCGTGCCGCACCAGGACCCCGCCGAGCGCCGCGTCGTCGTCACCGGCCCGCCCCGGCGCACCCTCCCCCACGCCCGGCTCCGCTCGCGCGGGCGCTACCCCCATGCCTCCGGCTACTACCGTCCGCGCACCGAGATCGACGAGCAGACCACCCTCGGCCACACCTACGTCCGCTCCCTCATGCGCACCCAACTGCGCGCCGCGCTCACCGTGTTCGCCGTGCTGGCGCTCCTCATCGGCCCGCTGCCGCTGCTCTTCGCGGCGCTGCCCGACGCCCGCCGCCTGGAATGGCTCGTCCTCGGCTTCTGCCTCTACGCCCCGCTGATCCTGCTCGCCCGCTGGTACGTGCGCCGCGCCGAACGCAACGAACGGGACCTGATGCGGCTGGTCGAGGACCGATGAACTCCACCTTCGCCGTCCCCGCCGTCGCCCTCGTCGTCGTGGCGACCGTCCTCGTCGGCGCCTTCGGCCTGCGCATCTCGCGCACCACCTCCGACTTCTACGTCGCCTCCCGCACCGTCGGCCCCCGCCTGAACGCGGCGGCGATCAGCGGCGAGTACCTCTCCGCCGCGTCCTTCCTCGGCATCGCCGGACTGGTCCTCGTCCAGGGCCCCGACATGCTCTGGTACCCGGTCGGCTACACCGCCGGATACCTGGTCCTGCTGCTGTTCGTCGCCGCCCCGCTGCGCCGCTCCGGCGCCTACACCCTCCCCGACTTCGCCGAGGCCCGTCTCGCCTCCCCGGCGGTGCGGCGGCTCGCGGGCGCCTTCGTCGTCGGCGTGGGCTGGCTCTACCTGCTGCCCCAGCTCCAGGGTGCCGGACTGACGCTCACGGTCCTCACCGGGGCGCCCGACACACTCGGCGGGCTGATCGTCGCCGTCGTCGTCACCGCGACCGTCGCCGCGGGCGGCATGCGCAGCATCACCTTCGTCCAGGCCTTCCAGTACTGGCTGAAGCTCACCGCCCTCCTCGTGCCCGCCCTCTTCCTGGTGCTCGCCTGGCAGGCGGACGGGGCGCCCCGGCAGGCCTTCGAGGAACCGCCCGCCTTCCGCGAGCAGCGCTCCGTCCGCGTCGACGCCACCGTCGACCTGAGACTGGAGACCCCCCTGACCGTCCGCGTGAGCGGCACCGTCGACGGCCGTCGGCACGACGACACCGTGCTCGGCCTCCCCGCCGGCACGCACCGCATCGGAGAGGGCACCCGCCTCACCTTCCCGCAGGGCTCAGCCGTCCCCACCGCCGACCGCGGCAGCAACGGCGGCATGTCCACCTCCCTCGCCGCCGGCCGCGAGGAACGGCCCCTGTACGCCACGTACGGGCTGATCCTCGCCACCTTCCTCGGCACCATGGGCCTGCCGCACGTCGTCGTCCGCTTCTACACCAGCCCGCACGGCGTCGCCGCCCGCCGCACCACCGTCGCCGTCCTCGCCCTGGTCGGCGGCTTCTACCTGCTGCCGCCCCTGTACGGCGCCCTCGGCCGTCTGTACGCCCCCGAGCTCGCCCTCACCGGCGACGCCGACGCCGCCGTGCTGCTGCTGCCCGACCGGGTGATCGGCGGCCTCGGCGGCGACCTGCTCGGGGCGCTGGTCGCCGGCGGCGCCTTCGCCGCGTTCCTGTCCACGGCGTCGGGGCTGACGATGGCCGTGGCGGGAGTGCTCACCCAGGACGTCCTGCCGTCGCGCGGCGTGCGCCACTTCCGGCTCGGCACCGGACTCGCCATGGTCGTGCCGCTCGCGGCGAGTGTGCTGGTGGGCGGGCTGCCGGTGGCCGACGCGGTCGGGCTCGCCTTCGCCGTCTCCGCCTCCTCCTTCTGCCCGCTGCTCGTCCTCGGCATCTGGTGGCGCCGGCTCACCCCGCCCGGGGCGGCCGCCGGGATGCTCGTGGGCGGCGGCTCGGCGTTCCTCGCCGTCGCCGCCACCATGGCCGGACCACCCGTGACGGGCGGGCTGCACGCCCTGCTCGCCTGGCCCGCCCTGTGGTCGGTACCGCTGGGCTTCCTCACGATGATCCTGGTGTCCTTGGCCACCCCGGGCCGCGTACCGGCCGGAACGGCGGCCATCCTTGCCCGCTTCCACCTGCCGGAGGAACTGCGCGCGGAAGAACTGCGGGAGGTGAAGGCGTGAGCGGCTTCCTGGCGGGCCTGTGCATCGCCATCCTTCCCTTCCTCGCCGTCGGCTTCTGGCTCGGCCGGCGCACCGCCCGCCCGCAGAACCTCGGCGACCTCGGCACACCCGTCGAGCACGCCACCTTCCAGACCCTGCACACCGCGTCCCTCGCCGCGCCCCCGCTGCGGGCCGGGCTCACCGAGGAGACGGCCCGCAAGTCGGCCCGCCGGCTGCGCACCCTGCTCGGCACGGACGCGCTGTGCCTGACCGACGACGAGCGGGTCCTGGTCTGGGACGGCGTCGGCGCCCACCACCGCACCGAGATCATGGCCGCCCTCGCCGGCCCGCTGGACACCGGACGCGGCGAGGCCTTCCCGCTGACCTGCGACGCGCCCGACTGCCCCGTCCGCTGGGCGGTGGTCGCCCCGCTCACCGTCGACGACCGGGTGTACGGCGCGCTCGTCGCCTGCGCGCCCCGCGAGTCCGCCGTCCTCGTGCGGGCCGCCGGCGAGGTCGCCCGCTGGGTGAGCGTCCAACTGGAACTCGCCGACCTCGACCAGTCCCGCACCCGGCTCATCGAGGCCGAGATCAAGGCCCTGCGCGCGCAGATCTCCCCGCATTTCATCTTCAACTCGCTCGCCGTGATCGCCTCGTTCGTCCGCACCGACCCTGAGCGGGCCCGTGAGCTGCTCCTGGAGTTCGCCGACTTCACCCGCTACTCGTTCCGCCGGCACGGCGACTTCACCACGCTCGCCGACGAGCTCCACGCCATCGACCACTACCTGGCGCTCGTGCGCGCCCGCTTCGGCGACCGCCTCGCCGTCACCCTGCAGATCGCCCCCGAGGTGCTGCCGGTGGCCCTGCCCTTCCTCTGTCTGCAGCCCCTCGTCGAGAACGCCGTCAAGCACGGCCTGGAGGGCAAGGCCGACAAGTGCCACATCCAGATCACCGCCCAGGACAGCGGCGCCGAGGCACTCGTCGTCATCGAGGACGACGGCGCGGGCATGGACCCGGCCCTGCTGCGCCGGATCCTCGCGGGCGAGACCAGCCCGTCCGGCGGCATCGGTCTGTCCAACGTCGACGACCGGCTCCGCCAGGTGTACGGCGACGACCACGGCCTCGTCATCGAGACCGCGCCCGGCGCGGGCATGAAGATCACCGCCCGGCTGCCGAAGTACCAGCCGGGCGTGCACTCGGGCGGCCGTCTCGCGCCGGAGTAGGGATCAGGTGGTCCGCATCAGGACCAGCGCGAGCGTGATCAACCCCAGCACGACCCAGCCGAACCACAGCCAGCCGTTGCTGCCGAGAGCCACCGTGTAGGCGGTCACCACGACCAGGCCACCGAGGGTGAGCGCCCCCATCGTCCTGGTCGAACCGTCCGTGGAACCGGGCATCGCGACACCCTCCTCCGGCACACCCTCCACAGGGCGCGTCCCCCTCCATGGTGCCCGGCCTCGCGCGCCTCCGCGCCACAGACGCCCCAACCCGTTGCGGACGTTCCGCCTCCGCACCGCCCGGCCGGTGTCGTCCGGATCAGCCGCGGCGGGTGTTCAGCGACGCCAGGTAGGCGTTGTACGCCTCCAGCTCCTTGTCGCCGTCGCGGTCGGCGGCGCGGTCCTTGCGCCGGGCCTGGCGCTGCTCGGAGCCGTACCACTGGAACAGCAGGGCGATCAGGACCAGCACCGAGGGGATCTCGCTGAACGCCCAGGCGATCCCGCCGGCCGCGTTCTGGTCGGAGAGGGCGTCGATGCCGAGGGAGGCGGGCGGGTTCTCGAACGACTTCACCATCGGCGTCGACGCCATCATCAGCGCGATCCCGAAGAACGCGTGGAACGGCATGCCCGCGAACAGCTCCAGCATCCGCATCAGGTACCCCGGCCGGTGCGGCCCCGGGTCCACGCCGATGATCGGCCAGAAGAACACCACGCCCACGGCGAGGAAGTGCACCATCATCGCGACGTGCCCCGCCCCGGAGCCCATCAGGAAGTCGAAGATCGGCGTGAAGTACAGCGCGTACAGGCTGGCGATGAACAGCGGGATGGTGAACGCCGGATGCGTGACGATCCGCATGTACCGGCTGTGCAGCAGCATCAGCAGCAGCTCCCGCGGTCCCCGGCTCCCCCTGCCCGCCGCCGGCAGCGCCCGCAGCGCCAGCGTGACCGGCGCGCCCAGCAGGACCAGGATCGGCGACAGCATGCTGATCACCATGTGCTGCACCATGTGCACGCTGAACATGACCATCCCGTAGTCGTTCAGCTTCGTGCACATCACGAGCGCGATCGTCAGCACGCCGACGGCGTACGACACCGTCCGCCCCACGGGCCACGCGTCGCCGCGCCGTCGCAGCCGTACGACCCCCCACCCGTACAGGCCCAGCCCGAGCAGGCAGGCGACGAGGAAGAACGGGTCCGGCGACCACTGCAGCCCCCGTGCCAGCGTGAACGGCGGCAGATCCATGGTCATGCCGTGCCCGCTGTGATCCATTCCGTCGGCTCCTGGTGCGTGGGGGGATTGTGCGTTTCCTGCCGCCCCAAGAGTAGGACCGCCCCCGGCGATCTCCGTCACCGGGGGCGGGCGTCGTCGCGTGCGACGGCTACAGCACGGTCTCGGCTTCCGCGTACCGCTCGTCCGGCACCGTCTTCAGCGTCCGGACGGCCTCCGCCAGGGACACCATCACGATGTCCGTCCCCCGCAGGGCCGTCATCATGCCGAACTCGCCCCGGTGCACGGCCTCCACCGCGTGCCACCCGAACCGGGTCGCCAGCACCCGGTCGTACGCCGTCGGGGTCCCGCCCCGCTGCACATGCCCGAGGATCACCGGACGGGCCTCCTTGCCGAGCCGCGACTCCAGCTCGACGGAGAGCTGCCGGGCGATCCCGGCGAACCGCTCGTGCCCGTAGATGTCCTTGACGCCCTCGTCGAAGGCCATGGTGCCCGGCCGGGGCTTGGCCCCTTCCGCCGCGACGACGATCGCGAACCGCTTGCCCGCCTCGAACCGCTCGCCGACCCGGCGGGCGAGCTCCTCGAAGTCGAAGGGCCGCTCCGGCACGACGACGGCGTGGGCGCCGGCGGCCATCCCGGAGTGCAGCGCTATCCAGCCGGTGTGCCGCCCCATGACCTCCACGACCAGCACCCGCTGGTGGGACTCGGCGGTCGTCTTCAGCCGGTCGAGCGCCTCCGTCGCGACCCCGACGGCCGTGTCGAAGCCGAAGGTGACGTCGGTGACTGCGATGTCGTTGTCGATGGTCTTGGGCACCCCCACGACGGGCAGCCCGTTGTCCGCCATCAGCTGGGCGGCCTTGAGGGTGCCCTCACCGCCGATCGGGATGACGGCGTCGAGGCCGAGCTCCGCGAGATGGCCGCGCGCCCGCTCCACGCCGTCCCGCAGATGCGAGGGCTGGACGCGGGAGGAGCCGAGGATCGTGCCGCCGCGGGCGAGGATGCCGCCCACCGCGTCCAGGTCGAGCTTGAGGTAGTCGCACTCCAGGAGGCCCTTCCAGCCGTCCCGGAAGCCGATGACCTCGTCGCCGTGGTCGGCGACGGCACGGTGCACGACGGACCGGATGACGGCGTTCAGGCCGGGGCAGTCGCCGCCGGACGTGAGGACACCAATGCGCATAGCCCGAACAACCTTCTTGACGTGGGCCGGGTCCGGACCACGCTGTCCGGCTCGATCCCCGCCACCCTAGCGGCAGGAGGGGGCGGGACCGAAGCACACGTCCGCCTGCTGGACGTGCCCGCTCACCTGTGCGGATGCACCGTCAGACGGGCTGCTGACGGTACCCCGAACATCAGGTGAACAGACCGCTCAGGCGGGCTGCTGCTGAGCCGCCGCGATGCGCTCGTTGCGCAGCGCCTCGTACCAGCGGTCGTCGATCGGCGGCAGCGCGTTGACGTCGAGCGCCAGCTTCAGCAGCAGGTCCGCGATCAGCGGGTTGCGGGCCAGCACCGGGCCGTGCATGTAGGTGCCGAACACGGTGTCGTTGAACGCGCCCTCGGTGCCGTCGCCGGTGCCGTTGCCCCGGCCGAGCTGGACCCGGGCGAACGGGCGGGCTGTCGGGCCGAGGTGGGTGACGCCCTGGTGGTTCTCGAAGCCGGTCAGCGGCGGCAGCCCCAGTCGCGGGTCGATGTCCGCGAGGACGTCGCCGACGCACCGCTCGCCCTCGCCGCGGGTCGTGGTGACGTCGAGCAGGCCGAGGCCCGGCTCGCGCTGCCCGAGGTCGTTGACGAACTCGTGGCCCAGGATCTGGTAGCCGGCGCACACCGCGAAGACGATCGCGCCGTTGTTCACCGCCTGGTACAGGTGCCCGTCACGGCGCAGACGCTCCGCCGCGAGCCGCTGCGGACGGTCCTCGCCGCCGCCGATCAGGTAGATGTCGCCGGAGGTCGGGATCGGCTGGTCGCTGCGCACGTCCAGACGGGCCACGTCGAGGCCGCGCTGTCGGGCCCGCCGCTCCACGACCAGGACGTTGCCCTGGTCGCCGTAGGTGCTGAGCAGGTCCGGGTAGACCCAGACGACCCGCAGTTGGTTGTCGCTCATCAAGTGAAGGTCCCTCGTGCTCAGTTGCCCACGCGACGGCGCAGGTCCTGGAAGGCGGTGTAGTTCGCGATGACCTCGATGCGGCCCGGCGGCGCCGACTGCACGGCCTGGTCGACGCTCTCGCAGACCTGGAAGTGCTGGTTGGCGACCTCCAGCCGCACCGCGAGGTCCAGCCTGCGGTCGCCGATGACGAAGATCGGGTGACCGGTGAGCCGCGTGTAGTCGACGTCCCACAGCCAGGAGGTGTCGGTGCCGTCCGCGCCGCGCGCGTTCACCGACAGGATGACCGGCGTGGGCGGCGGGTCGATCAGGCTGAACGTCTCCAGCCAGCCCGCCGGGTTCTTCGCCAGCAGCAGTCGCAGGTCGCGCTGCATGAACTGCACGACGTCATAGCGTCCGGCGACGGCCTGCACCTGGTACATCCGCTCCAGCGCCACCTGGGGCGGCACCCCGAAGACGGCGGCCACGGCGGCCGAGGACGCGGCGTTGGCCTTGTTGGCGCGGCCCGGCAGCTGAAGGTGGATCGGCCAGGCGGATCCGTGCGGGTCCAGGACGTGGTCGCCGGAGAGCACCCAGCTCGGGGTCGGCCGGCGGAAGCCGCAGTCGCCGCAGAACCAGTCGTCGCCCGGACGCTGCATCACACCGCCGCAGGACGGGCAGGACCAGGCGTCGTCCTTCCACATCTGCCCCGCGGCGACCCAGATCACGTTGGGGGAGGAGGACGCGGCCCACACCACCAGCGGGTCGTCGGCGTTGGCGACGATGACGGCCTTGGAACCGGCCAGTCCCTCACGCCAGTTCTCCGCGAGCATCCGGGTCTCGGCGGCGCGGTCGAGCTGGTCGCGGGAGAGGTTGAGCAGCGCGATGCACTTGGGGGCGGTGTCCCTGGCGACGCCCGCGAGGTACTTCTCGTCGACCTCGATGACGCCGTATCTCGCCTCCGAGCCGCCCGCGAGCGCCGAGGTGATGCCGGCGGGCATGTTGGCGCCGAGCGCGTTGGACACGACCGGTCCGGCGGCCCGCAGCGCCTCCGCGATGAGCCGGGTGGTCGTGGTCTTGCCGTTGGTCGCCGAGACCAGGACGACGTCCAGGTTCTGGGCGAGCCGGGCGAGGAGGTCGGGGTCGAGTTTCAGCGCCACCCGGCCGCCGATCACCGAACCGCTGCCGCGCCCGGCGGCACGGGATGCCGCCGCGACCGCCTTGCCCGCGGTCACGGCCAGCTTGGCCCGCGGCGTGAGCGGGTCCGAGTTGCCTGCCATCAGTTCTCGATCCTCCTTGCGTACGCGCCGCGCCTCTGCCTGACGGCAACGTGGTAGGCGGTCAGCCTATCGAGATCCATTCGCACTCCCGAATCCCGGCACCTCCCACGCCACCCGTGCGGCATGCGCGTGTCAGAAAGGACCGTACCCTTGCCGGCATGCGACACGGCTCCATCCCGGGCGCCCGAGGGCGCGTCCGGCCCCTGACCCTCCTCGGCGACCCCGCCTTGCGGGAACCCTGCCGGGAGGTCACCGACTTCGGCCCCGAACTCGCCCGCCTCGTCGAGGACATGTTCGCCACGATGTACGCCGCCCAGGGCGTCGGCCTCGCGGCGAACCAGGTGGGGGAGTCGCTGCGGGTGTTCGTCTACGACTGCCCCGACGACGAGGACGTCCGCCACCTGGGCCATGTGGTGAACCCGAGGCTGGTCGAGGCGGACGGGATCGTCCTGCGGGGTCCGGAGGGCTGCCTGTCGCTGCCGGGCCTGGAGGCGGGGACGGAACGGTACGACCACGCGGTGGTCGAGGGCCTCACGGTGGCGGGGGAACCGGTGACGGTCCACGGCAGGGGGTTCTTCGCCAGGTGCCTGCAGCACGAGTGCGACCACGTGGAGGGGACGGTGTACGCGGACCGGGTGAAGGGCTGGCGCAGGGGAAGGCTCATGCGCCAGGTCAGCCGGGCCCCCTGGAGCCGGGCGGGCCTGCCCTAGGACCCGCGGAGCCGGGCGGGGCCCGCCCGGCTGGGCGGGCCCCGCCGTGCGGGCGCGACCGGGACCCGCCCGGGTCCGTGGCCGGCGTCCGGCCGTCAGAACCCCGGGCCCCCCATCTTGTCCCCGGCGGCCGCGAGGCGACCCCACAACAGGTCGGCGAGGCTGCGCACCAGTTCGGCCCGGGAGCAGGGCCGCTCGCCCAGCCACCAGTCACCCGCCGCGTGCATCATCCCGACGATCCCGTGCCCCCACACCCGGGCGAGCTGCTGACTGCCCGGTCCGAGGTCCAACCGCTCCTCGATCACCTGGGCCAGCTCCTCGCCCATGCGCCGAAGGAGCGGAGCGGAGTGCTTGCCGACGTCGAACCCGTGGTCCCCGCCCTGACCGCCCTCGGAGGGGTGCATCAGGAACCGGTACACCTGAGGCCGGGCCTCGATCGCCGCGAGGTAGGTGTCGAGGGTCGCCTCGACCCGCTCCCGGCGCTCGGCGGGAGCGTCCAGTGCCGCCCGCAGCGAGTCCAGCAGCGCGTCCGTGTGCCGTTTGGCAAGGGCGGCGTAAAGTCCGCCCTTGTCGCCGAAGTGGCGGTAGAGAATCGGCTTGGTGATGCCCGCCTCCGCGGCGATCGCGTTCATCGAGGCCTGGGGGCCGTCCCGGAGCACCACGCGGTCCGCGGCCTCCAGCAACTCACGCCGTCGGCGGTCGGCGGACCGCTGCTGCTCGGTCCGCTGCGTGGTGTCCATGTGCTCTCCCCACCCGTGCTGATTCCGTGACGCCTGCGCAAACTAACACCTGACAGCAGCCTGACATCGAACGGGCTTCAGGGCTCCGGCGCCGTCATCGGGAGTTGACTTTTCCTACCGACCGGTAACACACTCGGGTTACCGCAAGTAACATGCACTGCCGCCGCTGGAGGGGACATGGCCGAGTTCACCATGGAGCTCAACGACGAACAGAAGGAGGTCCGGGACTGGCTGCACGGCTTCGCCGCCGACGTCATCCGCCCCGCGGCCGCCGAATGGGACGAGCGTGAGGAGACTCCCTGGCCGGTCATCCAGGAGGCGGCGAAGGTCGGCATCTACTCCCTCGACTTCTACGCGCAGCAGTACTTCGACCCCACCGGCCTCGGCATCCCGATGGCCATGGAGGAGTTGTTCTGGGGCGACGCGGGCATCGCCCTGTCGATCGTCGGCACCGGACTGGCCGCCGTGGGCGTCCTGGCCAACGGCACCGAGGAGCAGATCGGCACCTGGATCCCCCAGATGTACGGCGACGCCAACGACGTCAAGGTCGCGGCGTTCTGCTCCTCCGAGCCCGACGCCGGCTCGGACGTCGCCTCGATGCGGACGCGGGCCGTGTACGACGAGGCCAAGGACGAGTGGGTGATCAACGGCACCAAGACCTGGGCGACCAACGGCGGTATCGCCAACGTCCACGTCGTCGTCGCGGTCGTCGACCCGGAGCTGGGCTCCAAGGGCCACGCGTCCTTCATCGTCCCGCCGGGCACGCCCGGTCTGGCCCAGGGCCAGAAGTTCAAGAAGCACGGCATCCGCGCCTCCCACACCGCCGAGGTGATCCTCGACGGCGTGCGCGTCCCCGGCTCCTGCCTCCTCGGTGGCAAGGAGAAGCTGGACGAGCGGCTGGCGCGGGCCCGTGAGCGGGCCAGGGCGGGCGGCGAGCGGGTGAAGAACGCGGCGATGGCCACGTTCGAGGCCTCGCGGCCGGCGGTCGGCGCGATGGCCGTCGGGACGGCCCGGGCCGCGTACGAGGTGGCCCTCGACTACGCCCGGACGCGTGAGCAGTTCGGACGCCCGATCATCGACAACCAGGGTGTGGCCTTCCAGCTCGCCGACATGCGGACGTCCGTCGACGCCGCCCGCCTGCTGGTGTGGCGCGCCTCCTGGATGGCGGTCAACGGCAGGCCGTTCACCGCGGCGGAGGGCTCGATGTCCAAGCTGTTCGCGAGCGAGACGGCGAAGAAGGTGACCGCGCAGGCCATCCAGATCCTCGGTGGCAACGGCTACACGCGGGAGTACCCGGTCGAGCGGATGCACCGGGACTCGGCCATCTACACGATCTTCGAGGGGACGAGCGAGATCCAGCGGCTGGTGATCGCGCGGACGCTGTCGGGGATGCCGATCCGGTAGCGCCGCCCGGGGGCCGCGCGATGTGGTCGGACGGTCCGTCGTGGCCCGTCGCGCGGTTCCCCGCGCTCCTCGAGGCCGGACGGCTCGGCGGAGCCTGGGGCCCTTCTGATGGATCTCCGCGGCGTCGCGACGCCCGGCACGCACTCTCGCCGCACCGCGCGAAAGCCCAAGCAGCGCCGCTACGAGG